>NZ_JAPWBB010000009.1:0-118868 GCF_041433235.1 Neisseria sp. 27098_8_112 | reverse complement strand
TGAATATCTTTGGTTTTCAAGTAACGGGAAATTAACACCGATGGGAATGAAGGCTGATCGCTCGCAAGATACAAGCAAACCAGGCACCATGAGGATCTTTACTCCTCAAAGTAAAAAATAAGTAAGGAACGTGATAACTATGGAAATACTGAAAAATTTCTTAATTTTATTTTTGTTATCAACCCCTTTAATATCATGTAAACAACATCCAGAAAGAAATGAGAAAATGACTAACTTCATATCAACAGGTAGTACTTTTTGGATTTCAGATGAAGAAATTCATATTCTCGAAGAGAACGCCACTAATGGAGATAAAAATTCAGCATTCAAATTATATCAATATCATATGTTTGTATCTTTAGATCAAGATTTGGAATTTAAATGGCTAGAGATCGCTGCAAAAAATGGACATCCAATTACCCAATCCAATTTAGCTGATTTATTTTTCACACAAGGCAATAAAGAAAAAGCCATATTTTGGGCTAAAAAGGCACATAGAAATGGTGCCAAACTACCAGAAGAATTAAAAATACTAATAAATATCAATTAATTAATAAGTTTGAGCAGATTATCGTTACAAACCTATAACTTCTGGAGGAGGATTAAGAAAATGTTGGAAACTTCCTGAAGGACACATTCTCGAACGGTACTCTTTCCATGGAAAATATTTGATATCAAATGAAGTTTCAAAAATAAATCTTACTTATTTAAGAAATTGAACACAAATAATTATGACTATTTCTTGTCCTGTGAGGAAGATATTATTTACCCAATAATGCGAAAATCATATCCTAACAGAGCATTAAGTTGTCTAAAAGGAACGTTTTAAGATGACCTTAATGCCATAACTCATAATACCTGAAAAATTGCAATGCATAATCGGAATGGTTTAAGAGCAATTCCAGATGTGTTAGTTTCTCTTTTTAGTTTGCCCCAATCATAATAATTCCCAAAATAAACCAGAGGTTACCTTCACAGTTGGTCATTTCTCTTGGGATACCAATTTGGTCGTAGAAGAGGTAGTGTATTTGTTGGCTGCTTTCTTATGCAGTTATCTAATCGTGAATTTACACCCAAAACCTGGCTCTTTGGGCACCTGAAAAGCCAGAAAGAGAAGATGGTGCTGGAATAGAGGCAAGCCCTAATGGGTCAATCTCTTCCCAAAAAATTGGAGCCTAATTTACAAACCAACCCTCATATACCCGACAACCACCTTAAAGCATACAACGGTAGCAGCTATTACTACGACAGTTTCAGCAACCTGATCCACCGCAAACTGGCAAACGGCGAAGTACAAAACTACTTCTACGATTTGCATAACCAACTGGTTAAAGCCGAAATCTTCAAAATGACGGCACGAAAGAGACTTGGCCCTACACCTACGATGCCTTGGGCAGAAGGATAGGCAAAGGCCGTCTGAACAGCTAAGAAAGTTATTTAAAAAATTAAATAACTATAAACTTTTAAATATGGAAATGTGAAAAAAATAAGCCATCACTATTCTTTAGTGATGGCTTATTTTAAAGCAACTGGCACGCCCACGGGGAATCGAACCCCGGTTACCGCCGTGAAAGGGCGATGTCCTAACCGCTAGACGATGGGCGCGGAGATTTTCTGTGGCGCACCCGGAGCGATTCGAACGCCCGACCCTCTGGTTCGTAGCCAGATACTCTATCCAACTGAGCTACGGGTGCATCAAGAAAGATTTGAATTATAAAGAGAGGGCTATTTACTGTCAAGCGTTTTATTTGGAAAACTTGCAGACAGCGTGTAAAATGCGCATTTGCTATTGAATTTACAGAGAATAAAATGTCAGATTTCGCACGCTGGCCGCTCTTATCCGAAGCATTTTCCCGTTTGGGACGACCTGTGGTCGTGGTGGATTTGGAGACGACCGGTGGAAATTTCTATCAAGACAGGATAACGGAAGTCGCCCTTGTTCGTTTTGAGCAAGGACGCGCCACACATTACGAGCAATTGGTCAATCCTTGCCGCAGCATTCCCGAATTTGTTGCCAGACTGACCGGAATTCATGATGAAATGGTGAAAAACGCACCTGTATTTGCCGATATTGCAGGTGATTTGTTGCCGCTATTGCAAGGTGCTGTGGTTGTTGCCCACAACAGCCGCTTTGACTATACCTTCCTGCGCCACGAGTTTGCTCGTATCCATACTGACTTTGCCGCACCCTCGCTCTGTACGGTTCAACTGTCTCGCCGCCTGTATCCTGAGTTTTACAAACACAGCCTCGACAGCATTATCGAACGCACCGGCATTCAGACGGCCAACCGCCACCGCGCCATGACCGATGTTGCCGCATTGTGTGATTATCTCGAATTAAGTCTGGCAGAAAAAAATCATCAACAATGGGACGAACACGTCCGTGTATTGATGAATCCGAAAATGTTGCCCACTTGGCTGCCTGATTCGCTTGCCCAACAGCTCTATGCCCTGCCCGACAGTTATGGCGTATTGGTTTGGTTTGATCATTTCGGCAAAGCCCAAGCCATTGAAGCACACGAACGCGCATACAGTGAAACCGCCACCCTGCTGCACAGCAAAAAACTGCCGCCGCACATCAAAGCCGCAGCCTCCATCCGTTTTATTCCGGCAGTCGGACAGCTTCATACATTATGGCTCAAAGCCCAGACCATGCAGGAATACCAACTGATGCCGTCTGAAAAGTCCACATCGTTTTCTACCGTCCGCTTTATCACGGACGAACACGGCAGCCTTCAAGCACGCATTGTCTTGTTAAACAGCGGTACAAGAAACTGGCGTCCTTACGGTTTGTTTGCCCACAAAAAAGCAGCCAAACGCGCCTTGACGCAATGGTCGCAAGAACACAGGCTCTGCCCGGATTCGCTCAATATTTTGCCGACCAGCTACGCAAAAGGCGAACCCTGCCCTGTCGAGGCCGTCGGAAAATGCAATGGCAACTGTCGCCAGCCAAACGGCATCAAACATCAAAATCAACGCATTACCGAGCTTGCCGCCCTACTCCCTGTAACCGATTGGGGCAAAGCGCACGAAATTGAAATTACCGAAACCGACCCCCTGACCGGAAACAGCATTACCCTGCTCTGCGCCGGCGGCGCGTTGGCATTGCCTGATGGAAGCTGGTATTTCGACAGCAGCCTGCCTCTCGTGATTAAAAACAAATTCAGGCAAGACAAAGAAAATATCCGTTTGATTGCTTAAAACAAGGCCGTCTGAAAACCAAATTTTCAGACGGCCTATTGTGAATAACTTTCCGCTTTATTCTCAAAATAAAAATCTGCCTAAATTTTAATCAGAACTTATTTTTATAATAGCAATCAAATAATAAACCAATTTATACACAAGCTGTTCACACAATTTTCAATGAAAGCTGTGTATACCCAGTCCAACGAGTAAACCATGAACAACCCTGAAATCATCTTCTTTGACATCGACGACACACTCTACCGCAAATACACGGATACCCTGCGCCCTTCGGTTGCCCAAGCCATGTGCGCATTGAAAGCCAAAGGCATTTTGACTGCCATTGCCACCGGCCGTCCGGAAGCCGCCATTCCCGCCAAAGTCAAAGCCTTGATTCAAGAATGCGGTATCGACATGCTCGTTACCATCAACGGCCAATATATCTCCTTTCGCGGCAAACCCCTGCAAAGCTACCCCTTGGATATTGCCGACATCGAAACCGCCATCAACCTGCTTGAACAACACAAAATAGACTACGCATTCGTCAACAACCAAAAAATTGCCGTTTCCTCCCATTCGCTGCGCGTTGTCGAAGGCTTATCACATATCCTGCCCAACTTCCTGACTGACAAAGAATATTTCCGTAAACAACCCGTTTATCAAATGTTGGTCTTTGTGGATGAGGAAGAAGAAAAAATCCTGCAACCGCTGATTCAACAACACGGCTTCAAATCCGTCCGCTGGCACAAACATGCCATGGACCTACTCAAACAGGAAGGTTCAAAAGCACGCGGCATCGCCCACGCAGTAGAAAAACTGGGGATTGATATGAGTAAAGTGATGGCATTCGGCGACAGCTTCAACGACTTGGAAATGCTGTCAACCGTCGGCTTTGGCGTTGCCATGGGTAATGGCGAAGAAGCAGCCAAAGCTGCCGCACAATTCGTCTGCCCAAGTGTTGATGAAGACGGCGTATTGCTCGGCTTGCAAGAATTGGGCGTCATTTAAATTATCAAATCAAAAGGCCGTCTGAACATTTTCAGACGGCCTTGTTCTATCTACAAACTTTCTGCTTACTTCGGCAATACCAAAAAGCTAATCAGCAATTCTTTAAATACGAATCCAAACACACCCAAGCCCAAAACCAAGAAGAGCATGGCAATGCCGAATTTGCCGGCTTTGGATTCTTTACCCAAGTTCCAAACGATAAAGCCCAAAAAGATAATCAGGCCGCTCAGTAGGATTTTCATTGCCCATGAGGCGAATTCTGCTTCAGTCATATTCTTTCCTTGTATGGTTCAGATGTGTGTCCGTAAATTTCAGACGGCCTTACCGCAACAGGCCGTCTGAAATATCTTTTTGAACTTATTTGTTCAAGACTTGTTTCAAATCTTCAATCAAATCGTCAACGTATTCCAAGCCGACAGACAGGCGCACCAAGCCCGGGCGGATATTGGCGGCAAGTTTTTCTTCAGGCTGCATACGGCCGTGGGTTGTTGTCCATGGATGAGTGATGGTTGAGCGCACGTCGCCGAGGTTGGCAGTACGGGAAAAGAGTTCTACGCCGTCCACAATTTTCCATGCTTCTTCTTGGTCTGCAACTTCAAAACCCACCACGATACCGCCGCCATTTTGCTGTTTGCGGATAAGCTCTGCCTGCGGATGGTTGGGCAAACCGGTGTAGTACACGGCTTGGACTTGCGGCTGTTGTTGCAGCCATTGGGCGATTTTTAACGCATTGTCAAACTGTTTTTCCATACGGATACCGATGGTTTCGATGCCACTGAGCAATTCCCAAGCATTGAATGGCGACATTGCCAAACCGCAAGAGTTGCAATATATGGCAACTTGCGTCATCAGCTCTTCCGAACCGGCCAATACGCCGCCCATCACGCGGCCGTGGCCGTCGATGGCTTTGGTTGCGGAAGAAACGGAAATATCCGCACCGTGTTTCAAAGGCTGCGAACCGACGGGCGACAAGAGGCTGTTGTCCACCACCAAAAGCGCACCGATGCTGTGCGCCAGTTCAGCCAGCGCTTCCAAATCGGCAACTTCGCCTAATGGGTTGGACGGAGTTTCCAAGAAAAACAGTTTGGTATTGGGCTTGATGGCCGCTTTCCATTCATCTACATCAACCGGTGATACATGGCTGACTTCGATGCCGAACTTGGTAACGATGTTGTTGATGAAACCGACGGTCGTGCCGAACAGGCTGCGGCTGGAAACAACGTGGTCGCCTGCTTGCAAGAAGGTAAAAAATGCCGCCTGAATTGCGGACATACCAGTCGAAGTGGCTACCGCGCGCTCTGCGCCTTCCAATGCGGCAATGCGTTTTTCAAAAGCGGCAGTAGTCGGATTGGCTGTACGGGTATAGGTAAAGCCTTTAATTTTTTTGGAAAACAAATCTGCCGCATGTTGCGCGCTTTCCCACATGAAGCTGCTGGTCAAAAACAGCGCCTGATTGTGTTCGCGATATTCGGTCTGCTCTTTGCCGCCCCGGATGGCCAGCGTTTGCGGATGAAGTTTTTTGTTCATTTATTCTCCAATCTACTGTGTATTCCAATGGACGGAACAATATTTTCCGTCTGTTTAACTTGTTAACATTTTGCGCCGATTTCTACCATCTTTCAAGCCGAAGGCCGTGTTTCGGGCCGTCTAAAAAAACAGGAAAACCGTTTTTACTGATAAAGGCGGCCATCGTGTTTCAACCAGCCGTCAGTATGCCGGCCTGACGGGTCATGGTGCGTCCAATGGATAACGCCGCCCTGCTCCGACCATTCATATTCGCCGTAAAACGCTACTTCATCGCCTTTTTTCAAACCCTTAATCTTATCGGCAAGGTCGATATTGTGTGCCACCAAAAGCGTCTGGCCGCTGGAAAGCTTTAAGATAAAGCGTTGATGGCGCGTGCCTTTGTTGTCATCCGGCAGGGTTTTCCATACCGTGCCCTCGCCCTCAACCTGAATATCGCTTTGCTCATTTTCAAACGCCTGTTTCAAAACCGCTTCGGCTGATTCTTTACCCGAACCGATTTGCTGCTGAGCCGTATCGGCATTCTTTTTGCCCGCATTATTTTGTTTTTGAACGGCTTCTATTTTCTGCTGATTCTGCGATTGTACCGGCTGCTTGTTTTGCATTTTGTTATAGGCAAATACGGCAACCAAAGCAATCAGCAATACAATGATTTTATTTTTATTCATAACAATCTCAAAAAAAATGCCCGATTCTGCATCGGGCATATCAACTATTTAGAAAGGATATTTATCACGAAAACGTGAGTCGCCATTATACACGCTTCGTAAAATTTTAAGGGAATTTTACGCCGAAGGCCGTCTGAAACTTTTCAGACGGCCTGGATACTCAACGGCGGTATTTCATTTCAGTCTTCATATCGTCCAAAATACGTTTGACGTTGTGTTCCAACACATCCTCCACCAAGCCCGGTGCCTGCTCGTTCAGCATTTGCTGCAACTGGTAAGTGAACACAGCCATTTGTTTTTGCACGGCAATCCGAATCATGCCGTTGACCGCATCGGCCACATGGGGACGCAAACGCTTAATCAGGCGCTCGGTCAACTCTTTTTCAGAAACGCAGAATACTTCCCTACGGCCGATCGCTTGCGGGTTCAATACATTGATATGGACATTGATGGCCGGTTCTTGTTCAAGGCCGTCTGAAACCACCTCTTCAGCCGCTTCCGCATCATCATTTTCCGGTTTTTCAGTTTCTTCCACTTCAGGCACATCAAAATCTACGGCACCTGATTTCGGATTCAGTCTGATGGTGCGGGTTGATTCGATATGACGCTCTGAAGCCGCGGCCTGCAATGCCGATTGCGCGCTCAACCAGTTGTCCTGCAAAACCACCATCGCATCGGTTTCCACTGCTTCGCCATCGTCTGCAAGGGCAGTATTGTGTTCCAACTGCCAGCGATACAAATACTCTTCCAATACTTTTTCACGATTGTCAGCATCCAGTTTATATTCTTTTTTAGGCGCGGTTTTGGGCACAGCATCGACAGCGTCGTCCGATTTTTTAACCAATGGCGCATGAGTCGGCGCAGTATTGAATTGTCGTGCCTGACGCAATCTTTCCAGGCGTTTTTCCCAATTCAGGTCTTCTTCCTCGAGGGCTGTGGGGTCAAGACGGTTGTTTTCCATAATAATCTCGTTTTTTCATTTTTATTGTGAACCGCATTCAAACCTAAAATCACTTGAAATACGGCCGATGGTTGGACATATCCGGCAAGCCGGCGCAAGCGTCACATTTTAATATTAATTCGCTATATAATCACTATTTTATTTAATACTCAAGGATACATCATGAGCAGCATCGAACAACGCCTCGAATACTTGGAAGAAGCCAACGACGTTTTGCGTATGCAAAACCATGTCCTCGCCACCGCACTCAAAGGCCTCATCCGCTCCCTGCCCTCCGACATGGCCAACGATGCCGTAGAATCCATCCAGCTTGCCTTTGAAGACGCGTTGGCGGAATTGAGCTACGAAGACAGCCCGCACACCGACCTCTTCCATGACGTAACCGACGCATTTTTCCGAGAAAAAGACCACTAATTTCAGCTAGTTTGTTCACAAAATTATGCTAAACTAAGATTTTATCCGTTAACATTTTATTAAGAAAGCACATATCATGAACATGAAAAAATGGCTGGCCACTACCCTCGCTTGTTCCGCCCTTGCCCTGACTGCCTGCGGCGGTCAAAGCAACAATGCCTCTGCTCCTGCCGATAAAGTGTACCGTGTCGGCTCCAACGCCGAGTTTGCCCCATTTGAATCTTTGGATTCTGCCGGCAAAGTAGAAGGTTTTGACGTAGATTTGATGGACGCCATGGCCAAAGCCGGCAACTTCAAAGTCGAATTCAAACACCAGCCATGGGAAAGCCTCTTCCCTTCTCTGAACAACGGCGACGTGGACATCGTTATGTCCGGCGTAACCATCACTGACGACCGCAAACAAAGCATGCTCTTCAGCGACCCATACTTTGAAATCACCCAAGTTGTCCTCGTTCCAAAAGGCAAAAAAGTAGCTTCTTCCGAAGACCTGAAAAACATGGCCAAAGTCGGCGTGGTAACCGGCTACACCGGGGACTTCTCCGTTTCCAAACTCTTGGGCAACGACAATCCGAAAATCGCCCGCTTTGAAAGCGTTCCTCTAATTATCAAAGAATTGGAAAACGGCGGTTTGGATTCCGTCGTCAGCGACAGCGCGGTTATTGCCAACTATGTGAAAAACAACCCTACCAAAGGCCTGGATTTCATCTCCCTGCCTGACTTCACCATCGAAAACTACGGTATCGCTGCACGCAAAGGCGACGAAGCAACCATCAAAATGTTGAACGATGCGCTGAAAAAAGTACGCGAAAGTGGCGAATACGACAAAATTTACGCCAAATACTTTGCTAAAGAAGGCGAAAAAACCGAAGCAGCCAAATAATCTGGTTTGACTTCTTAAACTAAAGGCCGTCTGAAAATTTTTCAGACGGCCTTTAATCTGGTTAACGCCATTAAACGCAAGCATCCCTTATAATCCGCTTGTTTTTATCCTTCAAATGAAAGACACGTCATGATCAAACCCATCATCCTCAGCCTCGCTGCCGCAACTACTTTGGCTGCCTGTTCCGCTTCTGAAAAACAAGAATCTCCTAAGGTCGGCGTGGCCAATCCGGCTTCTGAATTCTGTGTCAAACAAGGCGGGAAATCCGAAATCAAAAAAGATAAAGACGGTGGCGAATACGGCGTGTGCCACTTGCCTGACGGTACCGTTGTCGAAGAATGGGAATATTTCCGTCAACACAACAAATAATTGTTCAATCATATATAAGGCCGTCTGAACCCAAGTTTCAGACGGCCTTTTTATTTAAACAACGATTATTTTACTTCCAATTTGGTCACGCCGCCCATATACGGTTGCAACGCAGCAGGAACATTAATGCTGCCGTCGGCGTTTTGATGGTTTTCCAATACCGCCACCAAAGTACGGCCGACTGCCAAGCCTGAGCCGTTCAAAGTATGCACCAAACGGTTTTTACCGTTTTCATCTTTGAAACGCGCTTTCATGCGGCGTGCTTGGAAATCTTCGCAGTTGGAGCAGCTGGAAATTTCACGGTAGGTATTTTGCGCAGGAACCCAAACTTCCAAGTCGTAGGTTTTGGTTGCGCCAAAACCCATGTCGCCGGTACACAAAGTGATCACGCGGTATGGCAGTTCCAACGCTTTCAAAATATTTTCAGCATGACCGACCATTTCTTCCAGCGCTTCGTATGATTTTTCCGGATGAACGATTTGCACCATTTCCACTTTGTCAAATTGGTGTTGGCGAATCAAACCGCGCACGTCTTTGCCGTATGCGCCCGCTTCGGAGCGGAAACATGGGGAATGCGCAGTCAATTTCAACGGCAAATCGCTGCCGGCCACGATGCTGTCGGCAACAGTATTGGTCAGCGTCACTTCGGCGGTCGGAATCAGATATTGCGTTTTCTTGCTCTCGTCGCCGCCGCGGGTAACGTGGAATAAATCTTCTGCAAATTTAGGCAGTTGACCTGTACCTTGCAGGGTCAGGTCATCCACAATGTAAGGCGTGTAATGTTCGGTATAGCCGTGTTTCAGCGTGTGCGTGTCCAGCATGAACTGAGCCAAAGCGCGATGCAGACGGGCAATTTGGCCTTTCATCACAGTAAAGCGCGCGCCTGACAGCTTCGCACCGCCTTCAAAATCCAAACCCAAAGGCTCGCCCAAATCAACATGGTCTTTGATTTCAAAGTCAAATTCGCGTGGCGTGCCGACTTTGCGGACTTCAACGTTTTCAGTTTCATCTTTACCGGCAGGAACACTTTCATGCGGCAGGTTCGGAATGCTCAACAGCCAAGCATCCAATTCTTTCTGAACCGCATCCAGATCAGCGGCAGCCTGCTCCAAATCCGCTTTGATTTGGGCAACCTGATCCATCGCAGCTTGAGCCTCTTCGTGTTTGCCTTGGCCTTTCAACGCACCGATCTGTTTGGAAATACTGTTGCGCGAAGCCTGCAACTCTTCTGTTTTCACTTGAACGGCTTTGCGTTGCTCTTCCAAAGCGTTGAAACGCGCGGTATCAAACTCGTAACCGCGTGCGGCCAAACGTTCGGCAACTGCGGCGGTATTGCTGCGGAGCAATTGGATGTCTAACATTGTTTTCTCTCGTTAAGATTCAGAATGGCATTATTGTAAACCAATTTAAAGATATTTTCACAGCGACAGGCCGTCTGAAAACAAAAAACGCCCCTGAAAAAGCAGGAGCGTTTTTTAAGAATTTTGGCACGCCCACGGGGATTCGAACCCCGGTTGCCGCCGTGAAAGGGCAGTGTCCTAGGCCTCTAGACGATGGGCGCGTAACCGAAGCGCGAACTATACAGAAAGCCTTTTCTTCTGTCAACGCCTTTACTGCATTTTTAAAGATGCTGCCGATTTCCGTATGTTATTTTCCCTGTATAATGCCGGTTTTAATAAAAAGGAAAACTCGCCATGTGGTTTAAGCAAATCAGTTTTTATCCGCTCAACAAAGACAAATTGCCCGAATTGGAAGTCCTTGCCGACAAATTGGCGCAATCCGAATTTGCCCATTGTCAGGGTTTGGACTGGTTTAGCGAAGGCTTTGCCACGCCGGTTTCCTTTTCGCCCGAGCTGGTTTTCCCTGCCGATTACACTTGGCGCGTGGCCCTGAAAAAAGAAGAAAAAGTCCTGCCCGCCGGCGTGATCCGCGATATTTTGGATGAAAAGGTTTTGGAAATCCAAAACAACGAAGCGCGCAATGTCGGCCGCAAGGAAAAACAAGAGCTGAAAGAACAGATTACTGACGACCTGCTGCCCCGTGCCTTTACGCGCAGCAGCCGCACACAGGCGATTTTCGACACGCGCCACGGGTATCTTTTGGTCAACAATGCCGCCTCTGCCAAAGCGGAAAACATCCTGACCAAGTTGCGCGAAGCCTTGGGCGGCTTGGAAGCCTCGCTGCCCAACACCAAACAATCGCCCTCTTCCCTGATGACCAGCTGGCTGCTGCAAGGCCATTGCGAAGGCGGTTTTGAATTGGACAGCGATTGCGAACTCAAAGGCGTAGGCGATGTTGTTCCGGTCGTCAAAGTTTCCAAACAAGACCTAACCGCCGATGAAGTGGTACAACACGTCAAAAACGGTAAAACCGTTACCCAGCTGGGCTTGGTATGGCGCGAACAGATCGCTTTCATCCTCACTCAAGACTTTACGCTCAAACGCATCCAGTATCTGGACGTGTTGCAAGAAGAAGCCGAAAGCAACGGCGACGATGCTGCCAGCCTCGCCTTTGCCTCGCAAATCCTGATGACTGAAGCCATCAGCACCATGTTAGAAGAACTGGTTTCTTATTTGGGCGGCTGGCAAGAGTAATTTTTCAGACGGCCTTTTGATTGGGAAATATCAAAGGCCGTCTGAAATATCAATAGAAGTATCAGAAAGGATGTCATGATGTTGGGCGCAGTCATTGGCGATATTGCCGGATCACGATTCGAGTTTGACAACTACCGTCACACCGATTTTGACATTTTCAACCGCTACAGCGACTTTACCGACGACACGATTTGCACTGTTGCCATTGCCGATTGGGTTTTACAAGGCTGCATCGATAATTTGGCCTCTATTTTGCAAGGATGGTGTAGGGCATATCCCTGCCCTAAAGGCGCATATGGCGGCCGCTTTTCACAATGGATAGAATGGGAAGATCCAGAACCTTATAATAGCTGGGACAACGGCTCGGCCATGCGTGTTTCTGCCGTTGGTTGGGCATTTGCCACATTGGAAGAAACCCTGCATTTTGCTGAGCAATCCGCCGCCGTAACGCACAACCACCCGGAAGGCATTAAAGGTGCACAAGCCGTAGCTGCCGCCATCTTTTGGGCGCGTACCGGTATGGAAAAAGCGCAAATCAAAGAAAACATTACACGGCAATTCGGCTACGACTTGAGCCAAAGTTGTGACCAAATCCGCCCGCATTATCATTTCAACGAAAGCTGTCAGGAAACCGTACCTCAAGCGATTACCGCCTTTCTTGAAAGCGATGATTTTGAACACGCCATCCGACTGGCAGTTTCCCTGGGCGGAGATAGCGATACCTTGGCAGCCATTACCGGCAGTATTGCCGAAGCCTACTACGGTATCCCTACGGCCATGCGCGAACACGCTTTAGCCATATTGCCACGCCGTATTGCTGAAACCCTGCTGACTTTTGAATCCCAATATCAGGCCGTCTGAAACCGCCTGCAAAAAGGAATGAATGATGAAACACCTCGCCCTACTCCCTATCGCCTTCATGCTGGGTACGCCTGCCATTGCCGAAACCATCAATCCTTATCAGGAAAAAGGTTGCGTTTACGATGGCGATGTCGGCAAAGACGGCAAACCATCCGGCAAAGGCACATGGAAATGCCAAGACGGCCGCAGCTATGTCGGAGCCTTTAAAGACGGCAAATTTGACGGCAAAGGCGTATATACCGTTTCCAGCAACAGCGAAACCTTTATCGAACCTTTCTCCTCCAACAGCGCCAAATTACGTAATATGACGCTGGAGGGCATGTTCAAAAAAGGTAGGGCGCACGGAAACTTTACCGCCTCCCAAAACGGCACACCAGTCTTCATCATGAAATGCGAAGACGGTATGATTAAAGAAGTCAAACTGCCTAAGAAATCCGCTTCCAAAACCAAATAAACAGCCTTTCAGACGGCCTTATCTATATTTTAGGCGGTCTGAAACATCAATTAACAAGCCCGCCTAAAGGCTGTTGTGTTGATTTTAAAGAATTTCCAAACAACCCTTACCCCAGGACAACCACCATGAGCATTAAATCCGACAAATGGATACGCCGCATGGCCGAAGAACACGGCATGATTGAGCCGTTTGAGCCCAACCAAATCAAAGAGGCCAACGGCCAACGCATCATTTCCTACGGCACATCCAGCTACGGCTACGACATCCGTTGTGCCAATGAATTTAAAATCTTCACCAATATCAACAGCACCATCGTCGACCCGAAAAACTTCGACCCGAAAAACTTCGTTACAGTCGAAGACGACTGCTGCATCATTCCGCCCAACTCCTTTGCACTGGCACGCACAGTCGAATATTTCCGCATCCCGCGCAACGTCCTGACTGTCTGCTTAGGTAAATCCACTTACGCACGCTGCGGCATCATCGTCAACGTTACCCCGTTCGAGCCTGAGTGGGAAGGCTACGTTACGCTTGAGTTTTCCAACACCACCCCCCTACCTGCCAAAATCTATGCCGGCGAAGGCGTGGCTCAAGTCTTGTTCTTTGAAAGCGATGAAGTCTGCGAAACTTCATACAAAGACCGCAACGGCAAATACATGGGACAAACCGGTGTTACCCTGCCTAAGACTTAATACACAAAATAAAAAAAGGCCGTCTGAAATTTCAGACGGCCTTTTATCATTTCATTTAAAAACGGCGTTTCAGCTTGCAAGCCTGCAAGATATGAACGGCAAGTTCTTCCACTGATTTATCGGTTGTATTGGTAAACGGTACACCGTGGCGTTTGAACATATTTTGCGCATCAGCAATCTCGCTGCGGCAAGTATCGATTTTGGCATAGGTCGAATTAGGACGGCGTTCCTGACGGATAGCCTGCAGACGCTCAGGCTGAATGGTCAAACCGAACAGCTTGTCTTTATAAGGTTTGACCATACGCGGCAAATCGGTCGATTCCAAATCATCGGGAATCAATGGATAGTTTGCGGCGCGGATACCGTATTGCAGGGCCAGATAGAGACAGGTCGGCGTTTTACCCGAACGGGACACGCCCATCAAAATCACATCCGCTTCCTGCAGGTTTTTATCGCTGACGCCGTCATCATGATTCAGTGAAAAATTGACCGCCTCCATACGCGCATCATAGCGTTGAGTATTGCCGATACTGTGGTGCCCCTGCCGGGCGGCAACCGCCTCCGTATTGAGTTCCTTTTCCAAAAGACCGAGAAAGGTTTCAAAGAAATTAATATGGAACGCATTGGCTTTCTTGATGATTTCACGGATTTCGTCATTGACCACACTGACAAAAGCAATCGGGCGCACGCCGAATTTTTCAGCTGACTGGTTGACTTTGTCTACAACAGCACGCGCTTTTTCAGGCGTATCGATAAACGGATAGGTATGGCGTTTGAACTCAACATTGCCAAATTGGTTCAGCAAGGCTTCACCGATATTTTCAGCGGTCAGGCCGGTTCGGTCGGAAATATAGAAGACTTGGCGTGGATCAGTCATAATGAATCCTCTTGAGGGTAACGTTTCAGACGGCAATCATAGCAGTTACAGCCTTTGCAATAAAGCGATTCCCGAGAGATTACACAGGATTACAACAAATTTGAACAATTTTTAAATTAGCACAAAATTTTATTTTTTGCTATTTTGTAGAATTTTATTCTAAAATTGCAAAATAAATCTTGTTTATTAAATTTATTAACTTATTTTGTTTTCCATATTTAACAAGAAGATAACACGTAAAAACATGAATCTGATATTCACATTTCAGAAGGCTACACGCCTGAAAAGCACAATATCACAGACGAATTTGTGATTTTTAAAAAGATAAAACACATGACAGCCATCAAACGAATGGCTACAATAAGCAGGCGGATTTGTTTCTTTTTTAACATTTTTTGGATTGGATTGGACACACAAATGGCCGAAAACTACGTTATTTGGTTTGAAAACCTGCGTATGACTGACGTTGAGCGAGTGGGCGGTAAAAATGCCTCTTTGGGCGAAATGATCAGCCAACTGACTGAAAAAGGCGTGCGCGTTCCCGGCGGTTTTGCAACCACAGCCGAAGCTTATCGTGCTTTCCTGGCTCACAATGGTCTGAGCGAGCGTATTTCCGAAGCCCTGAAACAACTGGATGTTGAAGACGTTGCCGAATTGGCGCGCGTGGGTAAAGAAATCCGTCAATGGATTTTGGATACTCCGTTCCCTGAGCAGCTGGATGCTGAAATCGAAACAGCTTGGAACAAAATGGTTGCCGATGCCGGCGGTGCGGACATTTCCGTTGCCGTACGTTCTTCCGCAACAGCAGAAGACCTGCCGGATGCTTCTTTTGCCGGTCAACAAGAAACCTTCTTGAACATCAACGGCTTGGAAAACGTTAAAGAAGCCATGCACCATGTATTCGCTTCCCTGTACAACGACCGTGCCATTTCTTACCGTGTCCACAAAGGCTTCGAACACGACATCGTTGCCCTTTCCGCAGGCGTACAACGTATGGTGCGCTCTGACAGCGGCGCATCCGGTGTGATGTTCACCATCGATACCGAATCCGGTTACGACCAAGTCGTTTTCGTTACCTCTTCTTACGGCCTGGGCGAAAACGTCGTACAAGGCGCGGTAAACCCTGACGAATTCTATGTATTCAAACCTACTTTGAAAGCAGGCAAACCGGCTATCCTGCGTAAAACCATGGGTTCGAAACAAATCAAAATGATCTTTACCGACAAAGCCGAAGCCGGTAAATCTGTAACCAACGTCGATGTACCTGAAGAAGACCGTCAACGCTTCTCCATTACCGACGCCGAAGTAACCGAGTTGGCTCATTACGCGCTGACCATCGAAAAACACTACGGCCGCCCAATGGACATCGAATGGGGCCGCGACGGTTTAGACGGCAAACTCTACATCCTGCAAGCCCGTCCTGAGACCGTGAAATCCCAAGAAGACAGCAGCCGCAATCTACGCCGCTTCTCCATCAACGGCGAAAAAGTTGTCTTGTGCGAAGGCCGTGCCATCGGTCAAAAAGTCGGTCAAGGCAAAGTACGCCTAGTGAAAGATGCTTCCGAGATGGATTCCGTTGAAGCAGGCGACGTACTCGTTACCGACATGACTGACCCGGATTGGGAACCGGTGATGAAACGTGCTTCCGCCATCGTGACCAACCGTGGCGGCCGTACCTGCCATGCAGCGATTATCGCGCGTGAATTGGGTATTCCGGCTGTTGTAGGTTGTGGCGATGCTACCGATCTGCTGTCCGAAGGCCAAGAAGTTACCGTATCTTGTGCCGAAGGCGATACCGGCTTCATCTACTCCGGCCTGCTGGACGTACAAATTACCGATGTTGCTTTGGACAACATGCCTAAAGCGCCTGTAAAAGTAATGATGAACGTTGGTAACCCTGAATTGGCATTCAGCTTCGCCAACCTGCCTAGCGAAGGCATCGGCTTGGCACGTATGGAATTCATCATCAACCGTCAAATCGGTATCCACCCTAAAGCTTTGTTGGAATTTGACAAACAAGACGATGAGTTGAAAGCGGAAATTACCCGCCGCATCGCCGGCTACGCTTCTCCTGTCGACTTCTATGTCGATAAAATCGCAGAAGGCGTGGCAACTTTGGCTGCTTCGGTTTATCCACGCAAAACCATCGTCCGTATGTCTGACTTCAAATCCAACGAGTACGCTAACTTGGTAGGTGGCAGCATCTACGAACCGCACGAAGAAAACCCAATGTTGGGCTTCCGTGGTGCAGCGCGTTATGTAGCCGATAACTTCAAAGACTGTTTCGCACTCGAGTGCAAAGCCTTGAAACGCGTTCGCGATGAAATGGGTTTGACCAACGTCGAAATCATGATTCCATTCGTTCGTACTTTGGGTGAAGCAGAAGCTGTTGTTAAAGCCCTGAAAGAAAACGGTTTGGAACGCGGCAAAAACGGCCTGCGCCTGATCATGATGTGCGAGTTGCCAAGCAACGCTGTATTGGCAGAACAATTCCTGCAATACTTCGACGGCTTCTCCATCGGCTCTAACGACATGACCCAGCTGACCCTCGGCCTCGACCGTGACAGCGGTTTGGTATCTGACTCCTTCGACGAGCGCAACCCTGCCGTTAAAGTGATGTTGCACTTGGCAATCTCTGCTTGCCGCAAACAAAACAAATACGTCGGTATTTGCGGTCAAGGTCCATCAGATCATCCGGACTTTGCCAAATGGCTGGTTGAAGAAGGTATCGAGAGTGTATCGCTCAACCCTGATACCGTGATTGAAACTTGGCTGTATCTGGCTAACGAATTGAACAAATAAGCTCGATGAGACAAAAATCCCCTGCTCGCCTATCTCAGCAGGGGATTTTTATTGCCTTATTCAATGCCGTCTGAAAGAACTTTCACGTTCTTTTACCTTTTCAAAAAAGTCCCTTTGCATCAAAAAGATATAAAAATATTCTGCCATACCCACAAATTCTCAATGGTACTATATTGCCTTTCCGCATTTTATCCCATGCCTTTTGAGTGAACCTTTTTTCACTCTTCTTATCTATCATACACAGCATAACGATCAACCCATGAATACAAATTTTATTTCCACCTTTCAGACGGCCTTAAAACGTCTGGCTCTCATCAGCACCATTGCCGTCTTAGCAGCCTGTGCCGGCAACAATATCTCTTCCAACCGAGCCGTACCTGACGGCTACTACAAAGTCCGCCCTGGCGATACCCTGACCCAAATCGCCAAACGCTACGGACAAAACGTCAATACACTGGTTGCATGGAACAACCTTCCCAATGCCTCACAAATCGAAGTTGGCCAAGTATTGCGCGTCCGCCGTCATGTTGCCCCACGCAACACTGCAACACAACAACGCCAAACCACTGCCGTTACCCCGATCAACCGATTGAACCTGCAATGGCCGACCGATAACGCCTCATCCTCCATTATCCAACGCTACAACGGCACAACCAGCAAAGGCATAGATATTGCGGGCACACAAGGCCAACAAATCCGTTCTGCCGCAGCCGGTACCGTCATCTACGTTGGCGAAGAAGTCCGCGGCTACGGCAAGCTGATTTTAATCAGCCACAACGACTACACCATTACCGCCTATGCCCACAACGATACGCTTTTGGTACAAAAAGATCAAAAAGTCCAAGCAGGTCAAGTTATCGCCACCATGGGCAGCAGCGATACAGACAGCGTCAAGCTTCATTTTGAAGTTCGTCTAAACGGCAAAGCAGTCGATCCCCTGCCTTATTTGACCAGAACAAATTAATGCCCCAATCAAAAGGCCGTCTGAATAGCAGTATTTCAGACGGCCTTTTGATTATCTTGCTATAACAGCTATTTCAACAAAATCTTTTCCTATTTAACTTATGTTGATTGAGTGTAAATGCCGTTATACAATAACAACTCTTTTTAACATTCCATTTCAGGTACCCTACTATGTCTCCTAACCGTATCCTTGCAACCGCATTCTTGTTTGCATCTGCATTTGCCAGCGCAGATGTCCATATTGATGAAAGCATTCCTTACCGCGATAAAGAAGAAATCGATACCCGTATTGTTTCCGAGTGTTTAGAAGTGGGCAGCATTATGTCCAAATCTTTGCAAGAAACTGCAGCCAAAAGCGATGTAACGGTTGTCCGTGACGGTAAAAAACAAGGCACATACGCAGATATCGCCATCACTTCCGCCATGAGTGCAGGCAATGCCTTTATCGGTCACGCCAAAGGTATGGCGGTTTCAGCCACTTTGTATGTTGACGGCAAACAAGTTAATAAAAAAACCTTTACCCGCAACTCTTCCGGTGGCATGTTTGGCGCTTATAAAAGCTCTTGCGCCGTCTTGAACCGCACTTCTAAAGTATTGGGTTCAGATATTGCCCAATGGGTGGTCCGCGAACAAAAAAACGCTCAAGATAAATAAAACCCCAATTTGATAAAGGCCGTCTGAAAAACCGTATTTCAGACGGCCTTTATATTTTCTATTTCTCTAGAAACAAAGAAATAAATTACCCATTAATCATTGTCAGAAATAGAGAATTTTATTTCCAACGCCCTTGATTTTAGAATATCTACCCTCAATTATTAAAACTATAAGAATTTTGTATATGAGCAGTCAAAGGAATAACATGGCAGAAAAAAACTATTATGAAATACTAGGCGTTGCCAAAGATGCGGATGAGGCCGAAATCAAAAAAGCCTACCGAAAACTGGTACGCAAATACCACCCCGATGTCAGCAAAGAACCTGACGCAGCCGAACGTACGGTAGAAATCAACCGTGCCTACGAAACGCTTTCCGACAAAGAAAAGCGGGCCGAATACGATGAAATGTTGGCTAATCCTTACGGACGCAGCACCGGAGGCAATCCGTTCGGTCAAGGCGGCAATCCGTTTGGCAATGGATTTAACGGTGGCGGCTTCCACTATGAACGTCATGAAGGCGAACCGTTCGGAGCGGGAGACTTCAATTTTGAAGATCTGTTTTCATCATTCCGCCAATCCCACACTCGTTCCGAGCAACCCCGCGGCCCAATAAAAGGCGAGGATCAACATGCTGAATTGAGTATTGATATTTACGCGGCGTATGTTGGCGCAGAACGTAGCATGACTTTGAATGTGCCGACTCTAGACGAATACGGACGTGCGGTTTATCAAAATAAAACCCTCAACGTCAAAATCCCCAAAGGCATTGCAGAAGGCCAACAAATCCGTTTGGCCGGTCAAGGTTTGCCGGGATATAACGGTGGAGAAAACGGTGACTTGTACTTAAAAATCAAGTTCCACAACCAACCTGATTTATACGTCAAAAACAGGAAAGACGTATATCAAACAATAGATGTCAAACCTTGGGAAGCCGTATTGGGCGGCAAAATCATCGTCCCTACCGCTTCAGGCCGCTTACAGGTCAATCTGCCTGCCAACAGCCAAAGCGGTAAAAGCATCCGCCTCAAAGGCAAAGGTATTCCTGCAAAAGAAGCCGGAGACCTTTATCTCAATATCCGCATTAATGTTCCGCCAGTAGAGAGCGAAGCCGACCGTGCCGCATGGGAAAAATTGGCCGAACACTTTGCCGCGAAACAAGCATAAAAGAAAGGATAAATTATGATTCAGTCCTCCGATGTTACCCTTACTTTTGAAGAAATCGTTGCCGCCAGCCGCTGCCGTCGTGATTGGCTGTTGGAACTTATAGCAGAAGACATCATCAGCATAGATGGTGCGCCCGAAAAAAGCACCTTCAGTGGTTTTCATCTTGCCCGCATCCGTCGCGCACAACGCTTAAGCCGTGATTTTGAGGCCGGCATTCCTGCATTGGGGCTGATTATGCGGCTGTTAGACGAGGTGGAAGAGCTCAGAAAAATACAGCGTCCGCTGGTACTGCTCGAAGAAGAGTAAATATTGGTAAGTTGTTCGATTAAATATTGATGACAAGACAAAGTTTTTGATGTTTATTGATATTCCATAATGAAAGGCCGTCTGAAAGTATTTTCAGACGGCCTTTTTTCATGCCTTCATTAACAACAGCGTCCGCCGTTGCTGCCGCAACGACGTTTGCGGCAGTAGTCTTGGAATTGCAGCTCGGTCATAACCGGCGCATTGGGATTATGTTTGCGCTGGCGGGCAACGTAGTTTTCATAATCTGGGACACCGGCCATCAAGTTTGCTGTCAGCTTGATGGTTTTCCACCAAGATGCGAGCTTATGCTTCATGCTGAGCCTCCGGCTGTTTACCGTCGCGGTACACTGCTGGAATTTCTTTAGCAGTTGGCCAGCCGACTTTGCGGGCTTTCATGGCGGTACGGAAACCGTACACGGCGACAATCACGACAACTGCCAAGAACAAAGCGGTCAGACCGGCATTGATTTGGTCGTTGAAGATGATTTGTGACATTTCGCCAATGTCTTTAGCAGGAGCGAGGACTTCGCCTGAAGCCAAGGCATCGCGGTATTTGCCTGCGTGAGCCAAGAAGCTGACGCGTGGGTCACTGTGGAACAGTTTTTGCAAACCGGCATAGCAGGTGACAAACAATACGCCGACAGCAGGAACCAAAGTTACCCAAACATAACGGTCGCGTTTCATTTTCACCAATACAACAGTACACATAATCAATGCTACGCCTGCAAGCATTTGGTTGGCGATACCAAACAACGGCCAGAGCGAGTTAATACCGCCCAGAGGGTCGGTTACGCCGGTATAGAGGAAGTAACCCCACAATGCTACGGCAAAGAATGTGGCAACCAAGTTGGCAGGGATAGAGTCGGTGTTACCGAATGGTTTGTAGAAGATACTGCCCAAGTCTTGAATCATGAAACGGGCAACACGTGTACCGGCGTCAACCGCGGTCAAGATGAACAAGGCTTCAAACAGCAAGGCAAAGTGATACCAGAACGCCATCATGGCTTCGCCCGGAATCAGACGGCTCATGATGTGTGCCATACCGACTGCGAGGGTTGGAGCACCGCCTGCACGAGACAGAATGGTGTTTTCGCCCACTTCTTTAGCAGTGTGCAACAGGGTTGCGGCATCAACAGGGAAGTTCAGTTTAGTGGTGATGACTTCGGCAGCAGTATTGGCATCAGTACCAATCAGCGCGGCCGGGCTGTTCATCGCGAAGTACACGCCTGGATCAAGCGAAGCGGCGGCAGCCAGAGCCATAATGGCCACAAAGCTTTCCATAATCATGCCACCGTAACCGATCATGCGGACGTGGGTTTCGTTTTCCACCATTTTTGGTGTAGTACCTGAAGAAATCAGCGCATGGAAGCCTGAAACCGCACCACAAGCAATGGTAATGAACAAGAATGGGAACAATGCACCGGAGAATACCGGGCCTGAACCATCGATAAAGTGGGTAACTGCAGGCATTTGCAGAGTCGGGTTAACAATAACGATACCCAAAGCCAAAGCTGCAATCGTACCGATTTTCAGGAAGGTAGACAGATAGTCACGCGGAGTCAGCAAAAGCCAAACCGGCAATACGGAAGCCACGAAACCGTAAATCATAATCGCCCAAGTCAGCTGAATGCCGTCAAGGTCGAACCAATGGCCGAAGGAGCTGTGGGCAACATCTTCACCGTAAATCACAGCCAACATCAGCAAAATAAAGCCGACGATGGAAATCTCGCCGATTTTGCCCGGACGGATATAACGGGTGTAGATACCCATAAACAGGGCAATCGGCATGGTTGCGGCAATGGTGAACGTACCCCAAGGGCTGTGAACCAATGCTTTCACAACGATCAGCGCCAACACCGCCATAATGATGACCATAATCATCAAAATACCGATGGATGCAATCACACCGGGAACAGTACCGAGTTCTTGTTTCACGATATCGCCCAAAGACTTACCGTCACGGCGCATGGAGACGAACAAGACCATCATATCCTGTACGGCACCGGCAAATACCACGCCGAAGATAATCCACAAAGTACCGGGCAGATAACCCATTTGCGCTGCCAATACAGGACCAACCAAAGGGCCTGCGCCGGCAATAGCGGCAAAGTGGTGGCCGAACAGTACGCCTTTATGTGTGGGAACATAGTCCAAGCCGTCATTGTGGCGTTCTGCCGGAGTCAGACGGTTAGGATCAAGCTGCATCACACGGTTGGCAATGTAAAGACTGTAGAAACGGTAGGCAATGCAGTATACCGAAATGGCGGCCGTAACCATCCAAATCGCACTGACTTGCTCGCCACGGCTGAGAGCTAAAGTAGTAAAGGAGGCCAAGCCTACCAAAACCACAATGCCCCAGATCAAAAATGATTTGAGCGATTTCATTGATTTATCCTTAAAACGTGATGCACCAAGGCTTGCTTTAGCGACAAACTGCCTTAATGCGCTTCAGAAAGACCAGTCATTATAGTCTTCATGATTTCATGAGTGAAATGTCATTTCAACCCCAATTCGACTGAAAACAAAATGATTAGTTCGTCCGTAAGGTTAACACAAACAGACAATATACCCTTCATTTTTTACTTCAAAACCAAATATTCCTTAACATATAGCAAACGAAAGGCCGTCTGAAAACTCAAATATTCAGTTTTCAGACGGCCTGACAAACGGTCAATGCTATAATCCGATATTCCCATTTCTCTATATTGCCATACCATGCAAAACAACGATTCCGAAACCATGCGCCTCTCCAAACGCATGGCGCAATTAGGCTTATGCTCGCGCCGTGAGGCAGACAGCTACATCGAGCAAGGCTGGGTCAAAGTAAACGGCCAAACCGCCGTACTCGGTCAAAAAGTCACCGAGCGCGACCGCATCGACCTCAACAAACAAGCCCATGAAAAACAAGCAGCGCGCGTAACCATCCTTCTGAACAAACCCGTCGGCTACGTCAGCGCGCAGGCAGAAAAAGGCTATAAGTCCGCTGCCGAACTCATTACCGCCGACAACCATTGGGAAGGCGACGACAGCCGTATCCCTTTCAGCGAAAAGCACAAATTCGGCTTAGCCCCTGCCGGCCGCCTGGATATCGACTCCGTCGGATTATTGGTACTCACTCAGGATGGCCGCATTGCCAAACAGCTGATTGGCGAAAACAGCAGCAGCGAAAAAGAATACCTTGTCCGCGTCCGTGGCAAACTGGACGACAAAGGCCTCGCCCTACTCAACCACGGCTTGAGTTTGGACGGAGAAAAATTGCGCCCCGCCAAAGTCGAATGGCAAAACGAAGACCAGTTGCGCTTTATTTTGCAACAAGGCAAAAAACGCCAAATCCGCCGCATGTGCGAACTGGTCGGCCTGCGCGTCGTCGGTTTGAAACGCATCCGCATGGGCAAAGTAAAACTCGGCCGACTGCCGCCGGGCAAGTGGCGTTATTTACGCGCTGACGAATCGTTTTAATTGCAGATAACAAAAAGGCCGTCTGAAAACACATTTCAGACGGCCCGATCTTTTACTGCTTACTCGATATAAGTAAACTTCGCACGTTTAATATTGCAGAGGATTTCGTACGGAATCATACCGGCAACTTCGGAAACTTCATTGATATTAATCACATCGCCCCAAAGCTCGACTTCCGCGCCCAAGCCTTCTTTCGAGGCTTCCAGCTCAACCGTAATCATATCCATAGATACCCTGCCGATAATACGGCTGCGTTTGCCATCCACTGCCACAGGGGAATTAGTAGAAGCACGACGCGGATAGCCGTCGGCATAGCCACAGGTAATCAAACCGACACGGGTAGATTTGCTGGTGTAGAACGTTGCGCCGTAGCCAATCGGAGAATGTGGTTGCAACACGCGCTCGCCGAAAACACGGGAAGTCAGGCGCATAACAGGTTTCAAACGCTCATCCACGCCGCCGAAAGGCGAAATACCATACAAGGCCAGACCGGCACGTCCCCAATCGCGCCGCGCTTCAGGCACGTTCAAAATCGCGGCGGAATTGGCCAAGCTCTCTTCGCCTTCCAAACCCTCACACGCCAAATCAAACGCTTCAAGCTGCATTTCGGTCATGCCGTTTTCCGGTTCGTCCGCGCAGGCAAAATGGCTGAATTTCACAATGTTTTCAACCGATTCGGATTGTTTCAATGCAGTATAGGCGGCGGCATAGTTATGCGGAAAGAAACCGGCACGGTGCATACCCGAGTCCATTTTCAGCCATACAGTTGTCGGACGTCGCCACTCATGATGCACAAACGCCTCCAACTGCCATTGGCTGCCGATTGCCGGCCACAAATCATAACGGTCAACATCCGCATACTCCGTAGCATCAAATACGCCTTCCAACAAAACAATCGGGTTTTTAATGCCGTTTTGGCGCAGCTCCACGCCTTCATCTACCGTTGCCACCGCAAAGCCGTCGGCAATATCCGCCAACGCGTGTGCACATCTGACCGCGCCATGCCCGTAAGCATCGGCCTTAATCACAGCCAACAATTTATTGCCATGCAACTCTTTGAGAAAACGATAATTTTGACGTAAATTATCCAAACGGATTTGCGCATTGAGCGGACGCATAATGTATTCCTCTTATCGGCATTCCGTTTCAGACGGCCTGCCTTATTACTTTGAAGCAAATATTATAGGTCAAAAACTACACAGGATTCCATGAAATACACAAGAATAATCTATTCATAATTTAGACCTCATGCGCGCCTTTAGGCATTTATGCTTCTTCTCAGCCTGTTTTAAGGTTATGATTCAATCCAAATGAAAACGACAGACATCAAAGCCATGAAAGAACTCGACAAAACCGACTTAAAAATTCTCAAGCTCCTACAACAAAACGCACGTATCCCCATGACTGAATTGGCTGAAAAAGTCGGCCTCTCCACCACGCCGGTAACCGAACGCGTCCGCCGCTTGGAACGCGACAACCTTATCACCGGCTATCACGCCCATCTGAATCCTCATGCTTTAGGTCAAAGCCTCTTGGTCTTTGTCGAGCTGAAACTGCGCTCCAAATCCGGCAATATTTTTGAAGACTTCAAACGCGAAGTGCTGAAGATTCCGCAAATTCTGGAATGCCACTTGGTCTCCGGCGAATACGACTACCTCATCAAAGTCCGCCTGCCCAATATGTCCGCCTATCGCGATATGCTCGGCAATATCCTGCTGCAACTGCCGGCTGCAGCCGAAAGCCGCAGCTATGTTGTCATGGAAGAAGTCAAAGAAGAAGTAGTATTAGACATCTAATTCTATTCAACAAACAAAGGCCGTCTGAAAGATTACAACATTCAGACGGCCTTTATTTTAAAGGAGCAAAAAAAATGCACACATCCGACAGAATGTGTGCCAAGTCTACAAAGGAGAAATAGAGGAGAAACTATTAACTGACTACTCGAACCAGCTAACGAAACGAATTATGCAACAAGATATTCAACCGCGCAAGTATTTTTCTTGTAAAGTTTCTTAATTATTCGATTTACAGATCTTAAATGTAATCATATTTCAATGCAGATAAAAAAATGCGCATACCGTTTTGATATGCGCCAAGTCTACAAAGGAGAAATAGAGGAGAAAAATCAAGCTGCATCAAGCAACTCAACGGCGCGAATTATCCTAGCCTTCTACCCGACTGTCAACTGTTTTCCTACCTATTTTCAAGTATTTTGCTAAAAAACAACAAATCCGCTATTCCCCTCTTTTTCTTGCTATTTTCGCCCATATATGAAAAAAATTTAGGGCCGTATGAAACATATATTGCCACTAAAGATAAACGGCTCCATACTCACACATTCATAGTCCATATCAACCCGACCCAAAGACCATGACCACCCCACTTTCCCTTGCCGTTGTCGGCCATACCAACACAGGCAAAACCTCGCTCTTGCGTACGCTTTTGCGCGACAGTACCTTCGGCGAAGTGAAAAACGCACCCTCTACCACGCGCCATGTCGAAGAAGCCCTTATCAACGACGGCGACGACAGCCTGGTTTATCTCTACGACACACCCGGCCTTGAAGATGCCGGCGGCGTGTTGGACTGGCTGGAAACCCACACATCTGCACGCGATGACGGTATCGAACGCATCCAGCAATTCCTCAGCAATCATGAAGCACATCACGAGTTTAACCAAGAGGCCAAAGTGCTACGCCAAGTCATGCAAAGCGATATGGCCATGTACGTCATCGACGCGCGGGAACCCGTCCTCGACAAATACAAAGACGAGCTGACCATTTTGTCTTGGTGCGCCAAGCCCATCATGCCCGTGTTCAACTTCACACAAAATCAAGACTTGAGCGCTTGGACCAATATGCTCGCCCGTCGAACCCTGCATGTTTACGCCGGTTTCGATACCGTTGCCTTCGACTTTGAAGGCGAAATCCGATTGTGGGACAACCTTGCCACCATGTTACCTAAGCGCGATATCCTCGACCGCCTCATCAATATGCGCCGTCGCGAGTGGCAACGGCTGGATACGGAAGCGCGCCGTGAAATTGCCGATTTTCTGCTGGATGCCGCCGCATTTACCCAAGAAATTGACGAAAACGACGACCCTTCCCCGACTTTGGAGGTCATGCAATCGGAAATCCGACAACTTGAGCGGCAAATGCAACAACGCCTGTTCACACTTTACCGCTTCTATCACGACGAAGTCGGCAGCGACAGCACATGGATGCCCAAAGCCTTCAAACAAGATCCGTTTGACAGCGAATTGCTCAAACATTACGGCATCCGTACCGGTACCGGCGCAACCGCAGGTGCACTCATCGGCTTAGGCTTGGATATTGCCACGCTTGGCGGCTCACTTGGTTTGGGTACGGCCATCGGCGGCCTGTTGGGCGGTATTTTGCCTAATGCCCAAGACATCACCGACAAAATCAACGGCCGACAAACCCTGCATACCGATCCAGAAACCCTTACCCTACTCGCCGCACGCGCACTGGATTTGTTGCACGTCTTGCAAACGCGCGGCCATGCGGCTCAATCTCATATTGAACTAAACGAACGCAAAGCACCATGGAATGCGGCCAAATTGCCAAGCGAACTCAATAAAGCGCGCAGCAACCGCAAATGGTCTTCGCTTAACACACACCAGCCCGAAGCCAGCCGTAACGAACGCGCAGCCTATGTCGCCACTTTAAGCGAGAAATTAAAAGCTTAGAATTGCCGCATAACAAAAAGGCCGTCTGAAACCCAAATGTTTCAGATGGCCTTTTAATCTTAGCAGGAAAATACTTATTCGGCAGCTTTGGTTTCGCGTTTCAAGCCGCCGCCAAGTGCTTTATACAAGTCGGCAAGATTTTCCAAACGGGTCAGCTGATTGGCCAAAAGAGCAGTTTCTGCGCTGTAACTACTGCGTTCGGCATCCAGCAAATCCAATGCGCTGGATACGCCATGTTTGTAGCGCAGGCTGATGAGGCGCAGGCTGTCATTATAGGCGCGGCTTTGCTTGCTCAACGCTTCATAGCTTTTATCCAACTGTTCACGCGCAACCAACGCATTGGAAACATCTTTGAATGCGGATTGAACAGCGGCTTCATAAGCAACGATTTGTGCCTGCTGGCGTAGTTTGGCTACGTCAAGATTGGCTTTGTTTGTGCCCCAGTCAAAGATAGGCAGAGTGATGGATGGTGCAAAAGCCCAAATACCCGTGCCGCTCTTAAACAGGCCGCTCAACTCGCCGGAAGCGGTACCGACAGAACCGGTCAGGCTGATACGTGGGAAAAACGCCGCACGTGCCGCACCGATATTGGCATTGGCTTGTTTGAGCGCGTGTTCGGCCGCACGGATATCCGGACGGTTAAGCAACACATCCGAACTCAAACCGGCAGGCAGTTTGGTCAATTTGAACTGTTTGCTCAAAGGCAAACCGGCAGGCAGGTCTTCGGGCAAAGGTTGATTAATCAACATAGCCAAGGAATTACGCGCTTGCTCGCGGTTTTTCACTGCGGATGCGTAATCTGCTTTGGCCGATTCAATCAGGGCTTCCTGTTGGCGCAAATCAACGGCGGAAATCACACCGGCCTTATGACGTAATTGCGAGAGCTTGTAAGTCGCTTCACGGGTTTGCAATACGCGTTGTGCCAATGCCATGGTTTCTTCGGCGTAGCGTTCGTTAAAGTAGGCTTTGGCAACGGTAGAAATCAGGGTCAGATGCGCTGCATCGCGGTTGGCGGCCACATTGAAATAACCTTGCAACGCGGCTTCGCTGGTACTGCGGACACGGCCGAAAAGGTCAAGTTCATAAGAGGCTGCGCCCAAACCCACGCTGTATTGGCTGCTGACGCTGCCGCCGCTCAAGCTGCCTTGACGCGAACCTGTACCGCTGGCATTGACGGTTGGCAACAAGTTATTACGCGCAATCATGTATTGCTTGCGGTAGATTTCCGCATTCAGCGCGGCTGTACGCAAATCGGTATTGCGTTCCAATGCGATGTCGATCAGGCGGTGAAGGCGCGGATCGGCAAAATAGTCTTGCCAACCCAATTCGGCAGCACGAATACCGTCGTCAACAGTGTCGTATTTAAACGTATCGGCAACGGCAACTTGAGGCTGCTCATATTTCGGCATCATGGTACAGGCCGACAAAGCCACGGCAGCGGCAACGGCGGTCAGTACAGGTTTGAATGTAATCTTCTTCATTTTAGAATCCTTTAGCATTTTGAGGCCGTCTGAAAATTTTTCAGACGGCCTTTGCTTTAGTGCTTGTCTGAATCGTGTTTACCGTCTTCAATCATGCCGGCTTCAGCGGCGTGTTTGGCGGCCATCTCATGCTCGTGTGCGGTTTCTTTAAAGAATTTGCGCACAACCACATAGAACAAAGGCACAAGGAACACAGACAGAATCGTACCGATCAACATACCCCAGAACACGGTCGTACCAATCGCACGTTGGCTGGCGGAGCTGGCACCGCTGGCAACATAGAGTGGTACCACGCCCAAGATGAAGGCGAACGAAGTCATGATAATCGGACGGAAACGCAGGTGTGCGGCGGCAAGCGCAGCTTCAAGCGCGCTCTTGCCTTGCGCTTGCAGGTCTTTGGCAAACTCGATAATCAAAATCGCGTTTTTCGCACTCAAACCCATCACTGTAACGAAACCGACTTGGAAGTAGATATCGTTGGCGTATGCCGGAATACTGCCCAGCAATGCTTCAAACATGTTACGGCCGGTTACACCCAATGCCGCGCCAATCAAGCCCAACGGAATCACAAGGATAACCGCCAACGGGATAGACCAGCTTTCGTACAAAGCAGCCAATACTAAGAATACAGCGGCAGCGGCCAATGCGTACAACACGACAGTTTGCGAGCTGCCTTTAGCCTCTTCACGAGACTGACCGCCCCATTCCAGACTGTAACCGCCGCCCATTTCATCAACCATTTGCTGCACCGCAGCCATGGCTTGACCGGAAGATACGCCATTAACAGGAGAGCCGGAAAGCTCCATTGCCGGATAACCATTGAAGCGGACGCTTTGTTCCATGCCGGTTTCCCAAGAAACAGTAGCAATGGTAGAAAGCGGTACGGCAACGCCGGATTTGTTCGGCACGGTCAGGTTCAGAATATCGGCAGGCTGCATACGGGCACTCGCATCAGCTTGTACCATCACGCGTTGCAGACGGCCTTGATTCGGGAAGTCGTTTACATAAGACGAACCCAAAGAAGAAGCCAAAGCAGTACGGATATCAGAGAACGAAATACCTTGTGCGGCTGCTGCGGCACGGTTGATGTCGATTTTCAACTGCGGCGCATCTTCCAAACCGCTCGCACGAACGGTACTTGGGTTAAACAAACCGCTTTTGCGCATTTTGTCAATCAACTCATTGCGCTTGGCCAACAATGTAGCATGGCCACTGTTGTTACGGTCTTGCAGGTAAATCGTCAAGCCGGAGCCTGTACCCAATTCCATAATGGCAGGAGGCACAATCGCCAAACCGAAACCGTCTTTCAGCGTAGCCATCATCATACCGGTCAACTTACCGGAAATAGAAGTCGCATCGCTGCCCGGAGCAGTACGTTCGCTCCAGTCTTTCAGAATGACAAAGCCCAAAGCCATGTTTTGGCCGGAACCGCTAAAACTAAAGCCGGAAACGGTAATAATGTTCTCGATCTCAGGTACAGATTTCGCCAGTTGGGTGATTTGAGCCAAAGTTGCATCGGTACGCTCTTTGGTTGCGCCGGCAGGCAGCTGCACGCTCAACATCAAGTTACCTTGGTCTTCAGACGGCAAGAAGGAAGTCGGCAGACGCATAAACAAGAATACGCCCACAACAGTCAAGCCAATATAGACAACCATCATGCGTAAAGTCTTGCGCAAGACTTTGGCAACCCAGCCTTCGTAGCCGTGCGTCCAGCTGTCGAATTTTTTGTTAAACCAACCGAAGAAACCTTTTTTCTCTTCGTGATGACCCTTCTGAATCGGTTTGAGCATGGTGGCACACAATGCCGGAGTCAGCGTCAAAGCAAGGAATGCGGAGAAACCGATAGATGCCGCCATGGTCAAAGCAAACTGTTTGTAAATGTTACCGGTTGCACCGCTAAACATTGCCAGCGGAACAAATACGGACATCAACACGGCAGTAATACCGATAACCGCGCCGGAAATCTGACCCATCGCTTTTTTGGTTGCAGCCTTAGGCGACAGACCTTCGCTCGCCATAATACGCTCAACGTTTTCAACGACCACAATCGCGTCATCGACCACAATACCGATCACCAATACCATCGCAAACATGGTCAATACGTTAATCGACATACCCATGTATGAGATAAAGGCAAAACCGCCCAACAGGGAAATCGGCACGACAATAGTCGGAATCAGCGTATAGCGGATGTTTTGCAGGAAGAGATACATCACCAAGAATACCAAAAAAATGGCTTCCAAAAGCGTATGGATCACTTTCTCAATCGAAATTTCCACAAATTTGGAAGTATCGTAAGGAACTTTCCAGCTCATGCCGTCTGGGAAATACTTCTGCAAAACCGCCATTTTTTCTTTTACGGCAGTCGCCGTTGCCAAAGCGTTACCGCTGTTAGACAGCATCACCGCCATACCGGTAGTGTTGACGCCGTTCAAACGGGTGGAAGAAGAATAGTCTTCCATACCCAAGCCGACTTTTGCCACATCTTTCAGATAGACATTAGAGCCGTCGGTATTTGATACCAAAATGATGTTGCCGAACTCTTCAGCCGTTCTTAATTGCCCTTCCGCAGTAACGGTCGCCGAAATGGTCTGACCTGCAGCCGCCGGCAAAGAACCGATGGAGCCTGCTGAGATTTGAATGTTTTGTGTCGCAAGCGCATTGGTTACCGTTGCAAAAGACAAGTTGTAGTTTTGCAGTTTTTTCGGGTCAACCCAAATACGCATGGCGCGTTGCGCACCAAACAATTGTACCTGCCCTACCCCGTCGATACGCTGCAGTTCAGGAATGATATTACGCTGGGCGTAATCGTTCATTTCCTCAATGGATTGCTTTTCAGAAGAAAGCATGACCACTTGCAAGAAGTTGGAACGCGCTTTAGATACGGTTACACCATATTGCTGTACGGTAGACGGCAATGTGGACAAAACTTCCGACAATTTGTTCTGCACGTCCACCTGCGCCAAATCTTCATCGGTCTCAGGCGTAAACGTCAGACTGACGCTGCCACTGCCGCTGGAATTGGCAGAAGTCGTCATATAGTCCAAACCTTCCACACCGTACATATTACGTTCGATAACGGCCAGTACGCTGTCTTCCATTACCTGAGCAGAAGCGCCCGGATAAGTAGCGCGCAAAGTAATGGTCGGCGCTGCAACGGACGGATATTGGGAAATCGGCAGTTTTTGAATGCCGAAAATACCCGCTGCGATGATAAAAATCGCAATAACCCATGCAAAAATGGGGCGGTCAATAAAAAACTTAGACATTCATGCGTTCCTTATTTGGCTTCAGATGCAGCTTTAGCTTCAGGCTTGGCCTCGGATGCAGCTTGGCCGTCTGAAACTGCTGGTGTTGCTGCCGCAGTGTTTGCAGGCGGCGTCCATTCTTTCGGCGTTACCTTTTTAGCACCCGACATAGCGGCAATGCTGATGCCTTCAACAATCACTTTGTCGCCGTCTTTCAGGCCGTCTGTAATAACCCAGTTGGTACCTTGCTGTTGGGCAACGGTCACGACACGCGCTTCCATTTCGCTCTTGTCATTCACCACCATCACCGTATCTTGCGAACCGCGGGTAACTGCTTGTTGCGGTACCACAAATGCATTATCCACTGCCACTTGTTCCATCAACACGCGCACATACAAGCCCGGCATCAAGATATTTCTGTCGTTAGGAATGGCGGCGCGCAAGGTAATTTGACCGGTCGTTTCGTTGACAGTCGGATCTGCAAACAGCAGACGGCCTTTTTCAGGGTAAACCGTACCGTCGTCAAATTTGATATCCACTGCAATCGCGCCGTTTGCCGCCAACAATTTGCCTTCGGCAACCTGTTGACGCAGTTTCATGACCTCACTCGCAGACTGGGTAACGTTGACATACATCGGATTGGTTTGTTGGATGGTTGCCAAAACAGTGGTATCGCCGGAATTCAGCAGCGTACCTTCAGAAACTTTAGATTGACCGATAAAGCCGGAAATCGGCGCAGTAATGCGGGATCGGTTCAGGCTGATACCGGCAGATTTGATAGCTGCTTGAGCGGATTTGACGCCTGCCTCTGCTGAACGCTTGGCCGTTACGGCTGCATCATATTCTTGTTGGCTGATGGCATCGGCGGCAACCAGCGGTTTATAGCGGGCTAAGTCGGCATTCGCTTTAGCCAAAGTAGCTTGCGCACTTGCCAACTGGGCGCGTGCGCTTTCTAAGTTTGCTTCATAAGATGAGCTGTCGATTTGGTACAAAGGCTGACCGGCTTGCACATAGCTGCCCTCTTGGAACAAGCGTTTTTGCAAAATACCGCCAACTTGGGCGCGAACTTCGGCAGTACGCAATGATTCCAGACGGCCCGGCAACTCAGTTGTCAATGCAACGGTTTCTGGATGCACAGTGACCACGCGCACTTCAGGCGCAGGTTGTTTTTGCTGTTGCTGACTGCCTTGCGCCTGTTGGCCGGCTGCTTTTTCATCGCCTTTGCCGCAAGCGGAAAGTGCCAACGCAGTAGCTGCTGCAATTGCCGCGACACGCATCATTTTAGAAGCATAAAGAGCCATAATTTTCCTATCTCTATGATAAATAAGGGTTTGACTAATTAAAAATTGATTACTTTAATCTCATATTTCGCAAACAGAAATTGCCTGCTTTTATGAAAAACAGGCTGATTATATAGTGTTGAGAAACACTATCAAGTATTGAATTAAATTATACATACATTTTTGCATGTTCAGAAGTAATTTTTTATAATCCAAACCATAAATTTACATTTCCTACAAAACAACTATGAGAAGAACCAAAACCGAAGCCTTAAAAACCAAAGAATATCTCATGCTTGCCGCATTGGATACGTTTTATCAGAAAGGCATTGCCCGCACCTCGCTTAACGAAATTGCCCAAGCCGCAGGCGTAACGCGCGGCGCGCTGTATTGGCATTTCAAAAACAAAGAAGATTTGTTTGACGCCTTGTTCCAACGGATTTGCGACGACATCGAAAGCTGCATAAAAGAAGACTCGAACAACAATAACGAACAGGCTTGGTCAAGCTTCCGACTAACTCTGACCCGTTTCTTCGAGCGCCTGCAACACAACGATCTTCACTATAAATTCCACAGCATTTTGTTTTTAAAATGCGAACACACCGAGCAAAACGAGGCGGTCATTGCCATCGCTAAAAAACACCAATCACTATGGCGTGAAAAAATCGTTGCTGTCCTGACTGATGCGGTACAACAAAAAGCGTTGGCGGATAATTTGGATATCGACATGGCAGTCATCTTCATCAAGTCTTCATTAGACGGCTTGATTTGGCGCTGGCTTTCTTCAGGTCAAGGCTTCGATTTAGCACAAACTGCCCCACGTATGATTGAAATCATCATTGATACATTGGAAAACCATCCGCAATTAAGAAAACAATCATAAATATCAAAAATAAAAGGCCGTCTGAAACATTAAAAGTTTCAGACGGCCTTTTGGTTTAAACCTGCTTAACGTGTTACCGGTTTATAACGGATACGTTTCGGTTTCGCGCCCTCTTCGCCCAAACGGCGTTTCTTGTCGGCTTCGTATTCCTGATAGTTGCCGTCAAAGAACACCCATTTAGAGTCGCCTTCACAAGCCAGAATATGCGTAGCGATGCGGTCGAGGAACCAACGGTCGTGCGAAATCACCATCACGCTGCCGGCAAATTCCAGCAATGCGTCTTCCAACGCGCGCAGGGTTTCCACGTCAAGGTCGTTGGACGGTTCGTCCAACAGCAACACATTACCGCCGCTCAACAAAGTTTTTGCCAAGTGCAGACGGCCGCGTTCGCCGCCAGACAATTGACCTGCAATTTTGCTTTGGTCGCTGCCTTTGAAGTTGAAGCGTCCCAAATATTGGCGGGCAGGAATTTCAAACTGGCCAACCTGCAAAATGTCGCGGCCTTCGGCAATGTTGTCGAACACGGTTTTGTCGTTTTGCAAACCTTCGCGGCTTTGGTCGATCAAGCTCATTTTCACGGTTTGACCGATTTTCACTTCGCCGGAATCAGGCTGCTCTTTGCCTGAAATCATTTTAAACAGCGTAGATTTACCCGCGCCGTTCGGGCCGATGATGCCGACAATCGCGCCCGCAGGCACTTTGAAGCTCAAATCGTCAATCAGCACTTTGTCGCCGAACGATTTGGAAACGTTCACAAATTCAATTACTTCATTACCCAAACGTTCAGCAACAGGGATAAAGATTTCCTGAGTTTCGTTGCGTTTTTGGTATTCGTAGTTGCTCATTTCTTCAAAACGAGCCAAACGCGCTTTGGACTTGGCTTGGCGGCCTTTGGCATTTTGGCGCACCCATTCCAATTCCTGCTTCATCGCTTTCACGCGCGCAGCTTCGGATTTCGCCTCGTTTTCCAAACGTTTTTCTTTCTGCTCCAGCCAAGACGAGTAATTGCCTTTCCACGGAATACCGTGTCCGCGGTCGAGTTCCAAAATCCATTCGGCGGCGTTGTCGAGGAAGTAGCGGTCGTGCGTTACCGCAACCACGGTACCTGGGAAGCGTACCAAGAATTGCTCCAGCCATTCGACAGATTCCGCATCCAAGTGGTTGGTCGGCTCGTCAAGCAAAAGCATATCGGGCTTGCTCAATAAGAGTTTGCACAAAGCCACACGGCGTTTTTCACCGCCGGACAAATTACCGATTTTGGCATCCCAATCAGGCAGACGCAGCGCGTCGGCAGCGATGTCCAATTCGTGTTCCGCACCGCCGCCCGTGGACGAACCAGCCGCAATAATCGCTTCCAAGCGACCTTGTTCTTCCGCCAATGCGTCAAAATCCGCATCAGGATTGGCATACTCGGCATACACTTCTTCCAAGCGTTTTTGTGCAGCAGCTACTTCGCCCAAACCGCTTTCCACTTCCTCGCGCACGGTTTTCTCAGGATCAAGCTCAGGCTCTTGCGGCAGGTAGCCGATTTTAATGCCGCCCATCGGCACGGCTTCGCCCTCAAATTCTTTATCCACGCCCGCCATAATCCGCAGTACAGTAGATTTACCCGCACCGTTCAAACCGAGCAAACCGATTTTTGCACCGGGGAAAAATGAAAGGGAAATGTCTTTAATAATGGTTTTTTGCGGCGGCACAACCTTGCTCACGCGCAGCATAGAATAGACGTATTGTTGGGACATAGTTTTCTCGTTTCCGTCAAACAAATTTCAGACGGCCCATTTTAACCTATTGCCCAAATACTTGCTTGTTCAAATGCCATCTGAAAATAGAAATAAGATCAAAATATACACCGAGCCGAACCAATGCCTTCAGTCTCCAAAATTTTCAATACGAAACCGTAAAAAATTTGATTTAAGCCAGTTTATCTTTGAACAAACATTGCCAACATCCGGCGCGCTTCATAAAATGCACCTATATCCTTGAAAGTACGCACACAAACAATAACGACAGAGAACACCACACCAAGGAACCTTTCAGATTTCTCAATAAAAATACTTTTTAAAAAAAGGATTTACCTCATGTCGGAAAATACGCAAAAAACAGCAAAACAAGGTTTGCCGTCACTGGCAAAAAGTACGATTTGGATGCTGAGCTTCGGTTATCTCGGCGTTCAGACGGCCTTTACCCTGCAAAGCTCACAAATGAGCCGAATTTTTCAAACTTTAGGCGCCGACCCGCATAATTTGGGCTGGTTTTTCATTCTGCCGCCGCTAGCCGGTATGTTGGTTCAGCCGATTGTGGGCTACTACTCAGACCGCACTTGGATGCCGCGCTTGGGCGGCCGCCGTCTGCCCTATCTGCTTTACGGTACGCTGATTGCGGTTATCGTCATGATTCTGATGCCGAACTCGGGCAGCTTCGGTTTTGGTTACGCTTCTTTGGCGGCTTTGTCGTTTGGCGCGCTGATGATTGCGCTGTTGGACGTGTCCTCCAATATGGCAATGCAGCCGTTTAAGATGATGGTCGGCGACATGGTCAACGAGGAGCAGAAAAGCTACGCCTACGGGATTCAAAGTTTCTTAGCGAATACGGGCGCGGTTGTGGCGGCGATTCTGCCGTTTGTGTTTGCGTATATCGGTTTGGCGAACACGGCCGAAAAAGGCGTCGTGCCGCAGACCGTGGTCGTAGCATTCTATGTGGGCGCAGCCTTACTGATTATTACCAGTGCGTTCACCATCTTCAAAGTCAAAGAGTATGATCCGGAAACCTACGCCCGCTACCACGGCATCGACGTAGCCGCAAATCAGGAAAAAGCCAACTGGTTCGAACTCTTAAAAACCGCACCTAAAGCGTTTTGGACAGTGACTTTGGTGCAATTCTTCTGTTGGTTCGCCTTCCAATATATGTGGACTTACTCGGCAGGCGCGATTGCGGAAAACGTTTGGCAGACAACTGATGCCTCCTCCGTAGGCTACCAAGAAGCAGGCAACTGGTACGGCGTTTTGGCGGCGGTACAATCCATTGCTGCCGTTATCTGCTCGTTTATTCTGGCAAAAGTACCGAATCAATACCATAAAGTCGGTTATTTCGGTTGCTTGGCTTTGGGTGCACTCGGTTTCTTCTCCGTTTTCTTCATCAGCAATCAATACGCACTGGTGTTGTCTTATACCTTAATCGGTATTGCGTGGGCCGGTATCATTACCTATCCTTTGACGATTGTGACCAATGCCCTCTCAGGCAAACACATGGGTACTTATTTGGGCCTGTTCAACGGCTCTATCTGTATGCCTCAAATCGTCGCCTCCCTGCTGAGCTTTATCCTCTTCCCTATGCTGGGCAGCCATCAGGCAACCATGTTCTTGGTTGCAGGCGCAGTCTTGCTGCTGGGAGCCTTCTCAGTATGTCTGATTAAAGAGACCCACGGCGAATAATCCATCAATACCATCGGCAAAGGCCGTCTGAAACCTTTGCCGAAATTACAATTTTAATAACAGGAGCTTCATAAATGTATACAAGAATCATGGAAATCAGCCCTTGGACGCTGCGTTCGACAAAACTGGAAAAAGAACACAAACGGCTGCAAGAGAGCCTGACCAGCTTGGGCAACGGCTATATGGGTATGCGCGGCAGCTTTGAGGAAACCTATTCCGCCGACAGCCACTTGGGCACCTACATCGCCGGCGTGTGGTTCCCCGACAAAACCCGCGTCGGCTGGTGGAAAAACGGCTACCCCAAATATTTCGGCAAAGCCATCAATGCGCTCAATTTCAGCAAAGTCAAAATCTTTGTCGACGATCAGGAAGTGGACTTGGCGAAAAACGACGTTGCCGGCTTCTCCGTCGAACTCAATATGCAGCACGGCGTGTTGCGCCGCTCGTTCACCGTATTCGGCGTGCGTTTCGATGTGTGCAAATTCCTGTCCGTCGCGCAAAAAGAGCTGGCTCTCATCCGCTGGGAAGCAGTATCCGTCGACGGCAAAACCCACCAAGTCCGCATCGATTCCATCATTGACGCCGACGTGAAAAACGAAGACTCCAACTACGAAGAAAAATTCTGGCAGGTATTGGACAAAGGCGTTTCAGACGGCCTCTCCTACATTGCCACCCAAACCGTCGCCAATCCCTTCGGCGTGGAACAATTTATCGTCAACGCCGAGCAAACCTTCGCCGGCAGCTTCAAAGCCCTCGGCGGCAGCCAAACCGACTGGCAGGTCTCCAATTCTTTCGAGGCCGAAGTCGGCGGCACGCCCGAAACCTTTGAAAAACGCGTGATTGTTACCACCAGCCGCGATTATCAGGGCTTGGAAGCAGTGAAAGCCGCCGGCCGTGCCTTGTCGGAAAAAATCGCAGGCGTTTCGTTTGAAACCTTCCTGGACGCACACAAAGCAGGCTGGCTGCACCGTTGGGAAATCGCCGACGTGGTCATCGAAGGCAGCGACGAAGCTCAGCAGGGCATCCGCTTCAACCTGTTCCAACTGTTCTCCACCTACTACGGCGAAGACGCGCGCCTGAACATCGGCCCGAAAGGCTTTACCGGCGAAAAATACGGCGGCGCGACCTATTGGGATACCGAAGCCTACGCCGTGCCGCTCTACCTCGCACTAGCGGAACCCGAAGTTACCCGCAACCTGCTGCAATACCGCCGCAACCAACTGCCGCATGCGCAGCACAACGCGCGCGAACAGGGCTTGGCGGGCGCGCTCTATCCGATGGTAACGTTTACGGGCATCGAGTGCCACAACGAATGGGAAATCACCTTCGAGGAAATCCACCGCAACGGCGCGATTCCTTACGCCATCTACAACTACACCAACTACACCGGCGACGAAAGCTATCTTGCCAAAGAAGGCTTGGAAGTCTTGGTCGAAGTGTCCCGCTTCTGGGCGGACCGCGTCCACTTCTCCAAACGCAACGGCAAATACATGATTCACGGCGTAACCGGCCCGAACGAATACGAAAACAACATCAACAACAACTGGTACACCAACACCCTCGCCGCATGGGTATTGGACTACACCCGCGAAGCCCTGGAGAAATACCCGCGTCCGGATTTGAACGTGAGTGCCGCCGAGTTAGAAAAATGGGCGGACATTAGCGCCAATATGTACCGTCCGCATGACGAAGAACTCGGCGTATTCGTGCAGCATGACGGCTTCCTCGACAAAGACATCCGCCCCGTGTCCGCGCTTTCGCCCGACGATTTGCCGCTCAACCAGAAATGGTCGTGGGACAAAATCCTGCGTTCGCCCTTCATCAAACAGGCAGACGTATTGCAAGGCATCTATTTCTTCGGCGACCGTTTCAACATGGACGAAAAACGCCGCAACTTCGACTTCTACGAACCGATGACCGTGCACGAAAGCTCGTTGTCTCCATGTATCCACTCCATCCTCGCCGCCGAACTGGGCAAAGAAGAAAAAGCCGTGGAAATGTACCAGCGCACTGCCCGCCTGGACTTGGACAACTACAACAATGATACCGAAGACGGCCTGCACATCACCTCCATGACCGGCTCGTGGCTCGCCATCGTCCAAGGTTTCGCCCAAATGAAAACCTGGGGCGGCAAACTCAGCTTCGCACCGTTCCTGCCGAGTGCATGGACAGGCTACGCCTTCCATATCAACTACCGCGGCCGTCTGATTAAAGTCGCCGTCGGCAAAGAAAACGTCGTCTTCACCCTGCTCAAAGGCGAACCGCTCGATTTGCAGGTGTACGGCAAAGACATCACGCTCAACAGCAGCCACACTGTCACGTTGGAAAAATAAGGAGGGCGCAAAATGACTTTTACCGCAGTGCTCTTTGACCTCGACGGCGTCATCACCGACACCGCCGAATACCACTACCGCGCATGGAAAAAGCTCGCCGAAGAACTGGGCATCAGCATCGACCGCAAGTTTAACGAGCAGCTCAAAGGCGTGTCGCGCGACGATTCGCTCAAACGCATCCTCGCGCACGGCGACAAAACCGTCAGCGAAGCCGAGTTCGCCGAACTGACCCGCCGTAAAAACGACAACTACGTCGAGATGATTCAGGCAGTCAAACCCGAAGACGTGTATCCCGGCATTTTGTCGCTGCTGGAAGCATTGAGGGCAAACGGCAAAAAAATCGCCCTCGCATCCGCCAGTAAAAACGGCCCGTTCCTGCTCGAACGCATGGGGCTGACCCACTTCTTCGACGCCATTGCCGACCCTGCCGCCGTCGCGCATTCCAAACCCGCCCCCGACATCTTCCTCGCTGCCGCCGAGGGCGTGGGCGCGGACATCCGCCGCTGCATCGGCATCGAAGACGCCGCCGCCGGCGTCGCCGCCATCAAAGCCGCTGGTGCCCTGCCCATCGGAGTAGGCAAAGCCGAAGATTTGGGCAGCGACATCGCGCTGGTATCCGACACTGCCGACCTGACCTACGCCTACCTGCAAAACGTGTGGGAACAATCAGGCAGATAAAATACTCAGAAAGTAAAAAGGCCGTCTGAAAACCTGAATCAGGTTTTCAGACGGCCTTTAATATTTCCAATCAACCCAACGTTACCATCTCAATCTGCTCCATACTTCTACCCAAGAAGCGTTCGCCGATGGTGCGGAAACGCAGTGGGATGTCGCTGACGTAGAAGCGGTAATCCGGGTTGTCGTTTTCTGTATTCAGCAAACCTGCTTGCGCCAAGGCTTTGGCGGTGGCTTCGGCGGTGGTGATGGCGGAATCGACCAAGGTGACGTTTTGTGCTTCGCGGCCGATAAGTGGTTTGAGCAGTGGGAAATGGGTACAACCCAACACCAGCGTATCGATGTCGTCGGCCAAGAGAGGCTTCAGGTATTCGCGCACGGTCAGGCGGGTGACTTCGTGATCGAGCCAACCCTCTTCTACCAATGGCACAAGTAGGGGCGCGGCTTGTGTGCGCACCAGCGTGTCGTTGTTTTTCGAATGAATGGCGCGTGCGTAGGCATTACTGTTGACGGTGGTGTTGGTCGCGATAATGCCGATTCGGTTGTTTTTGGTGGTTTGCAAAGCGGCTTCAGCACCGGCGGAGATGACGTCCAATACGGGCATATTGCCTGCTTTTTGGCGGATTTTTTGTCCGGCAACGGCAGCGATGGTGTTGCACGCGATAACGAGTGCCTTGACATCGTTTTCCAGCAGAAAATCGACAATCTGCATGGCGAAGGTTTCGATGGTGGCGCGGGATTTGGTGCCGTAGGGAACGCGTGCGGTATCGCCGAAATAGATGATGTTTTCCATCGGCAGGCGTTCCATCAGGGCGCGGACGTTGGTCAAGCCGCCGACACCGGAATCGAATACGCCGATGGGGCGTTGTTTGCTGGTACTCATGGTTAATTTCTTCAATATAAAGTCGAGGCCGTCTGAAACCGTTTTTCAGACGGCCTGAAGGTTAAACATATTCTTTTTTATCGTTTTCCATCCAAGCCTGATGCGAGCAAATCCACAACAGTACGATACCGCATACGGTCGAGCTTAACATCATACCGGCCATCACTAAGGCAGAACCATTATGCAGCCAAGTCGTTGCCATGCCAACCGATGCGCCGATGAGGGATTGGAACACGCCTAAAACGGCATTTGCACTGCCGCCCTCTGCGCTGAAATAGCTCATAAAGCAGGCCTGAGTGTTCGCACCGACTAAGCCTTGTGTACCGACTGAAAACATCACGCACAGCACCAAAGCCCACAAAGGCGGCAAAGACAGCGACAACACCAAAACCGTCATCAGCAGATTGGCGGCAAATTGGACGATAATGCCCCATTTGAGGATGTTTTGCGGATGCGTACCGGTTTTCAAACGCCATGCGGTAACGCGGTTAAACGACATCATGGTAATGATATTGAGCGCAAATATCCAAGCATATTGGTTTGGTGAAACATGATACAGGTGTTGGTACACGAACGACGATTCGGTCAAAAAGGCAAACATCGAACCGAAACTGAAAGCTTGGAAAAACAAATAGCCCATTGCGGCGCGCGTCCTCAAAACGCGTTTAAACCTGCCGGCCACCACGCCGAACACGTCCATGCTGATTTTGCCTTTTTGGTGCGGCTTGGGCAGAAAATACCACATCAAACCCCAAAGCAGCAGCGAATAGCAGGCCAGAAAACCGAAAATCATGCGCCAGCCGCCCAAATTCTGCAAGCCTGCACCAATCATTGGCGCCATCAGCGGCACAATCATCAGAATAATGCCGATTAAGGCAAACATCTGCGCGGCTTTGCGTCCGGAATAATAATCGCGCACCATCGCGCCGGAAATCACCACGGTCATCCCCGCGCCAAACGCCTGCAAGGCACGCAAGTTCAGCAGCTGCTCGACATTATTCACCATCGTCAAACCGATAACGGCGGCAAAGTAAATGCTCAAGCCCACCAAGGCGACAGGTTTGCGGCCTTTAATATCCGAAATCGAACCGCCGACCACCTGACCAAACGCCACGCCAAACATAAAAAAGCTCAGGCTTTGCTCAATACGGTGGATGTCCGAACCCAGCGACTTCGCCATTTCGGGAATCGCAGGCAGATAGGCATCGACAGAAAACGGCATCAGCGCGACCAACATCGCCATCAGCACGGCCATGGTTTTTTCGCCCAAAGGGGCTTGTTGTGCAGTCATTCCGACTTTCGCTTTCGTAAAAAATATTCAAAAAACAAAGAAAACAACCGCCTTGTCAGACGGTTGCGTATTTGATGGAATTATAGCAGATTTCAACCTTGTCCAATCACTGCAAAAAAACCTTTGCAAAACTTAAGGCCGTCTGAAACTTTGCTTGGTTGAATCCCTTCGCCGCAAACGTTAAAATGCTTGTTTTTTAAGACAACAAATTGTTTCACATCACGGATTCTAAGGAATAATCATGACTACATTTCAAATTGCGCGTGCCGACGGGAAAACGCTCGAAATCCAAGGCAAAATGGCCAACCGCCACGGCTTGATCGCCGGCGCGACCGGTACGGGTAAAACCGTTACCCTGCGCCGCATGGCGGAAGCCTTCAGCAGCGAAGGTGTCCCTGTATTCTTGGTCGATGTCAAAGGCGATTTGTCGGGCATCGCGCAAGCCGGTGCCAACAGCGGCAAAGTGGGCGAACGCATCGCCGAATTTGGTTTGGGCGAACAATGGCTGCAAAATTTCCCCGTGCGCTTTTGGGATGTTTACGGCGAAACCGGTATTCCCGTACGCGTAACCGTTTCAGAAATGGGCCCTATGCTTTTAGCCCGCCTGATGAATCTGAACGACACGCAAGAAGGCCTGCTCAACCTCGTGTTCAAAGTTGCCGACGACAGAGGCTGGCACATTCTGGACTTGAAAGACCTGCGCAGCATGCTGAAACACGTTTCCGACCACGCTTCGGAATACCGCACGCAATACGGCAACGTTTCTGCCGCCAGTATCGGCGCGATTCAACGCCAACTGCTGACTTTGGAAAACGAAGGCGCAGAAAAATTCTTCGGCGAGCCTTCCCTCAACCTGCAAGACTGGATGCAAGCCGACAACGGCAAAGGCATCATCAACATCCTTAACTCCGAAAAACTGATGCGCTCGCCGCGTATGTACAGCGCGTTTTTGCTGTGGATGCTGGCAGAATTGTTTGAAACCCTGCCCGAAGTCGGCGATTTGGACAAACCGAAATTCGTGATGTTCTTCGATGAAGCGCATTTAATGTTCGACAATGCCGCCAATGCGTTGATCGAACAAATCGAGCAAGTCGTGCGCCTGATCCGTTCCAAAGGCGTGGGCGTATATTTCGTCACCCAAAACCCGCTCGACTTGCCCGATACCATTCTCGGCCAACTGGGTAACCGTGTACAACACGCCCTACGCGCCTTCACACCGCGTGACCAAAAAGCAGTCAAAGCCGCTGCCGAAACCTTCCGTAGCAACCCCAACATCAAAGTTGCCGAAGCGATTGCCGAACTCGGCGTCGGCGAAGCCCTCGTTTCCTTCCTTGATGAAAAAGGTATGCCCGAGCCGGTAGAACGCGCCCTTATCCTGCCGCCTCAATCCGCCCTGACCCCGCTTGCAGCAGAAGAGCGTAACCGTTTGTTCCAAAACGACGATTTGTATCCGACCTATAAAGACATGGTGGACAACTACTCTGCTTTTGAAGCATTGGCCGAAGCAGACAGCCAAGCTGCCGCTGAAAAAGAAGCCACAAATGCCGCCAAAGAGCAGGAAAAAGCACAAAAAACCGCAGAAAAAGAAGCTGCCAATGCTGATCCTAGCATCCTCGGTGGACTGATCGGCGGCTTGAGCGGCGGACGCAAAAAATCTGGCCAAGGTTTGGGCTACAACGTTGCCGACGCCATCGGCAGCCAAATCAACCGCCAAGTAACCAACGCCATTTCCCGCAGCGTGATGGGCATCATTAAAAATATGTTTAAAAAATAAGGCGTAAAAAGAAGGCAGAGGTCGTCTGAAAGCCTGAAAACCGGTTTTCAGACGACCTTTTATATTCATCAATCCAATCGAGACCTTTGCAAAAATAGTCTGTTAACGAAATTTGACGCATAAAAATGCGCCAAAAAAATTCAATTGCCTAAAACCTTCCTAATATTGAGCAAAAAATAGGAAAAATCAGAAAGGTTTTGCATTTTGAAAATGAGATTGAGCATAAAATTTTAGTAACCTATGTTATTGCAAAGGTCTCCAATCAGTTTTTCATTGACTGAACAGGAGCCGGGATTCTGCCGCCTCGGTTGACGAACACTTCGCATGAGCCTTCTTTGACCGGCATAACAGGTGCGTAGCCCAACAGGCCGCCAAACTCAACGCTGTCGCCGACGGTTTTGCCGGTTACAGGAATAATGCGCACGGCGGTGGTTTTGCTGTTGATCATGCCGATGGCGGCTTCGTCGGCGATGATGCCGGAAATGGTATGCGCAGGCGTATCGCCGGGGACGGCAATCATGTCCAAACCAACGGAGCAGACAGCAGTCATGGCTTCGAGTTTGTCCAACGTCAGTACACCGGCTTCTGCAGCGGCAATCATGCCTTCGTCTTCGGAAACGGGGATAAACGCGCCGCTCAGGCCGCCGACCGCGCTGGAAGCCATCATGCCGCCTTTTTTCACGGCATCGTTCAGCAATGCCAAGGCAGCCGTCGTGCCGTGCGTACCGCAGACGCTCAAGCCCATTTCTTCAAGGATGCGCGCCACCGAGTCGCCGACGGCGGGGGTCGGTGCCAGCGACAAATCAAGAATACCGAACGGGATGCCCAGTATTTTCGAGGCTTCGCGACCGATGAGTTCGCCCACGCGGGTAATTTTGAAAGCAGTTTTCTTCACTACTTCCGCAACTTCGGTCAATGTCGTTGCATCTGAATTTTCCAACGCGGCTTTTACGACACCCGGGCCGGATACGCCGACATTGATAACGGCGTCCGCTTCGCCCGCACCGTGAAACGCGCCCGCCATAAACGGGTTGTCTTCCACCGCGTTGCAGAACACGACAATTTTAGCGCAGCCGAAACCTTCAGGCGTGATTTCAGCCGTACGTTTGATGGTTTCACCTGCCAGCTTGACTGCATCCATATTGATACCGGCACGCGTGCTGCCGATATTGATGGAGCTGCACACGATATCGGTAGTCTTCATGGCTTCGGGAATGGAACGGATCAGCACCTCATCCGAAGGCGACATACCTTTTTGCACCAACGCGGAAAAGCCGCCGATAAAAGACACGCCTATCGCTTTGGCAGCTTTATCCAAAGTTTGCGCCACGCTGACGTAAGAATCAGCATGGGTGGCCGCGGCGATTTGGGCAATCGGCGTAACGGAAATGCGCTGATTCACAATCGGCACGCCGTATTTGGCAGACAGATATTTTGCCGTTGCTACCAAGTCTTTGCCGACTGTAGTGATTTTGTTGTAAATATTTTGGTTCAACACATTGATATCGCTGCTGATGCAGTCGTGCAAATCAATGCCGATGGTAATAGTGCGCACGTCAAAATTCTGGTCGGCCACCATTTTGACAGTTTCTAAAATCTCGCCGGATTGAATACTCATGACTCTCCCTCCGACTTAAATACGGTGCATGGCTTGGAAAATTTCTTCGTTTTGCATACGGATATCAAGCGCGAGTTTTTTGCTCTCTTCCGCAAACAAATCCAAAACTTCTTGACGCGATTTGGTGCATTTTGAAGTGTCTACCAAAATAATCATGGTAAAAAAATCGTCCATCAGCTGTTGGCTGATGTTGAGAATATTGATTTGGTTTTCCGCTAAAATTTTGGAAACGTCGTACACAATGCCCACACGGTCTTTACCGATGACGGTGATGACTGAATTGTTCATAACGCTGTTTCTCCTCATAGGATATTTGAAAAGTGTTGACAATTATAACACTCAGGCCGTCTGAAAAACTGTTTCAGACGGCCTGAGTATTCAAATTTCAATTTTAATTATCGCCCTGCTTTCAAAGCCTGCCATAGGCGAACGCTGAGTTTGCTCGCATCGGTTGACTTGGGAGAGACGATGAAGCTTTTTTCCATCAATTCTTTACTTGGGAAAATCGATTCGTCAGAGGTGTATTTTTCATCCATCAAATTACGCGCCGAACGGCTGGCCGGAGCATAAGTCACATAGTTGCCGTTTTTGGCCGCTGTTTCCGGATTGAGCGTGTGATTGATGTATTTGTGTGCATTAGCCACATTTTGCGCATCACGCGGAATCATCAGCGAATCCACCCAAATACCGACGCCGCTTTTCGGCGCCAATACTTCGACTTCGACGCCGTTTCCGGCTTCTTTGGCACGGGTTTTGGCAATATTGAGGTCGCCGCCATAGCCTACCGATACGCAAAGATTACCGGCCGCCATATCATCGATATAGCCCGACGAGGTAAAGCGTTTGATGTCGGGACGCACTTTTTTCATCATATCGACTGCGGCTTTGATGTCGTCAGGGTTTTCGCTGTTCGGATCTTTGCCCAAATAATGCAAAGCCAAAGGAATTTGCTCGATGGCGCTGTCGAAATAGCTGATGCCGCAGGATTTCAATTTTTGGGTGTATTCAGGGTTAAACACCAAATCCCATTCGTTTTCAGGCAACTTATCCGTACCCAACGCCTTTTGAACCTGCTGCTTGTTAATCGCCAGCGTATTGATGCCCCAGAAATAAGGGACGGCATATTCGTTGCCCGGATCGACGGTTTCCATCATTTTCAACAAATCGGGATCGATATTGGCGTAATCGGGAATTTGCGATTTGTCGATTTTTTGATACGCGCCGGCTTTAATCTGACGGCCGACATTGGCAATAGACGGCGCAACCAGATCATAACCCGACTTGCCGGTCAGCAGCTTGGCTTCCAGCGCTTCGTTGCTGTCGTAGTAATCGTAGCGGACGTTGATATGCGTATTTTTTTCAAACGCAGACAGCGTGGCCGGATCGACATAATCCGACCAGTTGTAGATATTGAGTTTATCCGTTTGAGAGGAAGAAGTTTGAGTTTGAGATGCGGAAGATTCTGCGGCGGTTTCTTTTCCACCGCTACACGCAGTCAAGACGAGGCTCACGATTGCCGCCGCCATCAAAGATTTTTTCATGGTTTCAGACCTTTTGTTCGGGGGGTAAAAATATTGCAGCGGTGGCAGATGCCACTTACAAAAGGGAAACTGTGGGGGCGGTCGGCATGTGTCCTTTGCCCTTGATTCAGCAAGGTTTGCATTAAACGGCAAAAAGCTTTTGAATGCAAGACCTTAAAACAGAAAAAAATTTCATTTTTCAGACGGCCTGAAGCTATGGTTTTATTCATAAACAACATTTTTTCAGAAACGGTTTCATGCCGTCTGGAAAAAACTGTGGGCTTATTCAGACGGCCCCAAGATTTGTCAAAACCGCCCAATTTGTGGGAAAATTGCACGATTGAATTTAATGAAGGGCGACCCCGTGTTAGACAGAGAAGGCTATCGCCCCAATGTCGGTATTATCCTGATTAACGAACGAAACGAAGTCTTTTGGGGCAAACGCGTACGCGAACATTCATGGCAGTTTCCGCAAGGCGGCATCAAGCCAGGCGAAAGCCCTGAGACCGCCATGTACCGCGAGTTGTACGAAGAAGTCGGCCTGTTGCCGCAACATGTCAAAATTATCGGCCGCACGCGCGACTGGCTGCGCTATGACGTTCCCAGCCATTGGGTGCGCCGCGAATGGCGCGGTTCGTATCGCGGACAAAAACAGATTTGGTATCTTTTGCGTTTGGTCGGCCGCGACAGCGACGTCAACCTCCGCGCCTGCCATCATCCTGAATTCGACGGCTGGCGCTGGCACCAATACTGGGCGCCGGTTGACGAAGTCATCGACTTCAAGCGCGGCGTGTATTTGGACGCATTGACCGAACTCTCCCGTTTCTTGCGCGGCATAGAAAGCTATGAAGACTTTATCCGTCGCAATCCAATAGAAAACCTATAACCCAAACGCTTTCAGGCCGTCTGAAAGCGTTGTTTTTCATCTTTTCAGACGGCCTTTACATTATTCCTATGGCTAAAAACAATCAATACAGCGAATCCAGCATTACCGTCCTCAAAGGCTTGGAGCCGGTCAAAGAACGTCCCGGTATGTACACTCGTACCGACAGCCCGACCCATATCTGTCAGGAAGTGATTGATAACGCGGCGGACGAGGCGTTGGGTGGTTTCGCGACTGCAATCGACGTGCAAATTCATGAAGACGGTTCGCTTTCCGTCCGTGATAACGGCCGCGGCATTCCCGTCGGCCTGCACCCTGAAGAAGGCGTACCCGTAGTCGAACTCGTGTTCACCCGTCTGCACGCAGGCGGCAAGTTCAACAAAAAAGACGGCGGCAGCGCGTATGCCTTTTCAGGCGGCCTGCACGGAGTCGGCGTATCTGTTACCAACGCCCTTTCCACCCGCCTTGAAGTAACGGTCAAACGCGAAGGCAAAGTCCACCGCATCGTCTTTTCCGGTGGCGACGTCATTGAGCCATTGACTGAAGTGGGCAAATGCGCCGTCAAAGACAGCGGCACCGAAGTGCGCGTGTGGCCGGACGGCAAATATTTTGAAAGCCCGAATTACAGCATTCCCGAACTTGAACGCCTTCTGCGTGCCAAAGCCGTGCTGCTGCCTGGCGTGCGTGTTTCCCTGACACGTCCGGTCAAAGGCGAGGACGAAGCGCACACCCAAACCTGGCACTACCCCGACGGTCTGAAAAGTTATCTGACCGACCTGATTGCCGACGCGCAAGAAGCCGTGCCTATCTTCTCTTGCGAAAACTACATTTCAGACGGCCACAACGGCGATTTCAGTATCGGCGAAGGCGCAGCATTTGCGCTGACTTGGCTGGAAGAAGGCTCGTGCGCCAACGAAAGCTACGTCAACCTCATCCCCACCCCACTGGGCGGCACGCACGAAGCAGGCTTGAAACAAGCCGTGTTCAACGCCGTCAACAACTTCATCAATCTGCACAATCTCTTGCCTCGCGGAGTGAAAGTACAAAGCGACGACGTTTTCAGCAAAACCGCCTTCGTCCTCTCCGCCCGTGTCCTCGACCCTCAGTTCCAAGGTCAAACCAAAGACAAGCTGACCAACCGCGATGCACTGAAACTCGTTGCTACCGTATCGGGCGACCCTTTGGAATTGTGGCTGAACCAAAACGTGGACTACGGCAAAAAAATCGCCGAACTCGCCATCCGTCAGGCACAAGCACGGATGCGTTCGGTTAAAAAAATTGAAAAGAAAAAAGGCAGCGGCGTCGCTGTCTTACCCGGTAAGCTGACCGACTGCGAAAGCGAAGACATCCGCGAAAACGAACTCTTCCTCGTCGAAGGTGATTCTGCCGGCGGTTCAGCCAAACTTGCTCGCGACAAAGCCACCCAAGCCATCCTGCCCCTGCGCGGCAAAGTGCTCAACAGCTTTGAAGTCCACCCCGACCAACTCTTCGGCAACGCCGAAATCCATGATATTTCCGTTGCCATCGGCGTTGATCCGCACGGCATCAACGACAATCCCGATTTAAGCGGCCTGCGCTACGGCAAAATCGCCATCCTGTCCGATGCCGATGTGGACGGTTCGCATATTCAGGTTTTGCTGTTGACCCTGTTCTACCGCCACTTCCCGAAACTGGTCGCTGACGGACACATCTACGTCGCCCAACCGCCGCTATTCCGCGTCGATGTCAATGCTCAAGGCAAAAGCAAACCTGCCCGCAAATTCTACGCCCTCGACCAAAACGAACTAGATAGCATTTTGGAGCGACTTCAAAAAGAAGGTGTTAAAGAAACTGCTTATTCCATCAGCCGTTTCAAAGGCTTGGGCGAGATGAACCCCGACCAGCTCAAAGACACCACCATGCACCCCGACACCCGCCGTCTGTTGCAGGTACAAATCCCAGAAGGCGCAGATGACGAAACACGCGACATCTTCGTCAAACTAATGGGCAAAGGCGAAGCCTCCGCCCGCCGCGCATGGATGGAAAAAGAAGGCGATACGGCAGAATTGGATATTTAATCCATTGTTTCAATAGACTAAAGGCCGTCTGAAACTTTCAAAGTTTCAGACGGCCTTTTTTTTTAAAATCATCAGAATTTAAGGTTAAACAGTATTTCAATATCCTGTTACTTACCTGCTTCTATTTTTGCAGCTGAATTGTGTGTTTAAGACAAATAAAAAAGCACTGATATAATCAGTGCTTTTTAAATAATGGCGCGGCGGACGGGGCTCGAACCCGCGACCCCCGGCGTGACAGGCCGGTACTCTAACCAACTGAGCTACCACCGCGCATCCACTGTCAAAGACAATGAAAGGAAACTTGGTGGGTGATGACGGAGTCGAACCGCCGACATTCTGCTTGTAAGGCAGACGCTCTACCAACTGAGCTAATCACCCGATAAGCAGACATTAAATCAAAAAATCAGGCTACGCGCAAGGTTTTTATTTAAACAAAAATATATCCCATTGAAAGAATATAGAATATTTTATTTACCCACAAAAATTACCGTTATGCCCATCTATCAATCGAAAATCAAATGCCCCAATTTATCCGCCTTAGTATGCAGATAACGCTCATTTTCCACATTTTCGCCGACATGCAATGCAATCCGTTCGACCACATTAATGCCGGAATCTTTCAATGTTTGGATTTTTTCAGGATTATTGGTCAACAACTTGACTTCACGAATATGCAGATAATCATAAATCTGCTTAGCCAAAGTGAAGTCGCGTGCATCAACAGGAAGGCCGAGCGCTACATTGGCCTCGACCGTATCCAAGCCCTGATCTTGCAGACGATAAGCACGGATTTTGTTTATCAAACCAATGCCCCTGCCTTCTTGGCGCAAATATACGATAACGCCACGCCCTTCTTTCTGAACAGCCTGCATCGCCGCTTGAAGCTGAGGGCCACAATCACATTTCACTGAAAATAAAGCATCACCGGTCAGGCACTCAGAATGAATACGCGACAACACAGGCAGGCCGTCTGAAACATCGCCCATTGTCAATGCGACATGTTCCTGACCGCTCTCTTCTTCAAAGCCGTGCATGGTAAATTCGCCCCATTCCGTAGGCAAACGGCATGACGCGACAAACCTCAACTCATTACTCATTTTCCGCTTCCTCGTTTTCAGTCACGCCCAACAGGTTTTTCAAAGAATCCGTCAAGGCCAAGGCAAGGGCAATCCAAGACACCAATACTTCGTCAGGCGCGCCGTCTTTGACATCAAACTCAGCATGTACCACACCCAAAACCGCACCGCTGGGCATACAGACAGGAACTGAAATCTGGCTCAAACCGGGATGATTGCGTTCGTCCGACAATTCACCAATTTCCTGCCAATACGCCACATTCTGACAAACATTCATCCAGCCGCTTTGCGCCGTACGCACAGCCAAAAAAGCCTGTCCGGCTTGCTCGTCAATTGGAATCACATTTTCCAACGGCACGCCCCAACGGCTCAGTCGAACCAGCGACAACGCGCCATCTTTCGGGAAGGCTGTATAAACCGCTGCGCTTTTCAAATTCTCGGTGCGCTCGGCAACCGAATCCAAAGCCATAAAAATCTGTTTCAGCAACAATTCATGTTCGGCATCAACATAATCCGCCAACTGCCAACCGTCTTCAGACGGCCACAAAATCGAACGCTCAACCGAAGCATTGCCCATTTTAATCACAGCTTGGGCAGTCAAATAAGCAACATGTATCTCATCCGCAGGCAACTTCAAACCTTGCGTCTGCAAAAAATCTTTAATCAATAAAGCAGGCATCAGCCCTTCCTCACCAAATGGAAAGTTGAGGCCGTCTGAAAACAAACCCTGCTTTCAGACGGCCAGAATAAACCATTATATAAGGGATAAGCCGAAAAATTCAAGCAAACAAGACTTTGCACCCCCATTAATCTTGTGTATAATCCACGGTTCAAATTAGTGCGGACGTGGCGAAATTGGTAGACGCACCAGATTTAGGTTCTGGCGCCGCAAGGTGTGAGAGTTCGAGTCTCTCCGTCCGCACCACCCAACCCCTTTTAGGGGCTTTTTTTTCGTCTAATCAAATCTAACACAGTAATCAAGATTCAATACTGGCAAGGCTTTCAGGCCAATATACCCTTTGCCAAGTGTCCAAATCCCCACAATGCCGTTTAATTGAGTAAAGCACAAAATGTGGGTATGATTCAGGGGATCAGCCAAAACCACTGTAAAGCATACCCACAAATGCCACTAAACGACCGCCAAATCAAAGCCGCCAAGCCGTCTGACACTGGAAAGAAAATCAAGTTATTTGACGGTAACAGTCTGTATCTTGAAGTTACACCAGCGGGCGGGAAAATATTCCGCATGAGATACCGCACAAATGGCAAAGATAAAGACTTCACTATCGGAAAATATCCGGCCGTTTCACTGGTAGAAGCCCGCCAAGCCGCCGAAAACGCCCGCCGCATGATTGCACAAGGGCAAGACCCTACCAAAGCCAAGCAAGAAGCCAAAGCAGCCCGACAAGCCGCCTTGTTAAATACTTTTGAGCATTTGGCCAAGCAATGGCACAAGGACAATTTGCCCCGCTGGAAAGAACATCACGCAGAGCGGATCATGCGTTATTTGAAAAATGACGTTTTCCCAGTCATTGGGGAAATCCCCGTTAATGAAATCAAGGTAACCCATATCAAAAACTTGCTTGATGACATTATGGCAAGGGGCGTTACTGATACCGCCGACAAAATCAGGGGCTGGATCGGGGCGGTTTTTGACTATTCCGCCATGCTGGAAATATCAGAAAACAACCCCGCCCGCCTGTTGAAAAATCACATTCCTAATTTACCCACCAAACACAAACCCGCCCTGCCCCGTGAAGAATTGCCGGAGTTTTACCGCCGCCTGATACTGGCAAACAATATAGAGCGGCAAAACAAAATTGCCATCATGCTGGTTATGCTGGTGTTTGTGAGAAATAACGAATTACGCGGCGGCCAGTGGGAAGAAGTGGACTTTAAAAACAAACGTTGGATTATTCCCGCCGAAAGAATGAAGCACGAAAAGATGAAGCCGAAGCCCGCTTTATGTGTGCCTCTTTCTGATTGGGCAATAGAGCTACTTCAAGAGTTACACACGCTGACAGGGCATAGCCGGTTTATGTTTCCAAGTAGAACCAACGTAAACCGCCATATCAGCGAGAACACACTAGGAAAAATCATTAACGAGAAACTAGGCTATAAAGGCAGAGCAACGCCGCATGGCTTCAGAGCAGTAGCAAGTAGTCTGCTTTATGAAAACAACTTTAACGGCGGCGCGATTGAAACACAGCTTGCCCACGTTGAGGAAAACAAAATAAAGGATTCATACGCCTACCAAGCCGATTATATGCCCCAGCGTATCGAGTTTATGCAATGGTATAGCGACTATTTACGGGAGCGATACAACCAGGCATTACAGATGATTCAAAAAGACAAGGCAGATTAAAAAATCCCTATGCGCGTGAGTAAATATACTGGTTACACTGGTTACCACAAAACTTTACAAATATAACTATATGAATATAAATATAAATACAAAGAAAAAGCGGTGACCAGTTAACGTAAATTTACTGGTTACCAACTGGTTACCACTGGTTACCATTTTATATTCACTTGGTTATATCAAGAAATAGAGGCGACAACACGCATTAAAGGCCGTCTGAAATATCTATTTCGAGTTTCTGAGTTATTTTTGCAATACTAATTTAAGAGAGCAAAAGATGAAAAAGCCTAATTACTGCCCTGATTGGTTTGATATTAGCTTGTATGATGGGTTGTCTGATTTTTCCCGCGATGAACTGTCAATGGCGTTATGGTCCAGACAAATGAATTACCGCATTACAAAAAAAGAGTTTGATGCCGTCAGTCATCTTACAGACAAAGAGAAAGAAGAGGTAAGAGTAAACGCTTTAAACTGGTTGAAAGGTTGTGCTAATGAGTGGATTGCACAACCTATTAAGCACAAAAATAGCGGGAATAGAATGAATTACAACCCGCTGGAAGTTGAGACGAATATTCTTCGTGATGTTACTTGGGGTGATATAGCTAGGCTTCATACTGAATCATATGTGGAAATCCCTGAAATGAGAAAATTTGTACAAGAAACACGCCAAATACTAGAAGAATGTATTAAAGATCTTGAAACTGGAGTAAATATACATACAGACTGGCTTTCCCCCGATAATATTCTACCGGAGGATATGCCGTCTCAAGATGTAAAGGCAATAAATAACCTGTTTGATATGCCTGTTTCTGAAACGTCAAATTACAGCACCATGATTCATATTGACCTGGGTTTGAGTGATGAAGTGCTGGAAATGGCATTTAAGCAAAAACTGAAAGAGCTTAGACAGCAAGAAGAACGCGAAAGGACGCGTCGTTTTTCAGATGCTGAAATCCGAAAAATGATAGATTATCGCGTTTTTGCTTTTATGGATTTATACGTTTACAGCTTTATCGTAGAACGCAAATTTACTGATGTTGAAATGGCGGCAATGATTTACCCACCAAGCAATAACGCCCCGCTTGATTTTGATGCGGTAGATAGGATTGCAAGAACTGTAAGGCCTAAAGCAATGGAGCTTTTAGAAAAAACAAATGCCCGCCTTTTACTGTAATAAACCGATTTAATTTATACCCACATGAAAAAATAAAAATTCATGTGGGCATTTTTTTATCTGAAAATTTGCACACATGAAATGTTTTTATTTTATAACACCATGAAAATAAAAATATTTGTGCATTTTATATCTATGTAGAGCCGGTTATATTTGTGACTGTCATACAACCGCAGCTAAGAAAGGCAAAGCATATGAATACAGTATTAAGAGTAAACGATACCGCCCGCGTTATGGGCGTTTCACGAGCGACTATTTGGAATTGGGCAAACCCTAAGAGCCGCCATTACCGCCCTGATTTTCCTAAGCCTATCAAACTTTCAGACAACATTACCGGCTGGCTTTCCAGTGAGATTGAAGAGTATCTCAACAAACTGGCAGCCAAACGCGAAGAATAGGAGTTTTCGGAGCAATACGCGCCCGCGCGAAGAATCAACGGGAATATATCCCTTTAGTCAAAATAAAACCGCCTGAATAGAGGGCTATTCAGACGGCATGGAGGAAAAATCTGATGAAAGCTAATTATACCAACCACAAGCCCAAAACGCCAAGCCAAAGAGAGCGAGTTTTAGCCCGATTGAGAAAAGGGAGCGTTACTTCATGGGAACTGGCACAGATGGGCATACTTAGCTATAACACACGCATTATGGAGCTTCGCAGGGCGGGGCATGAAATCATAACCGTGATGGAAGAAGTAACAAACCAATTTGGCGAAACCGTGAAGCGTGGACGGTTTGTATTAATCAATTAAATCAGGAGCTTTAGATATGAACATTGAATATGCAAAAACAGTTTTTGCAACCCGTCAAAAATTACTTAAAGAGGAAGAGGATAAATGCAGTGAACTGACTGCCCAAATTGAAGCGGCTGAAGCCGGCGTTTCAGAGGCGGAAGCGGTGATCAATGAATTTGCGGGGCTGAGAAGCAAGCGCAAAGGAATATTTGCCGATTTATTGAAGATGGGTAAACCCACAAACACCGAAGAAGCCAAAGAGCTTGATTCAGAGATTGCCGCCAAGCGAGAAGAGGCAGACCGCGCCGCCGATGTACTGGAAGTACAAAAAGAACTGTTGGAAAGCCTATTTAATGACCGCCGCCAACATCTGAACCGCATTTCAGAGCTTCGCAATTTGCTGGCCGTTTCCCGCTATGAAATGTTTATTGCCGGTATTGAAGAGACCCACTTGCCTGAATATTTGGAGACCGCCCGCGCCTATGCCAAAGCCGCCGCGAAACTGGCAGGGATCGGTAAGGCCGCCATTGAAATGAGAACGAATCTTCAGGAAAACGGTTTGCGGCCTGATTGCCGAAACTATGGGGAATTTATGCCGAATCGAATAATTGATTTACGTTTGCCCGGCTTCTTCAACATGATGGACAACACCGGCGGGGAAGAAAACGCTATTTTCGACATCTTTAAAGATATGGAGAAAGAAAAAGAAGCGGTTTTCAATAGCTTGAAGTAGTAACACCCAAACAGCCGCCCAAAGGCAGAAAACAGCTATTGGGCGGCTTTTTGAAAGGATTAAGACATGACACCAAAGCAAGAACAGTTTGCCCGCCTGTATGTGGAAACAGGCAATGCAAGCGAAGCATACCGGCAAGCCTACAACACCGACAACATGAAGCCCGAAACGGTAACGAATGAAGCCTATAAGCTGCTACAAGCCCCCGATATTTCCGCGATGGTAGACGACCTCAAGGCAGAGGCACGGCAACGCCACGCGGTAACGGTGGACGACCTGTTGCACGAACTGGAGCAGGCACGGGCGGCGGCACTGACAGCCCCAACACCGCAAAGCAGCGCGGCAGTATCGGCAACGATGGGCAAGGCAAAAATGCTTGGCTTATTGGTGGATAAGGCGGAAATCAAGGCAGAGGCGGAAATACAGGAAAAGCCGAAAAGCCGTATTGAAGCTGTTGACGATTCACTCACAGAGGAAGAGAAGCAGGCAATTTTAGATTTAGCCGTTAAAACATGCGGCGGCAAATGGGACGCGGTAACCCTTGCAGACTTAGCCGCTGTTACCGGGAAAGACCCTGACAAGGTTTATTTTGCCGTTTTGCTTGTTACGGCACTGGACGAAATATCATGTTAAATCGCCCAATCCTGTAAAAAACCATTTGACAGATTGAGCTTTGGGAAGCAGAATTAAGTTTCTCTCACAAAAAACATAAGCCCAAATCAGCAGGGTAACGCTGATTTTTTATCGCCATTTTCCCCTATGGCGTTTGAAGCCTATTTACAGGCTTTGGACAGTATATCAAAGTTTATGGCGGTGTCTGCCAACCGCAAGGCGCAGGCTGGTTTCTTATGTCCAGTGAGAGCACCGCCCCCTTATTTCGGGCATTTCTTAAATCTCACAAAAAACATAGGAGCATTTCAAATGCAATCTTCCATTTCTACCCAAACCCAAAACATTCAAAATCAAGCCCAAACGGTAACCATCCCCTTAGAGCTGGCAAACCGCATTATGAACGCGCTGTACTACGGCGGCGAATTTATCGCCAATACGGGCGCAATCATCGACACCATTTGCGACAACATGGCCGCCCATCCCGTCCACAACACCCCCATAAGTGCGATCAGAAGCACGGCACACCTTGCCACAGTCATTCAAGCCCTAGTCCCCCATGCGGAAAACTTGGAATCTTTCGATTTGTCATCCGAGCTTGCGGGATACATTCAAAACTGACCCCGTCCCCGCGCCCTGACGATTTAGACGGCGGCGGCTACATCTGCAACCAATGCACCCCCAAAGGCGGCAGCGGTTTTGACCTGCTGACGTTGGTGTTTGGTTACAGCTTTACGGAATCTGTAAATCAGGTTTCCGCCCTGCTTGGGCTTTCAGACGGCCTGAAAGAATGGGCTACTTACAGCGTAACCAAAGCAGATTAAGCCCACCCAATCCCTGAAATTTACCCGCCTTTATGCCGCCTATTTCAGACGGCATAGGGCAAACTTCGCCCTAGTGTTTTCATAACTGATTGATTTTATTAGATTCATGTTTTGAAACACTGGAGGCAGAGCAAAGGATAAAACCATGAAACAGACCAATAAATCCGACCGTTTCCGCCGGTATTTAAACCGCGCTTTGCTGGTGTTTTGGGTGTTACTTTTAGCTTTGGTAGTCCGAGCCTGTAACCAGCCCGCCCACGCTGACACGGAGCAACTAGAGCAGGAAACGCCCGCGATATGGGAGACCGACCCAACAGCCGGAATAGTTTTAGAACCAGTATCAGAGGGGGCAGAGCAATGAAACCAACATACCAAGACATTAAAGCCGCCGCACAATACCGCTGGCCGGAAATCCACGCCGCATTAGGCATAGACCAGCGATACCTGAAAAACAAACACCAGCCCTGCCCCGCGTGTGGAGGGAAAGACCGTTTCAGATATGACGATAAGGACGGAAACGGCACATTCATTTGCAACCATTACAACAACGGCGCGGGCGATGGTTTCGGCTTGGTAATGCACTTTTTCGGGTGTGATTTTCAGACGGCCTTAAAGCAGGTTGCAGGCGTTTTAGGCATGGACAATGCAAACCCCTTGCCGATACCGCCAACACGCCCACAAGCGCAACCACGCCCCGAAAAAGACCAAATCGAGGAACTGGCCGCATTGTGGAGAAGCACAGAACCTATCCGCCCCGATTCCCCTGTTATCCAGTATTTGAAATCACGCGGTTTGGACATGGCGCATTTACCCGAAAACGTCCGTTTCCTACCTGAAAAAGACTATTGGACAACAAGCGAAGATAAGCCGCTTTTGCTTGGTAGTTTCCCCTGTATGGTTTGCGCTATCCGCGATATGGACGAAGAGCTACAAGGCTTACACCTGACCTATTTGCAGGCGAGCTATGACAAACCATGCGGAGAGGACGGACTACACGCCCCGCGCTATCAGAAACTGGCAATCAAACACCCTGAAACGGGCGAAACATTACCGGCCAAGAAAATGAGAAGCCGTAAGAAAGGCAGTATATCGGGGCAAGCCGTCCACTTATTCCCGATTCCTGAAAATGGCCGCCTTGTCATTGCAGAGGGCATAGAAACCGCCCTTGCCGCCCGTGAATTATGCAAGGCTTACGATTGGGGCTTATGCGCGGCCTTGAGCGCAAACAGCTTGGCAAATTTTCACTTTTTGAGAGGTATAAAAGAAATTGCAATTATTGCCGATAACGACACGCCCCGCCCCGTTGGTTACAGAGCCGCTTATGACTTGGCAATGCGAGCCATTAAGCAGGGAATCAAGGCGAGCATATGGCAAAGCAAAACGCCCGGCTATGACGCACTGGACGAACTGAACGAGAAAAAGCAATCAGACAATCATTTCGGAGGACAGACAGCATGAAAAATACCGAAACAGCGAAGCAGGAAAGCACCAACGCCTACAACCTTGAGAATATCGAGCCATTCCGCCCACACCCACGCTTTGAAACCGATAATCGGGGCGTATGGTGGATAAACGTTAGAACCGACAAGGACGGCGATATTATCGAAGCAGAGCCGCTATTGCTTTCCGACCCTATCGACATCATAGGCACAGGGCAAGACAATGACGGGGCGTATTATCGGATTATCAAGTTTAAAGACAAAATCACACGCCGGCATAAGACCGCCGCCCTGCCACAAGCAGAAATTGCCGATGGGAAATGCTGGGGGCGTTTGGGGTTTTACGGCTTATCCATTGAGAGCAACCCAACAAAAAGGCGAAAACTGGCAGACTATTTGCAGAAAGAGGGAAGTCAGACAGCCTTTACCATTACCGACCGCGCCGGCTGGAACGGGGAAGCCTACATACTGGCAGGCGGGGAAGCCGTTAACGCAGACGGCACAAACATTCTATACAACGGAGACACCAGCCAAAAAGACGGTTACACAGAAAAAGGCAGCCTCAAGGAATGGCAGGAACAGGCCGCGCGATACGCAGAGAACAATAGCCGCCTATGCCTTGCTTTAGGTTTAAGCATGGCCGCGCCATTCTTGGCACTTTTGAACGAAGAGGGGGGCGGTTTCCATTTGGCGGGCGATTCCTCAAAAGGCAAAACAACCGCCGCGCGGCTTGCCTTGAGCGTATGGGGAGACCCTGAAACCACTAAAGGAAATTGGGATACTACCCCGCTTGGCTTGCAGAATTTAGCTTTAGCCCGAAATGATGGCTTGCTAGTGTTAGATGAAATCGGGCAATCAGCCGACCCGCGAAGAATCCCGCAAATGGTTTACAGCGTTATCAACGGCGTGTCAAAAACACAGGGCGCAAAAGATGGCGGAAACCGCCGGCAGAAAACATGGCGCAATCTGATACTTTCAACCGGTGAGATAAACCCAGAGAGCCTGATAGGAGACCGCGCCCAATGGAAAGCGGGTAATCATGTTAGATTGCCTGACATACAGGCAGAGGCAAGATATGGCATTTACGACACGTTACACGGCTTCGCAGATGGCGCGAAACTGTCGGAGCATATCAACCAAGCCACAGCCAAGCAGCGAGGAACAGCAGGCCGCGCCCTTATCCGCCAAATCCTCAAAGACGGAAAAGAAGCCGCCGCCCAAGCCGTAGAAGCCAGCCGCGCCCGATTCCTTGATACCTTGCCACCAATGGAAGGACAGGCGCGAAGAATTGCCCGCCGCTTCGCCCTTTTGGCCGCCGTCTTGGAATATGCCGCCCCTATTACCGGCATGAGACAAGGAGCAGGAGAAGCAGGAGTAAGGCAGTGTTTCAATGAATGGCTTGAAGAAAACGGCACAGGAAACCGCGAGGATCGCCGAATCATTGAGCAAGTGATCGCTTTTATGGACGTTAACGCACTGTCAATGCGCTTTTCAGACTGGAACGCCCAAACCACAAACCAAAATCATGCAGGTTATCGGAAACAAGAGGGAAGCATAGATGAATATTGGATAATCCCCTTTACCTTTGAAAATGAAGTCTGTAAAGGATATAGCCTGCGTAAAGTGTGTGAAGTCCTACATAATCACGAATGGTTAAAAAAAGCCGATAACGGCAGATGGCAACACCAGCGCAAACGTAACGGCAGTGCAAGCCGATTCTATGTTTTGATGGGAGAAGCCCCGCCCGACTTTGACGAATAACCAAGAGCAAGCCCGCTATTACCGACAATGGCGGGCTTTTTTACGTCCAAACATTCAGGCAAACCAACCAAGAAAGCATAAAATCAACAGGAAGCCCCTAAATCTCAAAAATTAGGACTGTTTGACCCTTTCCCTATACCTACCCTACCCAATTAATGAAACACGCTTACAGCGCAATTTTAGCCTATTTACGCCATATCTACCCAAAAGGCAGGCAGTGAATAAATAATTTCGACACCAATACGCGCGCGCGCGAAAAGCAGCCCCTTGAATTTTGCGAGTCCATAAAAAGAAAGCAAAAAACGGCGGGTAACCACTTTGCCGGCACTAGTAACCAATGACAAAGACATAACTGATTACCGCATTATCGTTGATTTATAAAGGTTTTTAGGGGCTGGTAACCAGGTAACCAGAGTAACCAGTGCATTTTATATATATATATAGCGTTTTAAATTTGAGAGAGAAGCCGCCGGCCTAATCACTCAAATAACAACACGCCCCAAAAAAAGTTATAATGACCGGCACTAGACTGCTAAATTATTTTTTGACCTTTGCAAAATGTGGTGATATTTGTGGGGATATTTAGATTGCTTTATTATTTTTATAATATAAAACAATGAATTATTCCTTTAGTTCGTGTCCCTCCGTCCGCACCACACTCAAAATGAGCAGCTTTCGGGCTGCTTTTTTTACATCTATTCCACTATATACCCTATTCAAAATCAAAACTGCTTTTAATTTTTTGACCTTTGCAAAAAAGGGGTTTATTTGGGGGTATAACAGACGTTTCCATTTTATCTTTCAGACGGCCTATCATTTATGTTGAATCCATCGCAAAAACTTGTCGAATTGGTCCGTATCCTTGAAGAACGTGCCTATATTTTTCCGGGAGATCCTGTTCAGGCGACGGAAGCGTTGCGACATATTGATGGCGGCAACGAGGAAAAACTGATACGCCGTGCCCAAATTATTGACCGCGACCAGCATTTGAAATATGTGCTGCAACAGGTGGAGACAGGCTCGTTTTGGCTTTGGATTGTTGCGGCGACATTGTTGTTTACGGTCGGTTTTTCCAGTACTTATCTTTTGATGGACAATCAGGGGCTGAACTTTTTTCTGGTATTGGCCGGGATTTTGGGCATGAATACAGTCATGCTGCTGGTGTGGTTGGCGACTTTATTCCTGCGCTTGAAAAATGTGCACTTTATCAGCAGTCCGACAACTTGGTTCCGAGGTAAAGACCCGGTCAATCAGGCAATTTTGCGGCTTTATGTGGATGAATGGCGCAAACCGCAAACGCGTTGGCTGATTGGTGCAACTTCACACGGCCTGTGGCTTTGCACGCTGTCGGGAATGTTGGTTTCTGTTTTGCTGCTGCTTTTGGTGCGTCAATATACGTTCAACTGGGAAAGTACGCTTTTAAGCAATACGGCATTGGTGAAAACGGTTGAGGCTTTGTCATGGCTACCGGAACGTTTGGGCTTTCCTGTTCCCGACAGTCAGGCCGTAATTGCAGGCCGTCTGAACAATCATATCGAAGATGCACGCGCTTGGGCGGGTTTACTCATCGGCAGTATTGTCTGCTATGGCATTCTGCCGCGCTTGATTGCTTGGCTGGCTTGCAAGATTACTTTAAAAACCCTTCGCGAACGTTTGGATTTGAATCAGCCCTACTATCAAAACATCCTCCGCACATGGCAAACGAAGATTGTTGATGCTGATGATTTTCAGGAAAACATCGTTCCCGTTTCATCTAAAATTACGCTGAATAATGCGCCTAAATGGGCTGTTACACTGGAAACGGAATGGCCCGAGCCGCTTTGGTTTTCCGGCGTTTTGGCGCAAGAATGGATAGACAAAGGCGTGGTCGCCGGCAGAAAAGATTTGGAACAATTAGAAGCAGAATTGAAACAAACTCCGGCGCAACTTCTCATCGGCGTACGCACGCAAACTGTTCCCGATCGCGGCATTTTGCGTCAAATCAGCCGTTTGGCCGAAGCTACGGACGGCGGCATTATCATTCAACTTTTGAATCAAGACAGTTTCTCTGAAGATTTGGATACCAAACTGGATTATTGGCGCGATGCGCTGGCAGAAAGAAACATTGCCTGGCTGGAGCCGACCCGTTTGGCACAAGAAAAACGGCAAAGCGCTATTTGACAGATAAACCGAAGGCCGTATGAAACCTGATGTTTGGGTTTCAGACGGCCTTATTTATTGTTGAGGATTCATCTTAATGATGTTCGTGGCGATGCTCTTGATGATGTTTAGGTTTGGCTGCATGATGTTTGGCTTTAGGTGCAGGTTTTTTCATTTTTTGCGGTTTGGCTTTTTTGTGCATATGCTCTTGTTTCGGATGCATTTCATGTTTGCCGTGTGCAGAAGCGACTGGAGCCAATACCAAACCGGCAGCTGCAATCATCAAAGAGGTCATTTGAATCAGTTTTTTCATATTTATCTTCTTTCAAGTGGTTGATTTTAGGTAAAAATAAGAATTTATTCACATTCATTAGCGATGGACAAATATTAATGGCTTTGACTGTCAGCTGCTGTCAGCATTCGGCGAAATCTGTTCAAAATTCGGCAATAGAAGTATGGCAATACAATGATGTAGCAAGGTTTTGAAAGTTTGCCGTCAATTTCGACAAAGCGTCTTTACACATTTCCCAAACGACAAAAAGCGCGAACCTTTCGATTCGCGCTTTTTTCAGACGGCATCAATTATTTTTTGTCGTCTTTTACTTCTTCAAAGTCGGCATCTACAACGTCGTCGTCTTTCTTAGCAGAAGACTCGGCTTGTGCGCCCTCGCCTGCTTGTGCTTCGGCTTGCGCTTGAGCGTAAACCATTTCGCCCAATTTTTGGCTGGCTGCGCCCAAAGCCTCGGCTTTGGCATCGATAGCGGCTTTGTCGTCGCCTTTAACTGCTTCTTCAGCTTCTTTCAACGCAGCTTCGATTTTTTCTTTCTCGGCAGCGTCGAGTTTATCGCCGTAGTCAGTCAGAGATTTTTTCACAGAGTGAATCAGGGCTTCAGCTTGGTTGCGGGAAGCGACCAATTCAGTCAGTTTTTTATCCTCTTCAGCATTGGCTTCGGCATCTTTCACCATGCGTTCGATTTCTTCTTCGCTCAAACCTGAAGAACCTTGGATGGTAATGTTGGCCGCTTTGCCGGTGCCTTTGTCTTTGGCAGAAACGTGCAAGATACCGTTGGCGTCGATGTCGAAAGTAACTTCAATTTGTGGCATACCGCGTGGTGCAGGTGCGATGTCGGTCAAGTTGAACTGACCCAAAGATTTGTTGGCAGAAGCGCGTTCGCGTTCGCCTTGCAGTACATGGATGGTTACTGCGCTTTGGTTGTCTTCGGCAGTAGAGAACACTTGAGACGCTTTAGTCGGAATAGTAGTGTTCTTTTGAATCAGCTTGGTCATCACACCGCCCATGGTTTCGATACCCAAAGACAGAGGCGTTACGTCCAACAGCAATACGTCGCTACGGCCGCCGCTCAATACTTCGCCTTGAATTGCTGCGCCTACGGCAACAGCTTCGTCAGGGTTCACGTCTTTACGAGGCTCTTTACCGAAGAAGGCTTTAACGGCTTCTTGTACTTTCGGCATACGGCTTTGACCACCGACCAAAATCACGTCGTCGATGTCGCTGGTGCTCAAGCCGGCATCTTTCAATGCGATTTTGCAAGGCTCGATAGAACGTTGGATCAAATCTTCAACCAGGCTTTCAAATTTGGCACGGGTAATTTTCATGGCCAAGTGTTTAGGGCCGGTTGCGTCCATAGTGATGTACGGCAGGTTGATTTCGGTTTGCTGGCCGCTGGACAATTCGATTTTGGCTTTTTCAGCAGCTTCTTTCAGACGTTGCAGAGCCATTACGTCTTGTTTCAAATCAATGCCTTGTTCTTTTTTGAACTCGTCAATGATGTAGTCGATCAAGCGTTGGTCGAAGTCTTCACCGCCCAAGAAAGTATCGCCGTTGGTAGCCAATACTTCAAATTGTTTGTCGCCGTCGAGGTTGGCGATTTCGATGATAGAAATATCGAAAGTACCGCCACCCAAGTCATATACGGCTACTTTGCGGTCTTTGTTGTCGCCTTTGTCCATACCGAATGCCAAAGCGGCTGCGGTTGGTTCGTTGATGATACGTTTCACTTCCAAACCTGCAATGCGGCCCGCGTCTTTAGTCGCTTGACGCTGGCTGTCGTTGAAGTAGGCAGGAACGGTAATCACGGCTTCGGTGACTTTCTCGCCCAAGTAAGCTTCAGCGGCTTCTTTCATTTTACGCAAAACTTCTGCGGAAATTTGAGGAGGAGACAGCTCTTTGCCTTGCGCTTTCACCCATGCGTCGCCATTGCTGGCTTTGATGATTTCGAAAGGCATAGATTCGATGTCGCGTTGAACTTCTTTGTCTTCAAATTTGTGGCCAATCAAACGTTTGGCGGCGTAAATAGTGTTTTTAGCGTTGGTTACCGCCTGGCGTTTTGCAGGCGCGCCGACGAGGATTTCGCCGCCGTCTAAATAAGCGATAACGGAAGGAGTGGTGCGTGCACCTTCTGCATTTTCGATCACTTTGGTTTGACCGTTTTCAGAAATGGCCAAACAAGAGTTGGTTGTACCTAAGTCAATACCGATTACTTTTGCCATATTATGTTGCTCCTAATAAATAAACTTTTCTAAATTAATAATCCTGTGGAACATTTCGTTCCGATGGCTTGTAAATAAGGTTGCTTCATTTTTTTTCAAGGCCTATTTTGAATTTTTTTTAAGATCAAATTCAAGTGCTTGATTTATTTATCCACAAGCCGTTTATTCTTTTTTCAGACGGCCCGGTTTTCATTTTCCGATTCCGGTTTATCGGAATGATTTTCCAATAGCGGAATATCGGGTTTTGAAACCGGATAAGGCCGTCTGAAGATTTTATGCTTGATAAACTTTATCAAGCGGTGCCTTCAATCTTCTTTTTTCGCCACGACAACCATCGCAGGACGCAGTACGCGGTCGGATAATGCGTAGCCTTTTTTCATCACACTGACGATGGTATTCGGCTCTTGCTCGCTGACGACTGCCTGCATCGCTTGATGTTGGTGCGGATCGAGTTTGTCACCCGGCTGTGGGTTGATTTCTTTAATGTGTGTGGCATCAAATGCTTTTTGCAGCTCGTTCAAAGTCATTTGCACGCCCATTTTCAGGGCATCGAAATTACCGCTTTGGTCGAGCAGCGCCATTTCAAGATAGTCTTTGACAGGCAGCATTTCGGCCGCAAATTTTTGTCCGGCGAATTTATGGGTATCAGCGATTTCTTGCTGATGGCGGCGGCGCAGGTTTTGCTCGTTTGCTAAACCGCGCAGCTCGCTGTCTTTGAGCTGACCTTCCAACTCGGCAATACGCGCCTGCAGATCTTCGTAAGTCGGTTCTGCTTGTTCGGTTTCAACGGTTTCGGCAGTTTCTACGGCTGCCGCTTCTTCTGCTTCGTGTTGATGTTGTTCGTTATGCTCCGTCATTTCTGTCATCCTTTTAGCGTGTTGATATTTGATGTTTCATATATAAGGCCGTCTGAAAAAACTTCAAGCATTTGAATACCGATTATCAAATGCCTTGTTAAAAGACGTTGGAAAACGGTAAGATAGCCATCTGATTTTATTCTTCAGACGGCCTCGAATATGAAAAAAGACCATTTGAATTCAACCGATTTTAATCTGTGGCACACCATCCGCGAAGAAACCGAAGCCGCGGCCGCGGCCGAACCGATGCTGGCAAGCTTCCTGCATCAAACCGTGTTGCGCCACGATTCGCTCGATTCGGTACTTGCCTACCATCTTTCCAGCAAGCTCGGCAGCCCGATTATGGACGTGCGCGCGTTGTTTGAAATCTATCAGCAGGCTTTGAGCGTGGACACCCGTATCAGCAAATGTGTCGAGGCCGACTTAAAAGCCATTTACGAGCGCGACCCGGCTTGTGATGAATATTCGCTGCCGCTGTTGTATTTCAAAGGCTTCCACGCCGTACAGGCACACCGCATCAACCACTGGCTCTATCAAAACGGCCGCAAAACGCTGGCGTATTTCCTGCAAAACCGCATGTCGGAAGTCTTCGGTGTTGACATTCACCCTGCCGCCCGTTTCGGTCACGGTTTGATGCTCGACCATGCCACCGGTTTTGTGGCTGGCGAAACCGCCGTCTTGGGCAACAACATTTCCATCCTCCACGGCGTAACGCTGGGCGGCTCGGGCAAAGAAAGCGGCGACCGCCATCCGAAAATCGGCGACGGCGTGATGATTGGTGCGAACGCTTCGATTTTGGGCAACATCCGCATCGGCAAAAATGCCAAAATCGGTGCAGGCAGTGTGGTGGTTGCCGACGTACCGTCTTCGATTACCGTTGTCGGCGTACCGGCCAAACCGGTCGGCCGCTCTTCCAAAACTCCGTCTGCCGATATGGATCAAAGCATTCAATTATCATCTACGGATTTTGTGATTTAAACCGTCTACCATTTAAAAGGCCGTCTGAAAAAACAAATCTTTCAGACGGCCTTTTAATGGTTTAAAAATTCATGGAAATGATGAAGTGGTAATCTGATTTTATAGAGAAAAATAATTCTTTGCTGGGAGAAGATAAAGAAAATGGAAGAAATTCTCGTATTGAAGGGGTTTTACGAACAGGCAAAGGCATATGTTTTGAGATACTATGTCCATAAAACTAGTTGCTCAATAAAAGTGGTATAAATAAGGTAAAAAGGCGGTTTGATTATGATAGATTATTTTTTGATTGGGATAAAATCGATGATGAAAAGCTCGGTTTTGACTTTTGCTATTTACTTTGTGTCCTTCCTTCTTTTACTGATTCTATGGCGCCGTTATATCATTGTGCGTCAAAGTGGTGGAAACTTTTTTGCCCCATTTCATATTGCTAAGGGAAGATTTTATATCCATAATGCTTATGTTTTTAGAAAGCGAATTATACCACTGAATAATATTAAAAAGATTGAGGTCCATTTTATTCCAAGTGTTAAATTGAATGGAGCTAGATATTTTTTGAGTATCCAACAAAAGAACGGAAAAGCTCTGGCCTTTTTCTTTGGCCAATCAAAAGAGAATGATAAGCTTGTCAGAAATCTAAAAAATGAAACGAAAAACTATCATATCAAAGTCATCATTCACTGACAATTCCAAATATTGGAGAGGGATAAAGATGGATAGGCTACAAATAATCAGAAATAATCAGCATTTAAAAAGATTACTTTTAGATGAGTGTGATATTTACTTTTATGATCACATTAGAGAGGTGCAGTTTTCTAACAACGATGAGGAATATTCTCTAGCTTGTCAGGCCTTTGCCCAGGACGGTAGTGGGGGAGAAATTGGCTTTATAGGGAGTGAAGGCCAAGTTGGTCGGGATGAAAACAGGCTTGAACTTCTATGTTTTGAATCTTGGCGTCAACCGCGTTTGCGCAAGGCTTCCAAATGCGTTTTAACCTGCTTGACTTTCTCTTCGGTAAACAGCTTGGCAATGTTTTTCCAAATGCTGTGATAACCGTAAGGACCATGTTGCATTTCGGCTTTTGCTTCTTCCACCGGCCAGCCTTGATAGATGATGCGGTACATTCCGGCAATCAAACCAGTGCGGTCCGCGCCGTGATAACAATGGATAAGTACCGCGCCATTTTGCTGTTGTTTTTCAATCAGGTATAGGATTTCCGCAATCTCTTTCGGCTTAATGCTCCATGACAGCAACGGACGGTTTAGCAAGGTTAAACCATACGCCTTCAAATGGTCGTCATCGTTGCGGTCGAAAAAGCGCAAGTTGATCACGCTTTGAATGCCCAGTTTGACGATGGCTTCCCCATCTTCGGCAACAGGCTGCTCGCTGCGGTAAAGCTTGTCGTCGATACGATAAAGGTTGGCATCGTGTTTGACGGGCGTTGCCCAACGTGCGGACTGAACGGCTTTGTTGCCGTTATCCGGCGGCGCGGACGAGCAAGCGATGGGCAAGCCGGAAGCGAGAAGGCACAATAAAAGACGGCGCATAAAATTCCTGTATGAAAATCAATTGGAAATCAAAATATCATGCGATTCTATCAAAACCCGTTCGGATATTCTATCCGCGCAAACCGCGTTACAATAAAGCCTCTTTTTTCAGACGGCCTTTCATCATGACCTGCCTTGCTTGGAACACCACGCCTTCCCTTGCTGCCCTTTGCCGCGCCATCGAACAACATACCGCGCCGCTTTATTTGATTGTCTGCCTGCCTGAAAACCATATTCCCAATTTTCCGCTGTCAAATCATCCCTCCGAGCTTGAAGGCCGTCTGAACAACCGTCTCGCTCAAGCCGTGAAATGCCTTCAGTTCAACAGCGTCAATGTTTTAGAAAACCTATTGCCTGATGTGCACCTTTGGCTGGTTCCGCCACACCGCGCCGACCGCTTACACGAACATTTCCATCATATCGAATGGCAAACTGAAGCCATACCCCAATCCGCCCCTATTCCTCCAAAACCTTGGTTCAGACGGCCCGAACATCAAGCCGCGCCCGAACACGTCTTGATTATCGGCGCAGGCATTGCCGGCGCAGCGACCGCGCGCAAACTGGCTGAACACGGCGTACGCGTTACAGTTTTGGAGGCAGGCAAAGCGGCGCAGGCAGGCAGCGGCAACCGCCAAGGCTTGCTCTACGCCAAAATCTCGCCACACGATACCGAACAAACCGAGCTGCTGCTGACAGGCTACGGCTACACGCGCCGATTGTTGGAAGACTTGCTGCCTGATTCCGACGTATGGGGCGGCGACGGCGTATTGCATTTGAATTTTGACGACAGCGAACGCAAACGCAATCAGGCCTTGGGTTTGCAACACCAGCATAAACACCTCTACCGCAGTGTATCTGCCGAAGAGGCTGCGCACATTGCAGGCATAGACGTATTTTCAGACGGCCTTTACTGGCCGCAAGGCGTATGGCTGAATCCGCCCGCCGTCGTGCATACCTTATTAAATCATCCGCTGATTGAGTTGCACGAACACTCGCCGCTGACCGCCGTATCGCATGACGGTACACAATGGACGGCACACACGCCAAACGCACATTTCAATGCCAGCCATATCGTTTACTGTATGGGCGCGCATAGCCCGACTGCCGCCGACACCAACGTCTCCGCCCTGCCTTTCCGCCAAATCCGCGGCCAAACCGGCGTTGTACCTGCCAGCCCGTTTTCACAAAAACTGCGTTGCGCCATTTCCGGCGAAAGCTACATCAGCCCGAGCTGTCAAGGCCGCCACTGCTACGGCGCGACATTTGTCCTCAACAGCAACGATGAAACTTGGTATCCAAACGAAGAAATCGACAACCGTGCCGCCCTTCAACAACTCAATCCGCCATTGGCACAATCCCTGTTTGAGCAAGATTCGTTTTCAGACGGCCTTCAAAACACACAAGGCCATGCTGCCCTACGTTGCGACAGCCTCGACCACTTGCCCGTTGTCGGCGCACTCGGCCACATCGTCGCCATGCAGTCCGCTTACGCCAAGCTGGCATTGGACAAAAACTACCGCCTCGACAATATCCCCTGCCCTTACCTGCCCAATGCCTACATCAATACGGCACACGGCACGCGCGGACTGGCGACAGCCCCCATCTGCGCCGCCGCCATTGCAGCCGAAATACTCGGCTTGCCGCATCCGCTATCGCAAAGGCTGAGAACCGCGCTACACCCCAACCGCGCCATCATCCGCGCGATTGTTCGGCAGCAACCGTTGTTATCCGATTAAGGATTTCGCTGTAAATAAAAAAGGCCGTCTGAAAGTCATTAAAACTTTCAGACGGCCTTTAGCTATCCGTTAACTGCTTAGAATTTCCATTCCAAAGACACGGCATAGTTGCGACCTGGGGCACGGTAGCGATCTAAGCCTTTGCCATCGCGATCAACGCCGTTGGTGGTGCTGTAGCTTTACCAACCTTCCTTTCTGTTCTAATTACCTTAGAACTTGGCTTCAAGCGTGAAGTTGTAGCTTCTACCGGGGGAGGTGAAGCGTTCTATACCGGCATGGGTTTTGTTGTCAACGCGGTTGACTGTACCGAATTCGCGGATGCTGCGCAGCGATTCCCAAGTGTAGTATTTTTTGTTGCCGATATTGTACGCACCGGCGCGCAGGGTGAAGTATTTGCCCAAGTTGACGTAGCCTGTCAGGTCGAAAAGCGTATAGGCTTTGCTGTGCTTGGCAAATGGCCATGGGTTGTTCAAATCATCACTGCTATGGACGGTGTCAGACGGTTTTTTAGCTGCAGTGTGTGTCAGGTACGCATTGATACCCCAGCGTTTGGAAGGAGCGTCGTAGCCCAGATTGTAAACGGCAGACCACGGCGAAAGTGCGTTAATCGGGGTTTCCTGTTCGTTGGTCTGTTTGGCTTTGCCTTTGATGTAGCTGACATTGACACCTGCGTGCGTACCTTGCGGCAAACCGATGCTGTCGAGGTTCCATGTGCCGTTAAATTCCAAACCTTTCACCCATGCGGAGGAACGGTTTTGGTTTTGCCAAACGGGTGAGCTGACCAATGCGGTACCGTCGGAAATCGGCGCATAATTAGGGCTGTTGGGGTTGTCTGAGGACACACCCATGTAGGTCAGCTCGATAAAGTTGCGGTAGCGGGTTTGGAAGCCAGAGAGTTTAAAGTTTCCGGCTTTGCCACTGCCGGCAAGTCCCAGCTCGAAGTTTTTGGCGGTTTCTGCCTTCAGGTTGGGGTTGGCTTTAAGGTAGAAGTCAGGATGCGGGAACAATAGCCAGGTTTCGTCCGAAGTCGGCGCGCGGAAGCCTGTACTGTATTTCGCCAGAAGATTCAAATGTGGAGTAAATTTCCAGTCTAATCCTAAGCCGTAGCTGAAACCGCTGTGTTTACGCTCGCTGCCAAGATAGGGGATTTGACCGCGGATGGCAGGGGTATAGTTGGGGTTGTCCTTGGCTTTGCTGCTGCTGTTGTCGTAACGAACCCCGGCATTGAGGCGGTATTGGCTGCTGTCGCCGAATTGGAAGGTGTTGTTCCAGTAGGCAAAACGGTTTTTGGACGAGCTTTCGACCAGCATAGTCAATTCTTGGTTGTTGGACGTTTGGTATTTCGGGTCATATAGGCGTACCCAATAGCTATGGTCGCTATTACCGTTATCGTTTTTAGAACCGCCCAATCCGTATTGCATTGCCCATACCGATTTGGAGAAGTCGATTTGTTTTTCGGCATCGGCACCGAATTGGGTATTTTTTTGACGGATGTTGCGGAACATATGGTACACGTCGCTGTTGACACCGTTACGGCCATAATCCGTCGGCAAGTCCCAGGTCCAAGTGCTCATGTCGATGGTTTGACGGTCGTAACGCAGGTTGAGGTTGTCCCATGGTCCTTTGTCAAGTTGGTTTTTGTATTCGAAACCGATGCGTTTGCGGTAGGAAATATCTTGACGAGAACGGGTGTCGCCCAGTGCGTCGCCTTTCCAGTCTGCCGCCCACATATTGGACAATTCAATCGTCGTGCGGTCGGTGCGTGAATCTTCGTAAATCCAGCCGATACGGTTTTTATCGTTGAAGTTGTAACCCAGTTTGAACAGGGTGCTTTTGTTTTCCCAGTCTTGAGGGTCAGGTTTGCTGCGCGCTACACCGCGGCTGCCGTAGTTGGTCATACCAGCATTCGGACTCCAGCTTTGTTTGTTGTCAGTGATGACGGTATCGGCAGCGTCGCTGTTGTTTTTGGTTTCTTTACCGAAACGGCGGGTGTAGACCATCAATGCGTCCAGACCCAACCAGGTTCCTGCGGCGGTTATGCTGCTGAATTTTTGGCTGTTGCGTCCGATATAGCCGCCTTTAATGCCTAAGTGGTAGGGTTTTTCTTCGGAAACATAGTCGCTTGCGGATTTGGTTTTGTAGTTGACGGCACCGCCCAATGCGCCGCTGCCGGATTTAAGCGAGTCCGCGCCTTTGTTAAGGGTTACTTCCGAAAAGTTTTCGGGTTCGGAAGTGTTGCGGTTTGCATTGAAGTTGCCGTATGCGCCGAACAACTCTTGAAACGCTTCAGACGACCTGCTTTCTGCTTGTGCCAGTCCATCCACGTTGATGGCAACGCGGTCTTTGTCGACACCGCGTATGGTAAAACCGTTGGAACCGGAACGTCCGCCTTCGACTACGCTGATGCCCGGATCGTAGCGCACCAAGTCGCTTTCATCGGAGACCATTTGTTTATCCAAAGCCTGACGGCGGATTTTTTCTTCACCGAGTTTTTGTACTTTGCGGCCGCCAATGACTTTGACTTCATTCAACTCCTGATAAGCTTGAGGAATAGGATCGGCCGCTAAGGCAGGGAAAGTTTGGCTGACAATAGCTGCCAGCAGTACAGGTTTAAAATGGAAGGACATTTTTTGCCTCTTAATATATATTGATTATCTATTATTGGAATGCTTGATGTGCGGTTACTTGCTGACAGGTGTCAAACTTGTATCCGTCGTATTGCGGTCGTCATCATTCTTCACGCCGCCGAACACGGTATCCAACGATTTATCGGCATCAAAGGTAACTTTACCGCCTATACTGACTTCTGTTTTATCGCCGTTAAATTGACCAAAGAATTTCCCTTCGACTTTGCCGTTTTTACCATCGGATTCGGCAGTGCCTGAGAAATCAACGCCGTTGATGCCTACATCTTTCATCACAACGTCCGGACCGTAATCAGCATTACCTAAAATCGTGCCGCCGAGTTTGTTGGTGTTGAAATTGGCTGTCAGCAGTGAAAGTTTGGGCGTGTTTTTTTCAGACGACCCGGAGGATTTGCCCGGATCGTAGGTTGAGGTAACGATATTGCCGTTGCGGACGCGGACAGCCCAAACTTCGTATGTAGTCTTGCCTTTTGCCACTGTACTGTCTGACGGAGTGTAATAAGACGGTTTCGCCGTTCCGACGGGTTTGCCGCCGACAAACAGGTCTGCCGTGCCGTCTGCATTTATCCATGCGCCGAATTTGAGGTGGTCCTGTTTGGTTGCCGGTGCATAGGTGAATTGTCCCGAACTACTGCAACAGACAAACAGTTTGCCACCTTCAGATAAAGGTTGTCCTTCATGGCGTGTACGAAGGGCATAAGACGGGCTGGAATATGATGGGACAATCGGATCAGAATATGAACTAATGTTGTAATAGTTACCAGAAGGGGTTTGATAGACATATTGTTTATCGGTATAGCTGTAGCCCCATGATGTTTTCACTTCGAGTTCCGCTTCACGCAGACTGCCGCCTTTACCGGAAAGGGTATTGAGGGTCTGTATCGAGCTACTTTCCTCACTCAGCTTGACATTGGTGATAGGCTGCGCCGTTGGTATGGTAACGGGGACTTTGGGTTCGGATGCGCCTCCACCTGCACATGCAGTCAAAATTGAGGTAGTTGCAATAGACGCTATAAATACATTAATTTTCATAACCAATCTCTCTAAAATACAAACTTCTTAGATACAATAATGATAAGTATTACTAATAATATGAGATATTGTGTAATAAATATTTTATTTTAGCAATACCAATATTTTTTCTATCAGTAGTTAAAGTGAGTATTTATGCAAACCTCACTCTGTTAAATATATTTACGTAATTTATAATCCTATAAAAATAAATAAGTTATATTTATTTCGTAAATTTGCCGTTATAATGATAAATCTAAATACGAATCTGTATTTTTTATGTAAAAATAAGATTACCTAAGATACTTCAGGCAGTTTTGTGGCAAACGCGAATCCCTTATTAGGAACTGTTCGCCCTGCAATATATACATATATTTGGATGACTTTAAATGCTAAAAATAAAACAAAAACTTGTCTCGGCTTCTTTGTGCTGCCTATTGCCGTCAGCAGCCTTTGCTGAATTTCCCGAAGGGAGGGTTCAGCAGAATATTTCTTCTCAGAATACTGCTGTACAAGTACAACAGAATCAATGGTTAGATATTTTATCTGAGGAGGAAAGGTCGCCTGAAAAAAATGAGAATATAGGCAGACCAACTCTGGTTAACGATGATTTTTTAGTGGCAAACCCGCATATTCTTGAGGACGCGTTAGTTCAAGCACTTAACAGCAATAGCACAGATCTAGTTTCCTCGCTTGTCGCCCTTTACCGCAAACAGCCCAACCACAATCCCAAACTGATTGCGCGTGCCGATGCTTTGCTGGCAAAGTTGAAAGGACGGACTTCCGAAGCGGTCGAACGTTACCGTACCCTTTATGAATCTGACGTTTCAGACGACCGCGTACTGTTGGATTTGGCGACGGCGGAGTTTCAGGATAATCGCTTGGGCGATGCTGCCGCACATTTCCATCAAGCCGCGCAGCGCGATATACCAGCCCCCGTTTTGGAAAATGTCAAACGTTTTCAAGAAGCCGTCAAACGGCAGACAGAATGGAAATGGTCTGGCGGAATCAGCCCCGTGCATAACGATAATGCCAACAACGCTGCTCCGCGTTATTGCATCGAAACAAAAGGGCAAACCGCATGCAGTGTTACCTTACCTGTCAGTGCCAACGGCTTGAATTACGAATTGAACACCGAAAAACTCACCCCATTGTATGGGCATCACGCCATCAAATTCCGCGCCAACCTCAGCGGCACAAGCTATTTTTTCGACCGCCAATCGGCTTACGACGATGCGTTCGGCAGGGCTTATTTGGGCTGGCAGCGCAAGGATGGCAAACAAACCGTCAGCATTTTACCGTTTTATCAGGCACAGTTGGCAGGCAGCAGCGAGTTTGACAGCAAAAAAGAAAATAAACGCCGCGCCGCGCCGTATATGCTGGCACACGGGGTTGGCGTACAGCTTTCGCATATGGTCAATCTCAGTAACGCGACACAACTTTATTACTCGTTGGAACGCTACCGCCAAAACTATCGGGAAACTGATCGTGCGCTGCGTAACGACGGTTGGCACGACAGTACCTATCTCTCCCTGGCGCGCCGTTTTGGCAGAACGACTCTGTTCGGTGGTTGGCAATACAACCGCTTTGTTCCTGAAAACAAAAGCATACACAATACCGTCAACAATGCGGCCTACCACCGCAACGGTTTCAATATAGGTTGGATACAGCAATGGCAGGTTTTAGGTGAGCTTAACAGCAGACTTACCGCTTCATTTGCCAACCGCCACTATAAAGGCATTATGGCATTCGGTACGGAGCCGCAACACAACCGGGAGCGCTCCCTCTCTATCAACCTTAGTCACAACAAATTATCTTATAAAGGCATTACCCCTACTTTGAATTATAGTTATAGTCACATCCGTAGCAATGCACCATATGCAATGCGTAATATTCATCAATGGTCATTAGGTGGTGAATGGAATTTTTAAAGGAGAATCAAATCTGAGTAGGTGTAAGACAGCAACCCGTTCAAACAAAACTTTGTTGTGTAATTAAAGGCCCCTGCAAACATCTACGCCGAGACCTTGTCTGTTTGATTTAATTATTTTTTAGAGTCTGTGCGGCGTCATACCTTCAGGCGCTTCCGCACCTTCCGGCAGACCGAAGGTTTCGCGCAGAATCACTTTATAGAATTCAAAAGCTTCGCGCGCGCCTTGAATGGCTTCCGCTTCAGCTTCCGGAGTCAAGTTCAAAGCATTCAGATGCTCGACAAAAGCGCGCCAGTGTTTGCCGCGGCCGTTCGGATGAGGAGCCAGGTGGCGTGCGCCGAATTCGCCGGTGTATTCGAGTTTTTGAGCGTGTTTGAACAAGAATGCCGCGCCCAAATTAGAACCTTCGGCGCAATACAGCCAGCCGATGGCTTTATTACCGGTTTCGTGTGGCAATTCTTTGTCAAATTTGTAAGGCTCTTCGCCCAAGTCTTTCAAGTCTTGAGTCACGGCATCGTAACGCGCCATGTATTCAAGCTCTGGAATGGCTTTGTTCAATTCGGCATCTTTATAGATGTGGTCGACGGCCTTATGGAAAACAGATTGAAGTTTCAAGAATTTGATGTAGTTTTCTTTGCTGGAAAAAGGCTGAACGGACATAACCAAGTTATCAACGCTGTCGTGCGTTGTCGTGGTTTGCTCTTTCAAGCGTTTGGCAAAAGTCAGCTCTTGGGTTTCACTCATGATGTTTCCTTTGAATTAAGAGACTAATGGTTTCAGACGGCCTTTATGGTTAAAAATACCGTCTAATTTGAAAAGAATTGTTTTAAAAACAAAGAAGATAATTTTTAGCCTGCTTCAGGTTCGTTGACCGCGCACCTTCCACAAATTTACAAGGCTCATCGTGTTTTTAAGGAATAAGAATATATATTATTTTTATCCTAATGGCAATAAACCAAACTAAGACCTATTAATAAAATTTAACGGCTCATAGCAATAACCTTCTAAACCTTTTCAAACTTTTCAGACTGCCCAAACCTTATTAAGCAGCCGCCATTCAATCAAATATCGACCTAAATTTGAGCTATCCTTCTGTTTTCCTTTATAATGCGACACTCTTTGCACCTTCTTTATCCCCTGCCGAACCATGAAACGGATTCCTGCCTACCATCGCTGGTGGCGCTACAAGTCTTATCTTCCTGATGCGACGCTGCCTGCACATACGGTGGAATGCCCGGATTGCGGCTGCCGTATGGATATTCCGCGCCTGCGTCAGGGACAGGAAGCGCATTGTCCGGTGTGCAACCATGAAATCGTGGAAGTGGAAAACAATCCGTATATCGCGCCGATTGCCTATGCGCTGACAACCTTGATTCTGATGGCGTTCGCGTACAATATGGTGTATATCCGCGTGGATTTGTTCGGCGTGACATCGATTTTGTCGTTGCCGCAAATGATGCGGCTTTTGATTTCGCTGGATTACGGTTTTCTGGCGGAAGTGATGTTTATCCTTACCTTTGGTGCGCCTTTACTGTTTTTACTGCTCTGCCTTTATGTTTATACGGCTTTGATACGCGAAAAGGCCTACCCTGCGCTGCGCTTTGCGACGCGTGTATTGGTTCGGCTGCGTCATTGGATTATGGTGGATGTGTTTTTCATTTCCACTTTGGTGGCATATATCAAGCTCTCGTCCGTTGCTACAGTGGAATTCGGCTCGGCGTTTTATCTGATGTTTCCATTGTCGGTCATGCTGATTCGGACTTCGGTATCGATTCCGCAGCATTGGGTTTATTATAAGATTCACCGTTTAACCGGCGGCCATGCGGTTCAGTCTGCTACTGAAGACAAAATCTGTTGCAGCCGCTGCCTGTATTTCCGCGATAAAAACGAGCAACCTTGCGGCGTATGCGGCGCAGACTTATACCGCCGCCGCCCGAAAAGCCTGAGCATTTCGCTGGCGTTTTTAGTTGCGGCGTTTATCCTGTATTTCCCTGCCAACATCCTGCCGATTATGATTTCGTCCAACCCGACGACTTTGGAGATCAATACGATTTTCAACGGCATTGTTTATATGTGGAACGAAGGCGACCGGTTGATTGCCGTGATTATCTTTAGTGCCAGTATTATGCTGCCGGTTTTGAAGATTATTGCGATGGCGATTTTGATTTCTTCCGCATACTTCAAACCCGTGATGAGTGCGGACAAGATGTCAGTTTTGTATCGGATTACCGAATCCATCGGCCGCTGGTCGATGATTGATATTTTTGTGATTATTATTTTGATGAGTTCGTTCCACACCAATATGGCGCGCGTCGTGCCAGGTGGTGCGGCGATTTACTTCTGCCTGGTCGTTATTTTGACCATGCTTTCGGCCTATTATTTCGATCCCCGTCTGATTTGGGACAAACAACAGCAGCTTTCAGACGGCCTTGATTCTGACCAGACCTTAACACAATGAAAAAACACGATTCTTCACCCAATTATCACGCCCCGGCGCGTGTCAAGAAAACCAATGTCTTCACATCTATCGTGTGGCTAATTCCGCTGATTGCGCTGATTGCCGGCGGCTGGCTTTTGGTTAAAGACATCCGCAACCGCGGCCCTGTCGTTACACTGTTGATGGACAGCGCGGAAGGCATCGAAGTCAACAACACCGTTATTAAAGTGTTGAATGTCGATGTCGGACGCGTTACCCGCATCAAATTGCGCGACGATCAAAAAGGTGTGGAAGTCACGGCCCAACTCAACGCCGATGCCAAAGACCTTATCCGCAGCGATACCCAATTTTGGGTGGTCAAACCGCGTATCGACCAAAGCGGCGTTACCGGCTTGGGAACCTTGCTTTCCGGCTCATATATTGCATTTACACCGGGTAAAAGCCAAGAAACCAAAGATGTATTTGTCGTCCAAGATATTCCGCCGATTGCCGCCATCGGTCAAAGCGGCCTGCGCCTGAATTTGATCGGCAAAAACGACCGCATCCTCAACGTCAGCAGCCCTGTTTTGTATGAAAACTTTATGGTCGGCCAAGTAGAAAGCGCGCATTTCGACCCGTCTGACCAAAGCGTGCATTACACCATTTTCATCCAGAGCCCTAACGACAAACTGATTAATTCCGCCAGCCGTTTCTGGCTGGAAAGCGGCATTAATATCGAAACCACAGGCAGCGGTGTCAAACTCAATTCCGCCCCTCTGCCTGCCCTGCTGTCCGGCGCAATTTCCTTTGACTCGCCTAAAACAAGCGACAGCAAAAACGTCAAAAGCGAAGACAGCTTCACGCTTTACGACAGCCGCAGCGAAGTCGCCAACCTGCCTGACGACCGCTCGCTGTACTACACCGCGTTTTTCAAACAATCCGTACGCGGCTTGTCTGCCGGTTCGCCTGTCGAATACAAAGGCCTGAATGTCGGCGTGGTTTCCGATGTTCCTTATTTCGACCGCAACGACAGCCTGCACTTGTTTGAAAACGGTTGGATTCCCGTACGCATCCGCATCGAGCCTTCCCGTTTGGAAATCAATGCCGACGAGCAAAGCAAAGAGCATTGGAAACAACAATTTCAGACGGCCTTAAATAAAGGCCTGACCGCCACCATCTCCAGCAACAACCTGCTGACCGGCAGTAAAATGATTGAGTTGAACGATCAGTCTTCTGCCTCGCCTAAGCTGCGACCGCATACCGTTTATGCAGGCGATACCGTTATCGCAACCCAAGGCGGCGGTTTGGACGATTTGCAGGCAAAAGTGGCCGACTTATTAGACAAGTTCAACAACCTGCCATTGGATAAAACCGTTGCCGGCTTGAACGGTTCGCTTGCCGAGCTCAAGTCCACACTCAAATCTGCCAATGCCGCCCTAAGCTCCATCGACAAACTGGTCGGCAAACCGCAGACACAAAACATTCCGAACGAGTTGAACCAAACTCTGAAAGAGTTGCGTCAAACCCTGCAAGGCGTATCGCCTCAATCGCCTATCTACGGCGACGTACAAAATACGCTGCAAAGTTTGGACAAAACCTTAAAAGACGTCCAACCCGTGATTAATACTTTGAAAGAAAAACCCAACGCTCTGATTTTTAACAGCAGCAGCAAAGACCCTATCCCGAAAGGAAGCCGATAATGCGCCTCTTCCCGATTGCCGCCGCCCTGACGCTTGCCGCCTGCGGCACTGCACAAAGCACACAATATTTCGTCCTGCCCGACAGCCAGTACATCCGTCCGGCTGCGCATGGCAACGAAATTGCGGTCAAAGTCAACCTTGCCGAACCACTTGCCAACGGCGGCCTCGTTTACCAAACTGATGCCTATCATGTGAATCTGGCGAAAAACCACCTTTGGGCGGCACCGCTCGATGGCGCACTGGCAGCCAATCTCAGTAACAAGCTCAACCGCCTCAATCCGCATCGCACCTTCGTGCCTGCTTCACGCAGCCAAAGCAGCCAAACCTTGAAAGTCTATATCGAAGCCTTCCAAGGCAGCTATCAGGGGCAGACTACCATCAGCGGTTATGCACAATGGCCGGATGGACGCAGTAAACCGTTTAACGCCGTCACACCGCAACAAGGCGACGGCTATACCGCCATGCTTGAATCGTTGGAAAACGGTTTGTCACAGGTTGCCGATACGATTGCCTATTAAACCAAAAGGCCGTCTGAAAAACTTTCAGACGGCCTTTTTCATGTTTCAAACATTCATTACAACGCGCGGTCAAAATACAAAGCCACGCCGGAACGCTCGCGCATCGCCAACAAATAATCCATCAACTTTTGCGGCCATTGAATACCGCGCACAACGGTCAGGTTGCGCAAAATAGGGAACGTCAGGATATCTTCCAAACTGATTTCACCGCCCAAGCCCTCGCCTTCGCACACCAGCGCTTCCAGTTCTGCCAAGTCTTGATGCAGACGCTCCAGATATTGCGCCGTTTTGTTCAGATTAGTCTCGAAATTTCCGATACTTTTCTCTTTTTTGTCGATAAAGTATTTTTTTGCTTCATCGGTCTCAAATTCAGGCAAGCCGATTTTGACCATGCGCGGCTGTACCAATTTATTATTGTATTCGCCCACTTTATCCAACCACGCCTGCACTTCTGGACGAACTTCTTCTTTCAGACGGCCTTGATCGATGTAACGGACAATATCCAAACTTTCACCCATAAACGAACCGTCTTCTTTTTGCAAAATCGGCACTTGTTTTGAGCCAATCATGCCAATCGGCGTAGCTTCGTCATCGTTTGCTAAAACGACCTCTTCCACCGCCACATCGCGCAAGCCGAAAATCATCCGCGCACGGACGCAAAACGGGCAATGGTCGTAAATATACAGTTTCATCGAAATGCTCCTTAAAATTTCAAAACGGTTAACCATAACACCCAAGGCCGTCTGAAACAAGGTGTCCTGAAACATAGTGCAGCATTCGCATACAAATCTAGGGCTATCGACAATAAACTGTTACAATGGCAACGTTTTTATCAAAAAGAAAAAAACGCACGCCATGACCACTATTCGCCAAACGCCCCAAACATCGAGCGTAACGCTGGAAGGCCTCCTCGCTTGGTTCGACGGCTATGTTGCCGCGCTGCCCGATTCCGATAAAAACCTGATTCAGACGGCCTTTGACTTAGCTAAAGAACATTACCCCGCCGATGCCCTAACAACTTACGGCGAGCCATTGCTGGAACATTTCCTCGGCTCGATGCAAATCGTCAGCGAACTTGACTTATTGCCCGATGCCGTGGCCGCTACGATTTTGTCCGACATCGGCAAATACGTTCCCACTTGGCACGAATTGGTTACCGAACGCTGCAACAGCACCGTTTGCGAACTGGTCAAAGGCGTGGACGAAGTACAGAAACTGACCCAATTCGCACGTGTAGACAGCCTCGCCACGCCGGAAGAACGCAGCCAACAGGCCGAAACCATGCGTAAAATGCTGTTGGCGATGGTTACCGACATTCGCGTCGTCCTGATCAAACTGGCCATGCGTACGCGCACCCTGCAATTCTTAAGCAACGTTCCCGACAATCCTGAAAAACGCGCCGTTGCCAAAGAAACCCTCGACATTTTTGCCCCTCTCGCCAACCGCTTGGGCGTGTGGCAACTCAAATGGCAGCTCGAAGATTTGGGCTTCCGTCATCAAGAGCCGGAAAAATACCGCGAAATCGCCCTGCTTTTGGACGAAAAACGCACCGAGCGCCTCGAATACATCGAAAACTTCCTCAATATCCTGCGTACGGAACTGAAAAAATACAATATTCATTTTGAAGTTGCCGGAAGACCGAAGCACATCTACTCCATTTACAAAAAAATGGTGAAGAAAAAGCTCACTTTCGACGGCCTGTTCGACATCCGCGCCGTACGGATTTTGGTGGACACCATTCCCGAGTGTTACACCACCTTGGGCATTGTCCACAGCCTCTGGCAGCCGATTCCGGGCGAGTTTGACGACTATATCGCCAACCCGAAAGGCAACGGCTATAAAAGTTTGCACACCGTCATCGTCGGCCCGGAAGACAAAGGCGTGGAAGTACAAATCCGCACCTTCGATATGCACCAATTCAACGAATTTGGTGTTGCAGCCCACTGGCGTTATAAAGAAGGCGGCAAGGGCGATTCCGCCTACGAGCAGAAAATCGCCTGGTTGCGCCAACTCTTGGACTGGCGCGAAAACATGGCCGAAAGCGGCAAGGAAGACCTCGCCGCCGCCTTCAAAACCGAACTTTTCAACGACACGATTTATGTTTTGACCCCGCACGGCAAAGTCCTCTCCCTGCCTACGGGCGCCACCCCTATCGACTTTGCCTACGCCCTGCACAGCAGCGTGGGAGACCGTTGTCGCGGTGCAAAAGTCGAAGGACAAATCGTGCCGCTGTCCACACCTTTGGAAAACGGACAACGCGTTGAAATCATTACCGCCAAAGAGGGAAATCCTTCCGTCAACTGGCTCTACGAAGGCTGGGTCAAATCCAACCGCGCCATCAGCAAAATCCGTGCCTTCATCCGCCAGCAAAATGCAGATACCGTGCGCGAAGAAGGCCGCGCCCAATTGGACAAACAGTTGTCAAAAATCTTCCCCAAACCCAATCTGCAAGCATTGGCGGAAAAACTCGGCTTCAAAAAAACCGACGAACTCTATACGGCCATCGGTCAGGGCGAAGTTTCCAACCGCGCCATCCACAAAGCCTGCGGCGCGCTGAATGAACCGCCTCCCGTGCCGATTGATGAAACCAATATCGTCAAGCAGTCTAAAATCAAAAAAGGCGGCAAAAACGGCATTTTGATTGACGGCGAAGACGGCCTGATGACCACGCTTGCCAAATGCTGCAAACCAGCACCTCCTGACGACATTATCGGTTTCGTTACGCGCGACCGGGGCATTTCCGTCCACCGCAACACCTGCCCTTCTTTCCGCCACCTTGCCGAGCAGGCTCCGGAAAAAGTGTTGAATGCAAGCTGGGCAGCCTTGCAAGAAGGACAAGTATTTGCCGTCGATGTTGAAATCCGCGCCCAAGACCGCTCCGGTTTGCTGCGCGACGTTTCGGATGCGCTGGCGCGTCATAAACTCAACGTTACCGCGGTGCAAACCCAATCGCGCGATTTGGAAGCCAGTATGCGCTTTACCCTTGAAGTCCGCCAAGTCAATGACCTGCCGCGCGTATTAGCCAGCTTGGGCGACATCAAAGGCGTTTTAAGCGTAACGCGCTTGTAGCCCTCATTATCCAAGCAAATCCAAAGGCCGTCTGAAAGCAACTTTTTCAGACGGCCTTTTAAGTTTTTAACACACCAATATCTCAACGCCTCAACTTATCTTTCTTCAAAAAAGTCAGCCGTTGGCCTTAGCCGCCTCAATATATAACCCCCTCTTCTATTCTTACAACCAGTCGTTATTTCCTACCGGCATCATTCTCAGGCAAACTTATTATCCTCATGATAAACAAGATATTTCCAATTTAAGGGAGCCTCATGGATACACGAGATTTGTACCCTCACGAGATTTTGCAGGAAGCCATCGGCAAGAGCTGCGCCAAATCCGAGTTCAGCATCAAAATGTTGGTGATTTTGAGTTTTTTAGGCGGCGGCTATGTCGGCTTTGGCTATCTTGCCTGCCTGCGCGTCATCAGCGGCATTCCAGCCGAATGGAACGGCCTGGCCGCCCTTTTGGGCGCATCCGTGTTCCCTATCGCACTGATTTGTATCTTAATCGGCGGCGGCGAGTTGGCAACAGGCAATATGATGATTATGGCTTTGGGCAGATTAACCGGCCGCGTCAGCACCCACAAACTGGTACGCAACTGGCTGATTGTCAGCTTGGGCAATCTGGCAGGCGCCGTTGCCATGGCCTATTTCCTCGGCCACTATGTCGGCCTGGCAGAGGGAGCGGCTACGGCTAAAACCATTGCCATCGCCGAAGCCAAAGTTAATATGGACTTTGGCCGTGCATTCGTCTCCGCTATCGCATGTAACTGGATGGTGTGCATGGGTATTTGGTTCTATTTCGGTTCACGCCATACTTCAGGCCGCATTTTGGCAACTTGGTTTCCGGTCATGATCTTCGTATTAATCGGCTTCCAACACTTTGTTGCCAATATGTTCATCATTCCGGCCGGTATTTGGGCGGGCGCAAATGTCAGCTGGGGTCAATTTTTCTACAATATGATTCCTGTCTTCTTAGGCAATGTTCTCGGCGGATCGTCTTTTGTTGCTGCTTTCTATCTATTCGCTTATAAACATTTGTTAAAAGACGATTTTTCTATCTAATCCAAACTCTCTCACTATCCCGTATTTATCAAAAATACGGGATAGTGCCGTTATCAGGCCGTCTGAACGGCTCGTTTCTGTCGCATAATTACGCTTTTTCTCTGCGTAACGTTTCATTTATAGGAAAGATAGTTTCATTGTCTTTCCTTTTCTCCAATTTAAGATAATTTTTGCAATCTTTTGTTTTCAAATGACTTCCCCTCAAAAGCGCTACGATTTTTCACAAAGCCCGTGTTCCGTGCTTTGCAAAACAAAAAATTTACTGTATTCTGAATTTAATTATTTACAATTTAATATGGACTGGTTACATATCCTATTGTATTTGAAAATAATTTATCCTGACTCTCTCGTGAAAAACAGGATTTTTAAGCTGTATTTTTATTAGAAAAAAGTTTGGGTACAAATTGTTTGCAATTTCAAAACCCGTATTTATAAGTTAGATGAGGAATAAGTACATGAATCCCATGTATATCACTTTCGCGATCTATTTGGTCGCCGTATTACTGATCGGCCTCGCCGCCTATTTTTCAACACGCAACTTCGACGACTACATTCTCGGCGGCCGCAGCTTGGGTCCGTTCGTGACCGCGATGTCTGCCGGTGCTTCCGATATGTCAGGTTGGCTTTTGATGGGCTTGCCAGGTGCCATTTACCTGAGCGGTTTGAATGAAGCTTGGATCGCCATTGGTCTGATTGTGGGTGCATACCTCAACTGGCTTTTGGTTGCAGGCCGTCTACGCGTACATACCGAATACGCCAACAACGCGCTGACGCTTCCTGATTACTTCTTCCACCGCTTTGGTGCCGGCGGTCACTTGATGAAAGTGGTTTCTGCACTGATTATCTTGTTCTTCTTCACTATTTACTGTGCTTCAGGCATCGTAGCCGGTGCTACCCTGTTCCAAAGCCTGTTCCACGGTATGTCTTACACTCAAGCCATGTGGCTGGGTGCCGGCGCAACCATCGCCTATACTTTCTTGGGCGGTTTCTTGGCAGTAAGCTGGACCGATACCCTGCAAGCTTCTTTGATGATTTTTGCATTGGTACTGACTCCTGTCATGGTGTACTTGGGTTTGGGCGGTGCTGATCAAATGAACGCTGCCATCCAACAAGTTGCCGCTTCTACCGGTAAAGAATACGGCAGCCTGTTTGCCGGTACTACTTTCATCGGCATTATCTCTACCGCCGCTTGGGGCTTGGGCTATTTCGGCCAACCACACATCTTGGCCCGTTTCATGGCTGCTGAAAGCGCTAAATCTTTGGTTTCTGCACGCCGTATCGGTATGACCTGGATGATTCTGTGTATGGCCGGTGCCGTGGCTGTCGGCTACTTCGGTATCGCTTACTTCGGCGCCAACCCTGCCCACGTTGATGAAATGAACGGCAACCACGAACGTATCTTCATCGCTTTGGCCACCCTGCTTTTCAACCCTTGGATTGCCGGTATCATCTTGAGTGCGATTCTCGCAGCCGTAATGTCCACCCTGTCTTGCCAATTGTTGGTTTGCTCCAGCGCGATTACCGAAGACTTCTACAAAGGCTTCCTGCGTAAAAAAGCACAACAAGCCGAGTTGGTATGGATTGGCCGTCTGATGGTTTTGGCGATTGCCGTGATTTCCATCCTGATTGCTTCTGATCCTAACAGCAAAGTATTGGGCTTGGTGGCTTATGCATGGGCTGGCTTTGGTGCCGCATTCGGCCCGGTTGTTATCCTGTCTGTACTGTGGAAACGCATTACTGCCTACGGCGCACTCTCCGGCATGATTGCAGGTGCACTGACTGTAGTAGTTTGGGCTGAGTGGATCAAAAAACCTGCTTTGGCCGCACAAGAAACAGGTTTCGCTACTGTCTATGAAATCGTTCCTGGCTTCATCGCTTGTACCCTCGTGATTGTTTTGGTCTCTCTGATCGACAAAAAACCGTCACGCGAATTGCAAGAACGTTTCGAAAAAGCAGACGCAGAATACCGCGCCTCTAAATAAGACGTTTTCAGACGGCCTGCATGATTCCGTGCAGGCCGTCTTTACGACATAAACTGTTTCAAAATAATCTGAGCCTTATCAGAAAAAACAGCAATTTATGCGGATGCATCTTGTATCCGCATCATAAATTTATTACGATATTACTATCCTTCAGAATACCTGTTTTAGCAATCCTATCCAGGCCGTCTGAAATCATGAAAAAACCTCTGGAGAACTTAAATAATGTTTAACTTTGCTTTTCCAACACAAACTCCTCTGCGCCAAGCGATAACCGATGCCTACCGCCGTGATGAAATCGAAGCCGTACAGGATATGTTGCAACGTGCACAGATGACCGACGAAGAACGCAATGCCGCTTCCGAGCTTGCCCGTCGTTTGGTTACCCAAGTCCGTGCCAGCCGTACCAAAGCCAGCGGTGTAGATGCTTTGATGCACGAGTTCTCTCTCTCCAGTGAAGAAGGTGTTGCACTGATGTGTCTGGCCGAAGCCCTGCTGCGCATTCCGGACAATGCTACCCGTGACCGCCTGATTGCCGACAAAATCTCTGAAGGCAACTGGAAAAGCCACTTGAACAACAGCCCTTCCCTCTTCGTTAACGCGGCCGCATGGGGTCTGCTGATTACCGGCAAACTGACCGCGACAAACGACAAACAGATGAGTTCCGCATTGAGCCGTCTGATCAGCAAAGGCGGCGCACCTCTGATCCGTCAAGGTGTGAACTACGCAATGCGCCTGTTGGGCAAACAGTTCGTAACCGGCCAAACCATTGAAGAAGCGCTGCAAAACGGTAAAGAGCGCGAGAAAATGGGTTACCGCTTCTCCTTCGATATGTTGGGTGAAGCCGCATACACCGAAGAAGATGCCAACCGCTACTACAACGACTACGTTCAAGCCATTCACGCCATCGGTAAAGATGCCGCAGGCCAAGGTGTTTACGAAGGCAACGGTATCTCCGTCAAACTTTCCGCCATCCACCCACGCTACTCACGCGCCCAACACGAACGCGTTATGAGCGAACTGCTGCCTCGCCTGAAAGAATTGTTCCTTTTGGGTAAAAAATACGATATCGGTATCAACATCGACGCCGAAGAAGCCAACCGTCTCGAATTGTCTTTGGACTTGATGGAGGCTTTGGTTTCCGACCCTGACTTGGCCGGCTACAAAGGTATCGGTTTCGTTGTTCAAGCCTACCAAAAACGTTGCCCGTTCGTTATCGACTACCTGATCGACCTGGCCCGCCGCAACAACCAAAAACTGATGATCCGTTTGGTTAAAGGCGCATACTGGGACAGCGAAGTGAAATGGGCTCAAGTAGACGGCATGGAAGGCTATCCGACTTACACCCGTAAAGTCCATACCGACATCTCCTACCTCGCCTGCGCACGCAAACTCTTAGATGCACAAGATGCCGTGTTCCCACAATTTGCTACCCACAATGCTTACACTTTGGGCGCAATCTACCAAATGGGTAAAGGCAAAGACTTCGAACACCAATGTCTGCACGGCATGGGTGAAACCCTGTACGACCAAGTGGTCGGCCCGCAAAACTTAGGCCGCCGCGTACGCGTGTATGCCCCGGTCGGCACACACGAAACCCTGCTTGCCTACTTGGTACGCCGTCTGTTGGAAAACGGTGCGAACTCTTCTTTCGTGAACCAAATCGTTGACGAAAACATCAGCATCGACCGCCTGATTAAGAGCCCGTTCGACACCATCGCCGAACAAGGCATCCACCTGCATCCGGCATTGCCTCTGCCGCGCGATTTGTATGGCAAAGGCCGTCTGAACTCCCAAGGCGTCGATTTCAGCAACGAAAACGTATTGCAAAATCTGCAAGAAAAACTCAACCAAGCTTCTTCCGAAGACTTCCACGCCGCGTCTATCGTCAATGGTGAAGCGCGTAATGTAGGCGAAGCTCAACCTGTCCGCAATCCTGCAGACCACAACGATGTTGTCGGCACTGTCAGCTTTGCCGATGCGGCATTGGCTCAAGAAGCTATTGGTGCAGCCGTTGCCGCCCTGCCGGAGTGGAGCGCCAAACCTGCTTCAGAACGCGCCGACTGCCTGCGCCGTTTTGCCGATTTGTTGGAACAACACACGCCTGCATTGATGATGCTGGCCGTCCGCGAAGCCGGTAAAACCCTGAACAACGCCGTTGCCGAAGTACGTGAAGCCGTTGACTTCTGCCGCTACTATGCCAACGAAGCTGAAAACACCCTGCCTAAAGATGCCAAAGCTGTCGGCGCAATCGTTGCCATCAGCCCATGGAACTTCCCATTGGCCATCTTTACCGGCGAAGTGGTTTCTGCATTGGCAGCCGGTAACACTGTTATCGCCAAACCTGCCGAACAAACCAGCCTGATTGCTACTTACGCAGTTTCCCTGATGCATCAAGCCGGTATTCCGACTTCTGCGTTGCAACTCGTACTCGGCGCAGGCGATGTCGGCTCTGCCCTGACCGGCGATACCCGCATTGGCGGCGTGATCTTCACCGGTTCTACCGAAGTAGCGCGCCTGATCAACAAAGCTCTGTCCAAACGCGACGACAGCCCTGTCCTGATTGCCGAGACCGGCGGTCAAAACGCGATGATCGTGGACTCTACTGCCCTGCCGGAACAAGTCTGCCTCGACGTATTGAACTCTGCCTTCGACAGCGCGGGCCAACGTTGTTCCGCCCTGCGTATCTTGTGCGTTCAAGAAGATGTTGCCGATAAAATGGTCAACATCATCAAAGGCGCAATGGACGAATTGGTTGTCGGCAAACCGACCCAACTGACCACAGACATCGGCCCTGTCATCGATGCTGAAGCCCAACAAAACCTGTTGGCCCACATCAATAAAATGAAAGGCGTAGCAAAGGCTTACCACGAAATCAAAACTGCCGCCGACGTTGATGACAACAACTCTACCTTCGTTCGTCCAATCCTGTTTGAATTGAACAACCTGAACGAGTTGCAACGCGAAGTGTTCGGTCCTGTACTGCACGTTGTCCGCTACCGTGCCAGCGAATTGGATCAACTCATCGACCAAATCAACGCCAAAGGCTATGCTCTGACCAGCGGTGTACACAGCCGTATCGAAGGCACTGTTGACCATATCCGCGACCGCATCGAAGCTGGTAACATCTACGTTAACCGCAACATCGTTGGTGCTGTTGTCGGTGTACAACCTTTCGGCGGTCACGGCTTGTCCGGTACCGGTCCAAAAGCAGGCGGTTCATTCTATCTGCAACGCCTGGTTCGTACTCCTGAATGGGTTGCCCCAACCCTCAGCCGAATCGGCCAAGCAGACGAAGACGCACTCAAACGTTTGGAAACCCTGGTTCACAAACTGCCGTTTAACGCAGAAGAGAAAAAAGCCGCAGCCGCAGCTTTGGGTCACGCACGCGTCCGTACCCTGCGCAAAGCCGAAACCGTATTGGTCGGCCCGACCGGCGAACGCAACTCATTGAGCTGGCGCTCTCCAAAACGTGTTTGGGTACATGGCGGCAATCTGCTGCAAGCCTTCTCTGCCCTGACCGAGCTGGCAGCCGCAGGCATCCAAACCGTTGTTGAGCCTAACAGCCCGTTGGCTTCCTACTCAGCCGATTTGGACGGTTTGTTGCAAGTCAACAGCAAACCTGAAAACGCAGGCATCAGCCATGTTGCCGCCATCGAGCCTTTGAGCAGCGAGCGCAAACAAGAGTTGGCCGGCCGCGACGGTGCGCTCATCCGCATCCTGCCTTCCGAACAAGGTCTGGACATCCTGCAAGTATTTGAAGAAATCTCTTGCAGTATCAATACTACCGCTGCCGGCGGTAATGCCAGCCTGATGGCAGTTGCCGACTAATCACAGCTAAATCAAAGGCCGTCTGAAATTCAGACGGCCTTTTTTTATCTGTTTTTATTTACATTTTTGCCGGATATTCGCACAAATCATTAATCAAACATTTGCTGCATTGAGGTTTCAAAGCCTTGCACGTATAGCGGCCGTGCAAAATCAACCAATGATGGGCATCCATCAAAAATTCTTTGGGAATAAAGCGCATCAGCTTGTCTTCAACTTCGCGCACATCCTTGCCGGGCGCGATTTTGGTGCGGTTGGCCACACGGAAAATATGGGTATCGACCGCCATAACAGGTTGCCCGAATGCAGTATTCAACACCACATTGGCTGTTTTACGGCCAACACCGGGCAAAGATTCCAAAGCCTCTCGGTCGGCAGGCACTTCGCCATTGTATTTTTCCAGCAAAATACGGCAAGTCTGCATGATGTGTTTGGACTTGGTTTTGTAGAGGCCTATGGTTTTGGTGTATTCCATCACGCCGTCCAGCCCCAAATCCAACATGGCTTGCGGCGTATTGGCAACGGGAAAGAGCTTGGCAGTCGCTTTGTTCACACCGACATCAGTCGCCTGCGCAGACAATAAAACGGCGATAAGCAGCTCAAACGGCGAGCTGAAATTCAACTCGGTAGTCGGATGAGGATTGGCAGCGCGGAAACGCTCGAAAATTTCTTGGCGGATTTGTTTGTTCATTGTTTGGATTATTTTTTTATTGGCGCAGCAATTATAGTGAAATCATGTTGATACGGCTACTTCAAGTAAAACAAGGCCGTCTGAAATTGTTTTCAGACGGCCTGATTATCAAACAGCCTACTGTTTATTTTTTACTCAAAGTCAACCCTGTCCAGCCAAACACCAGCGTCAGAGCCAAACTCAAGTAGCAGAAGAAGGCATAAGGCAGATATTCCCAAACAGGCACACCCAAGGCATGGCTGATGAATACGCCGCAGACGCTCCAAGGCACCAACGGGTTGATGACCGTACCCGCATCTTCCAGCGTACGGGCAAGGTTGCGCGAATGCAGGCCGAGTTTGTCATATACCGGCTTAAAGGTTTCGCCGGAAAGCAGGATACTTAAATATTGTTCGCCAATCAGGAAGTTGACGCCGACCGATGTCATGGCCACGCTGAAAGTAGCGCGTCCGGCATTGGTCAGGAACGCACGAATAGCCTCCAACAAAGACGGAATCACACCAATGCTGAACAACAGGCCGCCCAAGCTCATGCCGAGTATCACGATGGTTTGCGTAAAGAACATGCTTTCTAAGCCGCCGCGCGAAATCAAGCGGGCAATGTCTTTAAATGCTTCGCCTTCAAGTTTGTATCCGCTGTAAAACCACGCGCCCAGCTGTTTCAAATCAGGCGTACTGTGGAAATAAGTCACAATCAGCGCCACCACAACGGTAAACAACATGGCGACAATAGCATTGACGCGCATCAGGGCAAGGACAACCAGCAAGGCAAACGGAATCAGCGAGTAGGCATGCACCAAACCGGTTGCTTCCAATTGCGCGCGGAAAGCCTCGACGCTGTTCATGTCATGCGCGGCAACATTGGGCAAGAGCCACAACATCAAGGCCGCACTGATCAACCACGCAGGCACAGTGGTGTACATCATGTTTTTGATGTGCTCGAACAAATCAATGCCGACAATCGAAGCAGAAATACCGGTCGTATCGGAAAGCGGCGACATTTTATCGCCGAAGAACGCACCCGACACAATCGCACCTGCCGTCATCGCCATATCGGCATGAAACGCAGCCGCCATCCCCATAAATGCCACGCCAACAGTTGCACAAGTCGTCAAACTACTGCCGATGGAAATACCGATGATCGAGCAAAGCGCAAACGCTGAGAAGTAAAAATAAGTCGGCGAAATCAATCCGAAACCGTAATACATCAGCGTCGGAATCGCACCGCTCATCATCAGCGCGCTGACCATCAGGCCGATAAAGAAGAACAGATAAATCGCGCCCATGCCCTGCCCGACCGCGCCTATCATACCGTTTTGCATGTCTTGATATTTCAAGCCACGCATCAAACCGTACAACAGCAAGACCACGATCGCCGTCACAATCGACATATGCGGCAGCCATTCAAGCGAAATAATCGTGTAACCCATTGCCGCCACCAAAGCCAAGGCCACAGCGATGGCCTCAAAGCGCGGCATATTAAGTAAGGATTTGAAAGCAAACATTGTTCTTTGCCTTTTTAATAAGTATTTAACAGATTTTAGCATAACAGGCCGTCTGAAACCCGATTTTCAGACGGCCTGCCTGTTATTTTATAAAAACAGCTTCAGTAAAACTGCGACACTTTCTTTAAAATATATTAAATTATTAACATTAAATACTTTTAAATTAAAATAAATGAAATTTTATTGCTTTTTAAAACGTCCATCATGCAAAAATGCCACCACCTGCTCAACCGTTTTACGGTTAAACAGCATACCGCTATGGCTGATAGGCAAAACGACATGATCGCGCATATTCGGACAATGCGTTTCGCTGACCAAAACCGTACCATCATGTTCGCCATGCAAACCTAAAACACGGCCCAGTCCATACGGTTTATTGCCGGCAATACTGCCCAACTCAACACCCTTTGGCAATTCAGGAATACCGCCGTCCAATACGCCTTTATACGAGCCGCCCAATACCGGCTTTTGCAAACCCATATTGAACACACGCTGCGCGGCACGGCTGCCTTGGTGTGGCGTACCCATGGTAACGATACGGCCGCTGACTTTATCCGGATATGCCGCCGCAAAATTGCGTAAGACCAACCCGCCCAAACTATGGCCGACAAAGTGCAGCGTTTCATCAGCATAGTTCTCATCAATCCATCGCGCCAAATCTTCAATATGTCGGTTCATCGAATGCAAAACACTGTAATAATCGAACAGAGCAACTTCAAAACCTTCTTGTTCCAGCAAATACGCCAGCGGTCTCATGACCCACGAATGCATGTGCAAGCCATGCAGCAAAATGATTTTGGCCATTTTTTCCTCCTGTCATTTAAATCATTATGCCACAAAGTAAAAAGGCCGTCTGAAATCCCATAAGGTTTCAGACGGCCTTTTATCATGATGAATTATTCGTCAGCTTTGTAGCCTTTTATAGCAAAGAAGACGATGTATACGTAACAAATCGCTGATACAACGAAAGAAATCATCAGACCTTGAGTATCCGCTACCCAACCTTGTACCACAGGCACAATCGCACCGCCGACAATCGCAGTACACAATACGCCGGAAGCGCTGCTGGTGAATCGGCCAAGACCTTTGGTTGCCAAAGAGAAAATCGTTGGGAACATGATGGAATTGAAGAAACCGATGGCCAACAATGCCCACATCGCAACATCTGCACTGGCTTTACCTGCCAACATAGCTACGCCCAACAGGACAACAGCAGCGGTAGCATTGAATGCCAAATAGCGGTTAGGCGCAATTTTCGCCATGATGGCAGAGCCTAAGAAGCGACCAACCATCGCGCCGCCCCAGTAGAACGACAGATATTTTGCAGCAGATGCGTGGTCCAAACCTTTCAGGTAACCCAACACGTTGACCAACAAAGAACCGATAGATACTTCTGCACCAACATAACAGAAAATACCGGCCGCACCAAAAATCAAGTGGCGGTATTGCCATACGCTGTGTTTACCATCATGGTTGTGTTCACTCTCTTCTTCAGCAATTTTGTTTGCATCAGGCAGACGAATCATTTTGACGAACACAGCCAAAATAATCAGCAAACCTGCCAAACCCAAATATGGAATTTGAACAGAAGAAATTTGCTCGGCTTTGCTGACAGTTTGTGTCGCATCAGCCAAAATCAGGAATGCCCCGATTTGCGGAGCAATGGTCGTACCCAAAGAGTTAAATGCCTGAACCAAAGTCAGTGTTGCAGATTCTTTACCTGGTTTGGACAGCAGGGTCACATAAGGGTTACCCGCCACTTGCAACAGCGTTACACCTGAAGCCAAAATGAACAGCGCACCCAAGAAAGTAGGATAAGAATGGCTGCCGGCGGCAGGATAGAACAACAGACAGCCGATGGCAGTCAATACGAAACCGCCGATTACACCGTTTTTATAGCCGATTTTGCCGACCAAATAACCCATAGGGATCGACATAATCGCGTAAGCGGTAAAGAAACAGAATTGAATCAGCATCGCCTGAACATAAGTCAGTTCGAAAATATCTTTCAGGTGCGGAATCAAAATATCGTTCATGCAGGTAATGAAACCCATCATGAAGAAGAGTGTGGTCAGAACGACCAGCGCAGGAGTATGATTTTGTTGTGAATGCGCAGACATGATTTGCCTTTCGTTTTGTTAAGATTCGCTGGAAAAATGAGCTTAAATCAGTTCATTAAACTTAACACCCATTAACAGCCGCCCGTATCATACTGATAATCCGTCACTTTGAAAACTATTTTCTAACAGCCGACTACATTATCCTTCAGCCGTTTAATTGTAAAAAATTTAATAATATTGGATTTATCTTTTAATAGATTAAAAAAATAAAGGCATAATCTTCTTATTAAGCTTGTTATTTCTTTTTTACAATACTCATTGATACAACTCAAAATATGCCCCCTCTTTACGCTTACCTTGCCCTGATTGCTTCTGCCTTCACTTCTGCCACACTACTTCCGGGTACATCCGAGGCGGCATACGCCGCATTTGTGTACCAATATCCGCAACATGCCCTCGGAGCATGTTTATGTGCCGGTTTGGCGAATGGCTTGGGCAGTATGGTTTCGTATTACATGGGCAGAATGTTTCCGTCCAAGAAAAGGCCGTCTGAAAAAGTATTGGCGCGTATACAAAGATGGGGAATTTGGCCGCTATTATTTGCATGGTTGCCGATTATCGGCGATGCCCTCCCCCTTGCCGCAGGCTGGCTCAGGCTTAATGCTTTGCATTGCGCCATCATTCTGATTGCAGGCAAACTGCTGCGCTATGCCATGATTTATTGGGGGATGAACGCAGTTGCCGGATAAGTTTCGACAGTCAAAAATAAAGGCCGTCTGAACAATTCAGACGGCCTTTGCCTTTAATTCGACAATTACAAGACTTTCACAATGCTTTCGCACAGGTAGTCGATGTTATCATCGGTAATGCCTGCAACATTAATGCGACCGGAGCGGACGGCATAAATAGCAAACTCGTTTTTCAAACGGTCAACTTGTTCGGGAGTCAAGCCACTGAAAGAGAACATACCGTTTTGTTCGATAATGAAATCAAAGTCTTGGGTTGCACCTTTGGCTTTGAGCAACTCAACAAATTTTTGGCGCATGGCTTTGATGCGGCCGCGCATTTCATCGAGTTCGGCAATCCATTGCGCTTTTAAATCATCATTTTTCAACACCAGCGCAATGGTGTTCGCACCGTGTGAAGCCGGGTTGGAATACAAGGTACGGATGATGGTTTTGACTTGGCTGTGGGCGCGGGCTGCTGTTTCTTCATCTTCGGCCACCAAAGTGAACGCACCGACGCGCTCGTTGTACATACCGAAGTTTTTGGAATAAGAGCTGGCAATCAGCAATTCTGTATTGTGTTTCAAGAACACGCGCAAGCCATAGGCATCTTCTTCCAAACCGTTGCCGAAGCCTTGGTAGGCAAAGTCAAACAATGGCAACCAGCCTTTTTCGGCAGAAAGTTTTGCCAAAGTTTCCCATTGTTCGTGCGTAGGGTCGATGCCGGTAGGGTTGTGGCAGCAGCCGTGCAGCAGGACGATATCGCCTTTTTGCGCTTGGCTCAAGTCTTCAATCATACCGTCCCAATCCAAACCGTGTTTGGCGGCATCATAGTAGCGATACGGTTTGTCTTGGATACCGACCGCTTTGGCGATGGCATTGTGGTTTGGCCAAGTCGGATTGGAAATCCAGATGGTTTGCGCATTCAACTGACGTTTGGCAAACTCGGCCGCAATACGCAATGCGCCTGTACCGCCAAGGCTTTGCGCTGTTTTGGCACGACGGCTGGCAATGATTTCGTGGTCTTTGCCAAACAGCAGAATTTGGGTTTGCTCGTTGTAGTCGGCAACGCCGTCGATGGTCAGGTAGTTTTTAGTTGTTTCACTTTCCAACAGGCGTTTTTCAGCCTCTTTGACGGCTTTGACAATAGGCGTCGCGCCGGATGCGTCTTTGTACACGCCGATGCCGAGATTGACTTTCTCCGGACGGGTTTCGGCTTTAAACGCCTCGCCCAAACCTAAAATCGGATCAGCAGGAGCAGCTTCGATATGCTTGAAGAACATGATTTTTCTCTTTACAAGTAGTAAAACGGTTGAAAAAATACAAATTTATGTAATTTTACGCCGTTTCAGGCCGTCTGAAAACGGATTATTACAGGGTTTTAACGCAAGATTGCCAACAAATCCAAAGGCGTGGCAATACGGAAATCGGCAAGCCAGTTTTCGGTTTGGTCTTCGGCAGAAATATAGCCCCAATCGGCAAGCACGGTCGTCATGCCTGCATTTTTTCCTGCCTGCATATCGCGCTCTGCATCGCCAACATAAAAACATCGCTGCGCCTCAACGCCAATCTGCTCGCACGCATAAAACATAGGCTTCACGCTGGGCTTGGGTTCATCGCAAGTATCGCCGCTGACAATCACGGCAGGAGGCACGGTAAATCCGAGCTTAGGCACGAGGACATCAGTAAAGCGCATGGGCTTGTTGGTGATAATACCCCATTGGATACCGCGTTGAACTAAGGCTTCCAGCATTTCATTTACGCCGTCGAACAAGATGGTTTGATCGGCATAACAGCGGCTATATTCATCCAAAAACTCTTTGCGCCATTGCATATAGTCCGGATGATCGGGCGTAATGCCTGCACCAAGCTTGAGCAAACCGCTCGCACCGTGGCTGGCCTGCGGACGGATTTCATCCATGCTTTTTTCTGGCAAACCGTGTCGGCGCAATACCGTGTTGAGCGCGCCACCCAAATCAAGTGCGGTATCGGCAAGCGTGCCGTCAAGATCAAATAATACGGCTTGGGTCATAAGTGTTCCTTTGATGATTTTAGAAGGCCGTCTGAACAATCCAATAAGTTTCAGACGGCCTGAATATGGTTAATGGTGATGATGTTCGTGCATTTCCTGCGAACACAAAACTTCATCTTTATGCGGATGCTGTTCGCTTTCAATCTGAATCGTACAATGTCCGATGTTATGATGCGCCAATTCATGTTCGATGCGGTAGGCAATTTGTTCGGACTCTGCAACCGTCATGCTGCCATCTACAACAATATGGCAGGACAAAACGTGGATATTGCTAGTAATCGTCCAAACATGCAAGTCGTGAACGGATTTTACGCCTTCCGTATTGCGGATAACGCTGAGCAACTCATCGGTATGGATGCTTTCCGGCGCGCCTTCCATCAAAATGTGCAAAGTCTGTTTAAACAGCTTCCAGCCGCTGCGCCCTACCAAAGCCGCCACCAATACGCTGGCAACCGTATCCGCCCATTGCCAGCCATACGCCATTATCAGCACTGCTGCGACAATCGCCCCTATCGAGCCGAACAAATCGCTGATTACATGCAGATACGCGCCGCGCATATTGACGTTTTCTTCAGTATCGCTATTTTTCAACATATAAACGGCAACGCCGATGTTGACCAGCAATCCGATGATACTGACCACCAACATGCCGCCCGTCAAAATTTCCGGCGGATAAAACAATCGTTTAACTGCTTCATAAAAAATCATCGCCGCAATCAACACCAGCGACAATCCGTTAAACATCGCCGTCAAAATTTCAAAACGCTTGTAACCGAATGTCTTTTGCAGCGTGGTCTGTTTCTCGCCAAGTTTGAATGCCCACAATGCTACGCCCAGCGAAAACGCATCGCTGAACATATGCCCCGCATCGGAAAGCAGGGCCAAAGAGTTGGTCAGCCAGCCACCGACAGCTTCAACCAGCATAAATCCGGCAATGACGAAAAATGAAATGCGCAATACCTGCTTATTGGCGGTATGCGTATGCGCGTGCGAATGATCGTGATGATGTGCCATAATGATTTTACCGTTTCAGACGGCCTTTTTATCCTGTTTCAAACTTTTCTCAAAATCTTCCAACATATCCAGCTCGAAACGGCTGAATCCTGCACGTTCCCGTGCTTCGATATTGACGTAGCCGCGGAAGATAAACATATCGTAACGCGCAATCAGGCTGCGGAACAAGGCAACCGGTTCCAAACCGCGCTCACGGCAAAGATGCTGATACCAATGATTGCCAATGGCGACATGCCCCACTTCATCGCGATAAATAATATCCAACACATCGCAGGTTTCCACATCGCCACGCTGCGCCACTTTTGCACGAATACCCGGCGTAACATCCAAACCGCGCGCTTCCAATACCCGCGGCACCAAAGCCATGCGCAACAAGGGATCGTAAGCGGTTTTATACGCCATATCCCACAAATGCCCATGCGCCTCAAAGTCGCCGTAATCGTAGCCCAAGCTGTTCAGACGGCCCCGCATCAAGCCGAAGTGAAACACTTCCTCTTTCGCCACCCTTACCCAATCGCGTACAAACTGAAACGGCATATTGCGAAAACGATACGCCGCATCCAAAGCCAGATTAATCGCGTTAAATTCAATATGCGCAATCGCATGCAACATGGCCGCATAACCTTCGACCGTATTCATCTTGCGCGGCGTAACCTCCGAAGGCGCAACCAAACGTGGACGCAACGGATGTCCGGCAAAACGGCAATCCACAGGTTTTGACTCCTCAACCGTCAAACCTTCCGCCTCGCCCAACTGCGCAAACAAGGCCTGCGTCAATCTTCCCTTTTCATCCGGATTGTCCGACAGCAAAGCCTGTTCCAATAAAGGATAAGGATTCAGATACATACAAAACCATTGTTTTAAAAAGATAAATATTATAACCGTTTTAAAAAGCAAACAGAAAGACTATAATTTCACGCTTTCCGTAAAATGACATTAAATACCACACCAAACCCTTGTGTGCTTCATTAAAAAAACGTCAAAACCAAATGCAGGCCGTCTGAAAAAATGAAATTATTTCAGTCACTTGATTGGATTTTTCATATTTACACAAATTAAACCCTCCATTCAGCCCCTTGCCTGTTACACCATAACGTCTATACTGAACCCATCTCTCCGAACAAGGAACCAAAACATGAAAACTACCCGACTGTTCACCCTAACCGCTGCCGCGCTGCTTTCTTCAGCCATCGGCTTTGCACAAGCCGGCGCAGTGGACGCCCTGAAAAAATTCAATAATGACGCCGACGGTATCAGCGGCAACTTCAGCCAAACCGTTCACAGCAAAAAGAAAACCCAAACCACACACGGTACATTCAAAATCCTGCGCCCGGGCTTGTTCAAATGGGAATACACCAAACCCTACAAACAAACCATCGTTGGCGACGGCAAAACCATTTGGCTCTATGACGTAGATTTGGCTCAAGTAACCAAGTCCTCACAAGACCAAACCATCGGCGACAGCCCTGCTGCCATCCTCTCCAATAAAACAGCATTGGACAGCAGCTACACGCTGAAAGAAGACGGTTCTGCCAACGGTATCGACTACGTTTTGGCTACGCCTAAGAAAAACAACGCTGGCTACCAATACATCCGCATCGGCTTCAAAGGCGACAACCTCGCCGCCATGCAGTTGAAAGACAGCTTCGGCAACCAAACCAGCATCAACTTCAGCGGCTTGAACACCAAGCCTAACCTTTCCAGCGGTATGTTCAAATTCACTCCTCCTAAAGGCGTTGATGTCTTGAGCAATTAAGCTTCTAATGAAACACAAAGGCCGTCTGAACAACAGACGGCCTTTTATTTAGTTCAATTCAAAATCAAACACGCTGTTACTTTTGACCTTGAATGGCGGCGGCAATTTTTTCTGCGCCTTTTTTCGCCCAGTCTGCCTGTTTGGCTTCCACCATCACGCGCACGACAGGCTCGGTACCGGACGCGCGCAAGACCACGCGGCCTTTGCCTTCGAGTTCTTTTTCTACTTCAGCCAAAGCCTCTTTGGAAGCATCCTGCCAATTTTGACCTTTTTTGATGCGGACGTTAATCATGGTTTGCGGATACGGTTGCCAATCGGCGCAAACGGTGGCAAGGTCTTGATTCAAGGTTTGCAATGCCGCCAAAACTTGCAGCGCGGAAATAATGCCGTCACCAGTATTGTGTTTGTCCATACACAAAATATGGCCGCTGGCTTCGCCGCCAATTAGCCAACCGCGTTGGTGGAGCTGTTCCAACACATAGCGGTCGCCCACTTTGGCACGGCAGAAATCAACGCCCTGCTCTTTCAAAGCAATTTCCATCGCCATATTGGTCATCACTGTACCCACCACACCGCCGATTTCCACGCCTTCGTGCGCGCGTGCTTTGGCAATCACATAAATCAGGCTGTCGCCGTCATACACTTTGCCATTGCGGTCAACCATCATCAAACGGTCGCCATCGCCGTCCAAGGCAATGCCGTAATCGGCTTCATTTTGCAGTACGGCAGCTTGCAAAGCTTTCGGATGGGTCGCACCGCATTTCTCATTGATGTTGTAGCCGTTTGGCTCATCACCGATACTGACCACTTGCGCACCCAATTCGTGGAATACTTTAGGCGCAACTGCATAGCCCGCACCATTCGCGGTATCGACCACCAATTTCAGACCGCGCAAGTCCAAATGGCTTGGGAAAGTGGATTTACAGAACTCGATATAGCGGTCATCCGCACCATTAATCCTGCGCGCACGGCCCAAACGGCTGGATGGCTGGGTTTTCATTTCCTCATCGATTTTGGCTTCGATTTCCAACTCGATTTCATCGCTCAGCTTCACACCGCCTTCAGCAAAGAATTTAATGCCGTTATCGGAATAAACATTGTGGGAAGCAGAAATCATCACACCGGCAGACAAACGCAAAGCACGGGTCAAATACGCCACGCCCGGAGTCGGCAGAGGGCCGGTTTGAATAACATTGACACCGGCGGCGGTAAAACCGGCAATCAGCGCAGCCTCCAGCATATAGCCTGAAATACGCGTATCTTTACCGATCAAGACGGTTGGTTTGATTTCGCCTTCGTGCTGCACCAAAACCTGACCTGCCGCATAGCCTAATTTCAGGACAAAATCAGGATTGATAGGAAACTGACCGACTTCGCCGCGCACACCGTCAGTACCGAAATATTTTTTTGCCATGAGATAACTCCGTGATTGTTTTGTCGTATGTGAATATTGTTGAACTTCTTTAAAAGAAACTTGATTGTATTCGAAGGCCGTCTGAATCTTTCAGACGACCCTTGATCATGAGAATAATTTACTACTTCAGTATTATAGCAAGATCCGGATTTCCTGCACGAAAAAAGCGCATCCTTTTGCAGAATGCGCCTTCTATTCGAGATTCAAAATCAAATCTTAGAATTTAGCACCAGACTGATTAGCCATGTAATCAACTGCAGCTTTCACTTCATCGTCGCTCAGGCTGCCGTTACCGCCTTTGGCAGGCATTGCGTTAAAGCCTTCGATTGCATGTTTGTGCAGGGTGTCTTTACCTTGTTTGATACGAGGAGCCCAGTCTTCTTTTTTGCCTACATGAGGAACACCGGGAACCGCACCGCCGTGACATGCTTGACAGCTGGCTTCGTAAACTTTTTTACCGTCTGCACCACCGGCAGCTGCGCCTTTGTCTTCAGCTTTGGCCGCATCTGCTTTAGGAGCATCTGCAGGAGCCGCACCCTCAGTCGCTGGAGCTGAAGCAGCTTCACCGGAAGCGGCTGCATCAGCAGGAGCCGCAGCATCAGGATCGGGGAAAGTACCGCCGGCTTTATTGGCCATATAAGTAATCACGCGTTTCAATTCTTGGTCGGTCAAATCAGCCGCACCGCCTTTGGCAGGCATTGCGTTGAAACCGTTCAAAGCGTGTTGGAACAAGGTATCAAAGCCTTGGGCGATACGAGGAGCCCAATCGCCTTTGTTTTCAAATTTAGGCGCGTTAGGAACGATGCTGTCCGCCGCGTGACATTGGATACAGATTTTATTGAAAATCTGGTCGCCTTGACGCTCGCCGACTGGAATACCATCGCCCAATTTCAGTTGGCCGACTGGCTGGATACGGGTTTGAGTTGCAGCTTCGGTTGTTTCGGCAACATCGCCGAATGAACCGCTTCCCGCCAATTTGATCAGGAAGAAAATCACTGCAATAACAATAACGATACCGCTCACAAGGGTGAACAATGCAGAGCCTTGGGCTTTGTGGTCGCGGAGTTGTTTCATTTGGTAGGCCTCGCCGTTAGGTTAGGTTGTGCTGTAAGTTATAGTTTATGTGTTAAACGCAGTTAACAATATTTTGCTGGATTATACTGAATTCGCAAAGGCTTTCCAATCCATCTTGAGAAAAAGATACGCAAAAATCCTCAAAAGGCCATCTAAATTCTGCTAAGCCTTTGTAGTTAATTGATTATTCCAGCCATGCAAAAAAGTGACCGCCAATACCACTTTCAGACACTTTCAAGATAAACTTTGCCAATGAAGCCAATATGCGTTAACCTTACGGCTTCCGCACCCATAGCTCAGTTGGAAGAGTGTCAGTTTCCGAAGCTGGAGGTCACAGGTTCGATCCCTGTTGGGTGCGCCAATTATAAAGAGGCCGTCTGAAAGATGAAAATTTTTCAGACGGCCTTTTGATTTACTTCAAATAAAACTACATTCAATTTCAGATTGCATGGCTATTGCAACACTTTGGCAAATGCCTCGGCCACATAATCGATATTCGATGCATTCAAACCGGCCACACACATCCTGCCTGAATCAAGCAGATAAACGGCAAACTCGTCACGCAGGCGGTGTACCTGCTCTACGGTCAGGCCTGTATAGCTGAACATGCCGCGCTGTTTGATGAAATAGCTGAAATCGCGATTGGGGATTTTGGCCGTTAAAACATCATAAAGCTTCTGACGCATGGCACGGATGCGGTCGCGCATGGCGTAAACCTCGTTTTCCCACAAAGCGCGCAGCTCCTCGCTGTTCATCACATCAGAAGCGATGTATGCGCCATGTGCGGCAGGACTGGAATAAATACGGCGGACGGTAAATTTCAACTGTCCGAACACCAGCTCTGCTTCTTCCTTATTGGGACACACTACGCTCAAACCGCCGACACGCTCGCCGTACAGCGACAGGTTTTTCGAGAAAGAGTTGCTGACAAACAAAGGCAGGCCCATTTCGACGGCTTTACGGATTGCATAGGCATCGTTGTCCAAATCCTCGCCGAAACCTTGATAGGCAATATCCATAAACGGAATCAGCTTGTGCGTTTTGATGATGTCCAACACCTCATCCCATTGCGCTTGTGACATATCTACGCCGGTCGGGTTTTGACAGCATGGATGCAAAATCAAGACGCTGTTTTCCGGCAATGTTTTGAAAAATGCAGTCATTTCTTCAAATTTCACGCCGACGATTTCAGGGTTGTAATAAGGATACGTCCCCACTTCAAAACCGGCACCTTCAAAAATACCTTTATGGTTGTCCCAAGTCGGGTCGCTGACATAGGCTTTCGCTTCAGGGAACCAACGGTGCAAAAAGTCGGCACCGACTTTCAACGCCCCCGAACCGCCCAAAGTCTGTATGGTTGCAACGCGCCCTTCTACCAGCGCCTGATTATCCTGCCCAAACAGCAAACGCTGGACCGCGCTTCGGTAAGTGTCCAAACCTTCCATTGGCAGATAAGGAGAGGGTCGCGGTACAGCCGCACGCTCTGCTTCTGCCCGGCGGACAGATTCCAAAACCGGCATTTTGCCTTCGTCATCAAAATAAATGCCTATGCTCAAATTGACTTTTTCAGGACGCTCGTCGCGTTTGAAGGTTTCAACCAAACTCAAAATCGGGTCGCCCGGATAATACTCGACATGACGGTACATGGTGCTTCCTTTGTTTTCAGACAGAATGATGAAGATTGTGGCACTAAAAGGGCTTATTTGCAAAATCAGGCCGTCTGAAAAATTCAGACGGCCTGATTATTTTTAAACGCTACCAATCTACCCGTTTCAAATCATTTTGTGCCAATACATCCGCATGCTCGCTGCGGCTTTGATATTCCCTGTCCTGCAAAATGCGGCGGGCGACATAATTTAAATGCAGTTTAGCCGCTTCCGCCGCCTCGGCCGGTTTGGCCTGGGCAATGGCTTCAAAAATAGCGCGGTGCTGGGCAATCAGCGTCGGGCGCGGGTCTTCGGTTTGATGGATATAGATAATGCCGCTACGTGTTTGCTGATAAAGCATTTTGAGCAGGCTACTGGAAAGATGACTGAATAGGATATTGTGTGCGGCATCAGCAATAGTTTGATGGAAACTGACGTCTGCCTCGGCTTGATGCTCCAAATTTCCGCTTTCACAGGCCGTTTCAAACTTCTGCCGCCAGAAGTCAATGCGTTTCAAATCGGCGTCAGTCCGTCTTTCGGCGGCCAGCGCCGCCATACAGCCTTCAACGTGACAACTGAAATCGAATACGTCTGTTTCCCAATTGGTATGTTTGCCGAGCAACTCCTGCCAGCTTTGCAAAAAATCCTGCTGCGGCTTGACAGAAACATAATAGCCATCGCCCTGCCGCGCTTCCAAAACCTGCTTGGCAATCAAGATATTCAATGCCACCCTGACTGACGGACGCGATACGCCGAATTCTTCCGCAAGCGTACGTTCGGGAGGCAATTTACTGCCTTCTTCATAAATGCCGGTCGCGATACGTTCTTCCAAAACGGCTAAAACCTGATCGCTGATTTTTTGCGGACGAACCAATTTCGTCATGTTGTATTCCTGATGATTGAAGGACAGTTGTATTCAAACGGCCATAAATTGGATTGACCAATTGGCCGCTCATTCTAATCAATCCCCTATTTTTTCGTCAAGGAATGCCATTCTCCCCATCGCAAGCAGTTTAATTCAAACACATTCATTTTTATCAAGTAACCTCACCAATGCCTTCAAATCAATATTTTGGTATGACCAATCTTAATAAACAACCTATGCGCCCAAAATCTGAAAATATTGATTTAGATTAAAATCCCACTGCTTCTATTTTACTAGACTTTATGTATAATACTTCGGTATTAGTTAACATAATTCCTAATAATAGAGAGAAACGATATGAAATACCCACCATTACTTATCTTACCCATTGCCTTAGCCGTATCCCAAGCATGGGCAGATACCGATCCTACACCTGAAGAAACGGTTACCCTTTCCCCTGTCACCGTCACCGGCACACAACAAGAAAAAGCCAATCGCGTTACTTTCAACCCCAAAGCTGCTTTGCAACCCCTCCCTGCCGGAGACGGGGCAGACCTTTTACAATCCGTGCCCAACATGAGCATCATCCGCAAAGGCGGCAGCTCGGGCGATCCGCTGTTCCGTGGCTTGGGTGGCTCGCGCCTCTCCGTCAATGCCGACGACCAGTTTATTTATGGCGGTTGCGGTATGCGCATGGACCCGCCGACCGCCTATATCCACCCAAATTCATTTGACAAAGTCGTGGTTACCAAAGGCCCGCAAACCGTTACCCAAGGTATGGGCTTGGTCAGCGGCTCGGTGCAATTTATCCGTAAAGATCCTGATTTCACTGAAAAACCTTACAACATCAACGCCACCCTGACGGCGGGCAGCAACGACCGCCTTGACGGCTCGCTGGAAGCCGAGTTCGGCGGCAAATACGGCTATGTCCGTACCAATATCTCCCATAACGAAGCCGACGATTACAAAGACGGCGACGGCAACCGCATTCACTCCCACTTCAAACGCGACAGCCAAATGTTGCAACTGGGTGTTACTCCGACAGAAAACACCACCATTGCCGGCACATACGAGCGCAGCAGAGCCAAGGTTGCCTACGCCGACCGCATGATGGACGGCAGCAAATTCGACCGTGATGCGTGGAATATCCGTTTCACCCAACGCAACCTCACACCATGGTTCAGCGAATTGGAACTGCGCTACGGTAAAAGCGAAATCGACCACGTGATGGACACATACAGCCTGCGTACCATCTACAATCCTGCCGGCAAGCAGATTAAAAATGCCAACAACCCTAAACGCAATACCGATACAGGCCGTCTGAAAGCCACTTTCGACTGGGACAAGCTCAACCTGCAAATCGGTTTGGATTATTTGGATGACGTCCACGTCGCGCGTCATGAGCGTGGCGGCGACGGCTACAGCCACAAGCCTTATATGCCCAACCAAAGTTTCAAACAATGGGGTATTTTCACCGAAGCCTCTTGGCAGCAAACCAACAATCAACGCTGGGTAGCAGGTTTGCGCCATGACCAAGTCAAAGCGCATTACGATACCGCGCGCGTGACCGACCCCGTTTTGAAACATCAAAAATTCAATTTGAACTCAGGCTTCCTGCGTTGGGAAAGAAATACGGACAACGGCCTGAAATACTATGCCGGCTTCGGTATTGCCGAACGTGCGCCTGACTACTGGGAACGCCTGCGCTCCGAAAACAAAGCCATCCGCGCAGAGCAAAACCGCCAAATCGATGCTGGTGTAATCTGGAAACGTCCTAACCTCCACGCATCTGTATCCGTATTCGGCAGTAACATCAAAGACTTCATCATGATGGAGCGCCAAGGCATGGATTTCAACGTACGCAACATCAACGCTTCACGCTTTGGCGGCGAAGCCGAAGTCAAATGGACATTTGCGCCTAACTGGGAAGTCGGCACCAGCCTCGCCTACACCCACGGCAAAAACCGTACCGACGGCAAACCTTTGGCACAAACGCCACCGCTCGAGTGGAACAACACCCTCGCCTTTGACAACGGCAAATTCAGCGCGGGCGCATTATGGCGCGTCGTGGCCAAACAAAACCGTTACAGCAAAGGCCAAGGCAATATCGTCGGCCAAGACATCGGCGCTTCTTCAGGCTTTGGCGTACTCTCGCTTAACGCCGGTTGGAAATTCAGCAAATACGCCACATTGCAAGGCGGCGTGGACAACGTGTTCAACAAAACCTATGCTGAATTCGTCAGCCGTGGCGGCGACCCGTCTGCCGGTACACAAACCATGCGCGTGAACGAACCCGGCCGTACTGCATGGCTGAGACTGCAAGCGAAGTTCTAATCAACCTCGCGCATCTATAAAAAGGCCGTCTGAAAATTTTTCAGACGGCCTTAATATTTTTAATGATGTTTTTAAACAAACAGTCCGGCGAAGCAGTGCAACGCCGGACTGTTTGCTCACTATCGGATTAAATCAAACCCAAAGAGTTGATGAACACCACAATAATCGCAATTGGCGCAAGATAGCGCAGCACACCCAGCCACAGGTAAAGCAGCTGTTTCGGAATGGTGCTGCCCATGCCCGCATCGCGCAGGACAGACTGTTTGTCCTGAACCCATGACGTAAACACGGCAACGCTCAATGCGCCAATCGGCATGATGACGGCGGAAATGATGAAGTCCCACAAATCAAAAATGGTTTTGCCGAAAATCTTAAATTCGCCCCAAACGCCAAATGACAGCGCCGAAGGAATACCGACTATGAAAATCGCAATGCCGGTTACCCAAGCGTGGCTGCTGCGCTTTTTCTCGTCTTGGCGGATGGTTGCCGCGATAACGGTTTCCAGCATGGAAAACGCGGAAGTCAGCGTCGCAAAGACAACCAACAGCATAAACACGGCAAACAAATATGTACCCATCGGCATCTTCATAAAGACCGCAGGCAACACGACAAAAATCAAACCAGGGCCTTGACCGGGTTCAAAACCGAAGGCAAATACCGCAGGGAAAATCACCAAACCGGCCAGCAGCGACACAAACAGGTTCATCCACATAATCATATGGCCGGAACGGAACATATCCTGATCCTTACCCAAATACGAGGCATAGGTAATCATCGCGGACACGCCGATACTCAAAGCAAAAAACGCCTGCCCCAAAGCAGTCAGCATCGTGCCGGGTTTCAAATACGACCAATCCGGTTTCAACAAGAATGCCACGCCCTCCATTGCACCGGGCAAGGTCAGCGAACGGATAGCCAGAGCGATAAAGAGGATAAACAAACCCGGCATCAACACGCGGTTTGCCTTTTCAATGCCGTCTGAAACGCCGCCTTTGACCACCCAAATGGTAATCAGCATGAACAAGCCTTGGTAAAACAGCGAACCAAACGGCGAAGAAATCGTTTTGCCGAACAAAGCTTCAAAGTCTGCACCGGTATGAATTTCGCCGGTAAAGCTGTGCACGACGTAGTTCAATACCCAGCCGCCGACCACGCTGTAAAACGACAGCAAAATAAAACACGCGGCCACACCCATGCGGCCAACCCATGGCCACTGCGAACCCGGACGTAATACTTTAAAGGAATCAATGGCGTTTTTACCGCCCGTACGGCCGATGTAAAACTCGGCCAATTGAACCGGCAAGGCTACCAAAATAGTGAAAATCAAAAATAAAAGAAAGAATACGGCGCCGCCGTTGGTACCGGCTGTATAAGGAAATTTCCAAATTGCACCCAAACCGATGGCCGAGCCTGCCGCCGCAAGCACAAAGCCGATTTTAGATGACCAAGATGAATGGTTGCTCATGATGTAATATTAAGAAACGTGAAGATGCCGAATTGTAACAGGGTGAAGTCAAGTCGTGAGTGGCTGGCAGACAGTCGATAAGTAATTCGCACGGATGGTGCGTACTTACCAAGCAAATTGGCATGAATTTTTGATAATTAAACTTTCAATAGCATAAATTTTATTTTTATATTCTAAATTTGACGGTTTATTTTAAAAATAAGCATATAAAAGGCCGTCTGAAACCTTGTTTTTAAGGTTTCAGACGGCCTTTATCCTTAAGCCGCTTTATTTTTTCATGGCATCGGTCATAACTTTGACATTGTAGCGGTACATGCCGATATAGCTGTTGGCCGGTGCGCCACCCAATGCATCGGAATACAAACGTCCGCTGACATTGACGCCGGTTTCTTTGGCAATACGGTCAATCATGCGCGTGTCTTTGATGTTTTCAGTAAAGACGGCTTTAATGCCCTCGCGTTTGATTTGGCGGATGATGGAAGCCACTTGTTTGGCAGACGGCTCGGCTTCGCTGCTCACGCCTTGAGGGGCGATGAATTCAATATTGTAGCGTTTGCCCATGTAAGAGAACGCATCGTGTCCGGTCAAGACTTTACGCTTGGCGGCAGGTACGGCATTAAAGGCAACCTGCGCATCACTGTGCAGTTTTTTCAGCTGCATTTGATAGTTGCCCAAACGTTGCTGATAGTAGGTTTTGCCTTCAGGGTCGGCTTGAATCAAAGCATTGGCAACGTTTTGCGCATAAGTGCCCATCAGGACGGGATCGGTCCAAACGTGCGGGTCAAACTCGCCGTGATCGTGATGATGGCCTTCATGATCGTGGTCATGATGATGGCCGCCCTCTTCTGCTTTCAAAGCCTGAATGCCTTTGGTCGCTTCGGCGAAAGGAACTTTACTCTGTTTGACTGCACGCTGTACATCGGCGGCTTCCAAGCCCAAACCGTTAAGCAATACCAATTTGGCACTGCGGATTTTTTTGATGTCGCCACTGGTCATGTGGTAGGCATGGCTGTCTTGGTTGGGGCCCACCAAGCTTTGAACGGCCACACGGTCACCACCAATCTGTTTGGCCACGTCGCCCAAAATACTGAAGCTGGTGACAACAGGCAGCGGAGCGGCATAAGCGGCACCGGTCAATAATGCGGCAACGATGCCGAGTTTCCAATGTTTCATATTCTCTCCAGTGATATAACGTAACATTAACATCATCATAAAACAGACCGCCTGATTATTCAAGCGGCCGTCTGAAAAATCATGCCGTACGGTGTTTCTTGCGGCGCAGCCATTTTGCCAAAATGCCGCCTTCCCAACCGAACACGACGGAAATCAGGTAAAGCGTGCCGCAGCATAAAATAATCGCCGGGCCGGACGGGATTTCGATATGATAGGAAAACAACAGTCCTGCCAAGCCGCAAAGCAAAGCCAATGCGACAGACAAAATCATCAGCCAACCCATGCTTTTTGCCCACAGTCTGGCGGTAATCGCCGGCAACATCATTAAGCCGACCGACATCAGCGTACCCAATGCCTGAAAACCGGCAACCAAATTCATCACGACCAGCACCAAAAACAACACATGCCAAAAGCCGCCCTTACCGCCGACAGCCTTGAGGAATAAAGGGTCTATGCTTTCCAACACCAGCGGGCGGAACATCACAGCCATCAGCAAAATAGTGACACTCGCGGAAACGGCAATCAGCTGCAAAGCCGGAATATCGACCGCCAACACCGAGCCAAACAGCAAATGCAGCAAATCGACGCTGCTGCCGTTTTTGCTGACCAAAACCACGCCGATGGCGAGGCTGCTCAAATAAAATGCGGCAAAGTTCGCATCTTCTTTCAATGAAGTAAACCGGCTGACCAAACCAGCCAACAAAGCCATCAGCAAACCGGCCGCAAAACCGCCGACACTCATCGCAGGCAAACTCAAACCAGCAAACATATAGCCAATGGCCGCACCGGGCAAAACCGCATGGCTCAAGGCGTCGCCCACCAAACTCATACGGCGCATTACCAAAAACACACCGACAGGAGCCGCGCTCAATGCCAGGCAGAAAATCGACGCTAGGGCATAGCGCATAAAGTCAAATTCGGCAAACGGCGCGACGACCAAATCATATAAATCCATGTTTTATCGCTTTTTTATTAATCTCTGAAAGCCTGAGGCCGTCTGAAAAATACTTACTTTCAGACGGCCTTGTCCATTAAACCGCGCACCAATCGGCCGCTTCCTGTTTCTGCATCATTCGGTTTGCCTGTGCCAAAAATTCATCGGTCAACACATTTTCCGTCGCACCGGCAGTCACTTTTTCACGCGCCAAAAGCAGTGTGTTGGCAAAATATGCCCTCACCTGCTCGTAATCATGCAACACGGCAATTACCGCCTGACCGTCCTGATGGCATTGGCGCAAAACTTCCAACAGCGCATAAGTCGTCCGCGCGTCCACCGCGTTAAACGGTTCATCCAGCAGCAAAAATTTGGCATCCTGCACCAGCATCCGCGCGAATAATACGCGTTGGAACTGGCCATTAGACAAGTGCGCAATTTGGCGCGTGGCAAAATCCTGCATTTCCACGCGTTCCAACGCCGCCATCACGCGCTTTTTCTGCTCCGCGTTCACGCGTCCGAAAAATCTGATTTCATACCACAGCCCCATCGCCGCCAGTTCAAACACCGTCATCGGCTGGCTGCGGTCAATGTCCGACTGCTGCGGCAGATAGGCAATATCCTTGCGCGCCATATTTTCATAGCGCACGCTGCCCGTGTCCGTCTTCTGCAAGCCCATAATGGCTTTGAGCAAAGTCGATTTACCCGCGCCGTTCGGCCCGAAAATCGTCCACATCTTGCCATCTTCAAACACCATATCGACATGATGCACCACCGGCCTGCGCTGATAGCTGACCGTCAGATTCTCCACCACGATACTCATGGCGATACCGCCCAAAAATATACAGCCCACAACGCCGCCAATGCGACAAGCGCAATCAGCAGCCTTTGCAGCAATCCGGTCAACAATACAGAATTCATAAGCCTAAAACCGCCCTTGTCCGAATACGGACAACAGGCCGTCTGAAAGAAAATTAAAACATTAAAATGATACTGTATAACGTTAACCCTGTAAATTTCTTTCGTTTTCAGACGGCATCGAGCAAAAGGCCGAATATCGGTTACAATCCATTTTTTATTTGATGATTGTCCTATGTCTATTCCACTCTTAAACGAAAAACTCAATACCGAAACCGCCCGCATCTCATGGGAAGAGCTGCAACCCCACTTTGCACGCGGTGCCGCCGTCTATGTTGCGCCTGATTTGGATTTGATTGCCGTCGCCCGCCATGTTGCCGAAGATGAAGCCGCACCATTGAAACAATGGATGGAACAAGGCAAATTCGGTGCCGTCAGCGATGATATGGCGCGCACATTTTTAGCGGATAAGCAAGAAATGTGGGCGGTTGTCGTGGCGCCGTGGGTATTGGTACAGCCCTGCAAAGACTGATAAGGCCGTCTGAAAAAACAAAACCGGAACATTTCCCATGTTCCGGTTTTTCATTTTTCAGACGGCCTATTGCAAAGTAAAGCCAGCTTTGAATTCAAGCTTCGGCACCCCGATAACGAAACGTTTGCCGATGCTGTCTTCAAACTCATACGCGCCTTCGATACTGCCCCAAGGCGTGCTGATTTGCGAACCGCTGTTGTACTCATAGGCTTCACCCGGGTACAAAACAGGTTGCTCTTCAATCAGGCCGGCATGACCGACCTGCTCTGTCTCACCGTGTCCGTCGGTGATTTCCCAAAAACGCTGACGCAAAGTAATGATTTCATCACTGCGGTTGCAGATGGTAATCAGATAATTGAAGGCGTAGCGATCGCGATAGACGTCGCTCTGACCGGCCATATAACGCGGCTCCACGTTAATCTCGATTTCATTCATAATTGTTTACCCCGTATGGTATTTATTTTATTTCAATCCGGATAATTCCGGCGTGCCCGCCCTATTTTTGCAAAGGGTCGAAACACTTAAAATGCATCACGCGATCCAATAAAACAGGCCCAAGACCATCAAGGTCATCGCAGCCGCAATCAAATCATCAAGCATAATGCCTAAACCTCCATGAATCCGCCGGTCAAACCATTTGATCGGCCATGGTTTCAACGCATCAAACAAGCGGAAAATAACAAAAGCCGCCAGCCACCAGCTCCATTTAAACGGAATCAGCGACAGCACCAGCAGCATCGCGACAATTTCATCCCAAACGATACCGCCGTAATCCTGAATGCCCAGTTCCCTCTCGGTATAACCGCAAATGCGGATACCCCAGAAAAACAAGGCGATACACAATAAAAGCAATATCCAGCCGTCTATGCCCAACAGGCACAATACAAAAGCCAAAGGTAACGCGGCCAGCGTTCCGGCCGTACCCGGCGCAACCGGCGACAAGCCGCTGCCGAAACCGAATCCTAAAAAACACAATGGTTTGTGCAACAGCCAAGAAAAAGTAGGTTTACGTTCAGCCAAAATGATCAAATCCTAAAGAAGTCAGTTCCAATACGCCGTCTTCGGCATCCAAAATATTCAGACGGCCTGAGTCAGTAATTTTACCAATTCGGGCGACCGGTACGCCACTTTGTTCCGCTGCCTGACAAACGCGTTCCCTGTCTTCTGGAGCAGCGGTAAAAATCAGTTCGTAATCATCGCCACCGGCCAATACCGCCGACAACCATTGCTCACGCGACAAAACGTTTTTCAATTCAGGCAACGACGGCACACAATCGGCAAATATTTCCGCCCCGACAGCAGAAGCTTTTAAAATATGCCCCACATCTTGAGCCAGGCCGTCTGAAACATCTTGCGCGGCATGGGCAAACGGCAGCAATGCCTGACCCAATGAAACGCGCGGCTCCGGACGGAGCAATTTATCATCGCAAACCACCATGATTTCAGACGGCAATGGATAATGTCCCAGATGTTTGTTCAAAGCAGCGGCAGCCAAACCTAAGTGACCCGATACCCAAATATCGTCGCCGACTTCAGCCGCATCACGCCGCAGGGCACGCCCTGTCGGAACTTCACCTACTATCGTTACATTAAAGACCAAATCGCCTTTAGTGGTATCGCCACCAATCAACACCGTATCAAAACGCGCGGCCAAAGCAAAAAAGCTATCGCAAAAACGTTTGAGCCAGTCTTGATTCAATTCAGGCAAGGCAGCACTGAGCAACACCCAACGTGGCTTGGCACCCATTGCGGCCATATCGGATAAATTTACTGCAAGCATTTTCCATGCCAAATCTTCAGGCGAAACATCTTCAAAAAAATGTCTGCCTTTGACCAACATATCAGCGCTAAAACATAAATCAAATCCGTTACTTGGGCGAATAATAGCGGCATCGTCCCCTATGCCCAAAATCAGACCTTCCGATTTTTGTCGCTGCAAATATTGTCTGATAAAGTCAAATTCCGTCATATTTATCCAATATAACTATAACTTAGATTACTATACCTAATTTTGTGCCAGCCTGATGAGTGCCTATTAACACGTCAAACATCAAACTTCCATATTATTTAGATATAAAACTCAATAAGTTAAAGGCCGTCTGAAAATACAGATTTCAGACGGCCTCATGTTTTCAAACCACTCTGAGTAGGTAGATTTACAGATAGACGATTTCGCCTGTCCGCCCCCTACTCTCTTGACTTGCCCACCAAATAAATTGCGGCAGGACATCTTCGTAGTTTTTACGTTCGCTTTTCGATTCGCCCGGATGAGATTTAATACGTTGCGGCGAATTGATGGCACCCGGCACCAAAACATTGGCACGCAGGTTGTCAAAACGTTCCCACTCATCCGCGGCCACTTTACACAAATAATTGAGCGCGGCTTTAGAAGCACCGAAACCGCCCCAATAGGCTTGCGGTTTCTCGCCATGGCTTTCGCCGACAAAAATCACAGAAGCATCTTCGGATTGCTTCAACAATGGAAACAGCGCACGGGTCAAGCCCATAGGCGCAACGGTATTGATGCGGTATTGGTTGACCCATTCCGATACGGTTTGGAAGTCCAATGGCGACAAGGCATAGAAATAACTGGCACAATGCACCACGCCATCCAATTTTCCGCCGGTTGCTTCATCAATAGTTTCCGCGAATTGCTTAAACTCTTTCTCCTCCGCGCTCATCAAATCAAAGCAGATGGCAAACGGCTCAGGGCTGCCGGCAGCCACAATGGCATCATATACTTTTTCCAAACGCTTTTGATGACGCGCCACCAAAATGACAGTTGCTCCGGCAGCCGCATAGGCTTTGGCAACCTGCTCGCCCAAGCCTTGGGATGCGCCGGTAATCAAGATGGTTTTGTTCGCTAATGTCGTCATGACTTTTCCTTGAACTTTATGGTTTCGGATATTGTATCGGCTTGGTAAGTTTTGTAAAGTCAAAAAGGCCGTCTGAACTTTCAGACGGCCTCAGTTTATTCAACCTGCAAATCCAGCATAAGCTTTTCAGCCGCTGCAAAGCCAGACTGAACCGCAGCCTCCAATGTTGCCGGATAGCACGGATGGAGATAGTCGCCGGCCGGATAAATACGGCGATGGTGCAACCATGAGAAATCAGGTTGTACAAAATCAACCGTTGCCGCCGTAGTCGCGCGTTTTTCCGTAATAATGCGTACGGCTTCGGGTTTATTCAAATCCGGACAAACCCGCTTAATGTCCGCATGAATTTTCTCGGCTAAATCTTTATCCTTCCAAGCCTCGGTGCAATCGGAAACGCTGATGACAACCGCGACTTCATTATCCGGTAAACCCAACGCCCCCCGATGCAGCACCCATTGCGCCGTACCATCATAAAATCCGGTTAAAGGCGCAGGCAGTTTGACTGCTTGGGCATAACGCAAATAAACCGTGGTAATCGCATGATAGTGCAACGATTGATAGGCCGTCTGAATATAGTCAGGTGTATCTTCAGGCAGAAGTGTGTCAACATGATATGGCGCAACAGCCAAAATCACCGCATCAAATACTTCACCATTGATTTCAATTCGGCCATCAATATGATGGTTTAAATGTGAAATACGAGTTTCAAGATGTATCTTTGCACCATGTTTGTGTAGAAAATCCAAAGCCGGTTCGGCTACGATCCGCCCTAAATCCTGCTTAGGCAAAAGATAATCGCTGTTCGCCTTTTCAGACCACACGCCATCATTCAATACATTACATAAAATGCGCAACGATGCCTGTTCTAACGGCGTATTTAACGCACCCCAAACCAAAGGTTGCCAAAATTGGCCAAGTAAGCTGCGAGGAACATTTCGTGTTCTCAACCACTTCGCAACCGTCAAATCGGTTTTATGATGAGCTGCCCACCGCTGCAATGCCGACATATCCGACAGCAATTTGATTTTCAGTGAAAAAGAAAGATTTTTCGCACGCAGTATGCCGACAAGCAAATGCCAAGGCGCAGGCAGAGAGGCCGTCTGAAACTGTAATCCTTCATGGATGTACCATCTCAAAGGCTGGCGTAAAAAGGCTGATTCAGGTTGAACGCCAATATGTTGCATCAAAGTTTGAACACCATGATACGCACCCAACAAGATATGCTGCCCATTATCCAAAAAGCTGAATCCATCATCTTTCCCTGCTATGGCACGCGCCCTACCGCCAGCCTGTCTCCCGGCCTCAAACAAAGAAATATCAGCTCGATGAATCAGGGAAACCGCCGCAGACAAACCTGCCCAACCGGCACCAATCACAGCAATTTTTGGACGCTTAGTATTCATGGTTTAAATCCAAACAGCCAAGTTTTCAAAGCAATACGTTTTTTACGGGGAGAAGGAATCACAATTTTATAAGTCAAAACATTTTGCGCACCATCACGGTCGATTTCATTCAACAACGCATAATAAATAGCCGCCATAATCAGGCCGACTTTTTGCGATTTCTTATCCTCAGCCGGCAAAAGCAACATCGCTTCACGATAAGTTTCACGCGCCCTATTCACTTGAAATTGCATCAATTTTGCAAAATTATCTGTCGGTTTGCACTGCATGATTACATTGGCAGGTACGTCAAACTCCTGCATTTCCTCTATCGGCAGATAAATTCTTCCCTGCCGCTCATCTTCGCCCACATCGCGAATAATGTTCGTCAACTGCAAAGCCAACCCCATTTTGTCCGCATATTCCAAAGTTTTCGGATTGGAAAAACCTAAAATCCGCGCAATAAGACAACCCACTACCCCTGCAACACGGTGGCAATACAGCTTTAATTCATCAAAACTACCATAACGAGCCTGCTCCAAATCCATCTGCATGCCATCAATCAAAGCTTCAAATTCATTCTTCGGCAAGTCAAAATTTGCCCGAATATCTTTTAAAGCTTGATGAACGGGATGCTCAGGCATCTCATTATTAAATACTTTCTCCAAATCACTACGCCACCAGTTCAACGTTATCTGAGCTACATTTGGATCGGTACAGCCATCAACCACATCATCTAGTTCGCGACAAAAAGCGTATAAAACAGTGATCGCATTCCGTTTTTCTACCGATAAAAAACGAAAGCCGGATAAAAAACTGGAATGGCTTTCTGCAGCCTTTTGATGACAATAATCCAAAGCAAGCACTGTGTATCCTAAAAAATATCGTTATAAATAATTAACAGGGATTTTATCTGTATTTAAAAAAGTACGCCAATATCAAAAATTCATCTTACAACAAGGCCGTCTGAAAGCTGATCTTAAGTATCTTTCAGACGGCCTATATCCT
>NZ_JAPWBB010000008.1:0-119725 GCF_041433235.1 Neisseria sp. 27098_8_112 | reverse complement strand
TTGGTGGGAATTTAGGGGATTTTGGGGAATTTTGCAAAGGTCTCGGCCTATAATCTATCTGCCACACTAAATATTCATTTTAAAAGCAAATTTATATCAAATAAGTACTTTTGCTTTATAATAACGACAAATACCCAACAAACAGGGAACGAACATGAAAAAAACACTAATGACACTTATCCTTTGCGCACTGACTCCTGCCGCCCTGGCTGCCGATACTTACGGCTACCTGGCGATGTGGCAAAACCCTGCCGACAGCAATGAAGCACTGCAAATCAAAACCACCAAAGAAAATGCCACCCAAATGGATGCGACAGCCGAACTCGAAACATTCTGTAAAGGCCAAGATGCCTTAGCCGGCATCAGCGCAGGCCAAGCAACAGGCTGTAAAACAGTTGTCCCTCTGCACAACACTTGTATCGCTGTTGCCTATCCTAAAGCCATGGGCAAATTGACCGCTCAAAACGTGGTAGCCATTACCTCCCCACGTTTCAAAACCGTGCATCAAATTGCCTTGAGCCAGTGTATCAAAAAATACGGCTCACAAGGACAATGTGCTTTAGAAACAGTCTATTGCACTTCTGAAACCTACTATCAAGGTACGGTCAAAACCCTCTGGGAAAAAATCAAATCCATTTAAGGCCGTCTGAAAATAAAACCGGCTTGCCCGATATTCTCCATATCACGGCAAGCCGGTTTTTTTATCCTGGCTTTTATTTGCTGTTTTTTTCCAACAATTTGGCCACAATACCTTCAGCCTGTTTCACCAAATCAGGGTTGGTTCGGAAGTGGTTTTCATCGTTCAAAGAGTAGCTGACAGTAGAAACCGCATACTTCGTGCTTCGCAACACAAATACGCCTTTACGCAAGATTTCGTCATTGCCTTTGGTTTTGTAACGCAGGTTATACGGGCAAGAAGAATCATACAGTTTGCCGCGGTTGTCCGCTGTCACAATAGTGCTGCCAATGCCGCGTTTTGCCAAAGCTTTAGACAAAGCACGATCCAAATCATGCGGTCTTACTTTTGCATTTTGAATGATGCAGACATGTTTGATGCTGGTCAGCTCTTCAGGTTTCAATACTCTTTGTTCCGTAGTGGAACACGCGCCCAGCAACAATACGGCTGAAGCTGCCGCTAAAATCATGGTTTTCATCTGTTTTCCTTTTTAAAATTTTCAAACAATAAATATTCAGACGGCCTTTATGCAAAGGCCGTCTGAAAAAATCAACGTACGTTTTTCATCAAACGCTGTTTCTCACGCTTCCAATCCGCTTCTTTCAGGCTTTGGCGTTTGTCATGCTGTTTCTTACCCTTGGCCAAACCGATTTCCACTTTGATTCTACCGCGAGTGTAATGCAGGTTTAAGGGCACAATCGTATAACCGGCGCGTTCGGTTTTACCGATTAACTTGTTGATTTCCGATTGTTTCAACAACAACTTACGCGGACGGACAGGGTCGGGTTTGACGTGTGTCGAGGCAGTGGGCAATGCGGTAATGTGGCAGCCCACCAAATAGAATGCGTCTTTTTTCCAGTAGATATAGCTTTCTTTTAATTGCACGCGTGCAGCGCGGATGGCTTTGACTTCCCATCCCTCCAATACTATACCGGCTTCGATTTGGTCTTCGATAAAGAAATCGTGAAAGGCTTTTTTATTATTGGCAATACTCATTGTGCTGATTCTTTACAAACTTTTCAGACGGCCTATTTTATCAGGCATGCTTAAAAAATAAAACGGCAAACGGTTTTGAAACGTTTATTCGCTTAAAACATGGCGGCGGTAAAAGCGGTCTATATCGGCAATGGCTTTTTCATCTTCAGGACGCAAATCCAGTTTCAAATCGGCAAGGCGGATCAAGATTTGATCTTCACGCTCGGCAACGGCGCAGCTGACCTCGCCTTCGCTGCGAAAATGACGGATAAGCTCGTCTAACTGGTTTAAAGCATTTTGATAAGATGAATTTTGATTCATAATTTTTGACCCGAACGCCCATAAAAAATGGCGGGAAACCCCGCCATGATTTTACGGCTTACGCCGCACATTTAATTAAGCAGCTTGAATATTAGCAGCTTGTTTGCCTTTAGGGCCGGTGGTTACGTCGAAAGATACGCGTTGACCTTCTTTCAGGGTTTTGAAACCATCCATGTTGATCGCTGAGAAGTGAGCGAACAAATCTTCGCCACCTTCATCAGGAGTGATGAAACCAAAACCTTTAGCGTCGTTAAACCATTTTACGATACCGGTTGCCATTAGAAACTTCCTATACTTAAAAATTAACAAAATCAGCAAAACAAGGCATACAGCAAACTAAAACGTTCAGCGTTTCTCCCACGTATTGCATACGCAGTCGAGTGCCAACTTCTGCTTAACCGTCTTTTTACATTTGTTAAGACAAAACGTCAAGCTATGTTTTCAAAAAAGTGGGAAAATAGAAAAAAATTGCCGAAATACAACAGAAAACGGTTTACACTCTAAAACAGGCCGTCTGAAAACTGAAACCTAAGCTTATGAACCATCCGAATACCGACCACCAATCCGATACCCTGCTCAGCGATATCAACACACAGCCGCCGAAACGTTACGGCGTATTTTTATTGAACGACGATTACACCACCATGGAATTTGTCGTCGAAATCCTGACCGAAGTCTTTATGCTTGCACAAGAACAGGCCGTGGCCGTCATGTTGCTGGTGCACCACGAAGGCAAAGGCCTGTGCGGCACCTACACGCGCGATATTGCGCAAACCAAGCAGCATCAGGTCATGGAACGCGCCAAAGCCGAAGGGCATCCGCTCAAATGTATAGTCGAAGAGGTTTAAATCATGCTTTCACCCGAATTGGAACACATCCTGCAACTGCTCTACCGTGAAGCACGCAACGCGCGTTATGAGTTTATCAGCTTGGAACACCTGCTTTTGGTGCTGATAGAAGAAGATGCGGCTGTGCCGAACGTCTTGAAACTGTGTGGTGCGGATTTGAAAGTCCTGTCCGAGCAGCTGGCCGCCAGTGTTGCCGAAAATACGCCGCAAATTCCCGATCATCTTCTGGATACGGTCGAAACCCAACCGACATTGGGCTTCCAACGCGTCATCCAACGGGCGATGGTGCATACCCAGTCTGCCGGTAAAGCCGCAGTAGAGCCTTTGGATATTTTGGTTGCCATGATGAGCGAATCCGAAAGCCATGCCGTTTATTTCCTCAAATTGCAATCCATTACGCGCTTTGAAGTCTTGCGTTGCATTGCCCATGGCTCGCCCGATGACGAAGACGGCAATGATTCAGACGGCCTGGGACGCGAAGGAGAAGAAGCGGAACAAAAAACCGGCTCCCTTTCCGACTACACCGTCAACCTCAACGCCGAAGTCAAAGCCGGCCGTATCGACCCTTTGATTGGTCGCAAACACGAAATGGAAAGGCTGGTACAAATCCTGTGCCGCCGCCGCAAAAACAATCCGCTTTTGGTGGGCGAAGCTGGCGTTGGCAAAACCGCGCTGGCGGAAGGTTTGGCACATCAAATCGTCAACGGCGACATTCCCGACGCGCTTAAGGAAGCCGAAGTGTACGCGCTGGATATGGGTTCGCTTTTGGCGGGCACAAAATACCGCGGCGACTTTGAAGCGCGGGTCAAATCCGTCTTGAAACAGCTCGAAAAAATCCCGCACGCCATTTTGTTTATCGACGAAATCCATACCATCATCGGCGCAGGCAGCACCAGCGGCGGCACGATGGACGCATCCAACCTGCTCAAACCCGCATTGGCGAAAGGTTCATTGCGCTGTATCGGCGCAACCACTTACGACGAATACCGCACCATTTTCGACAAAGACCACGCCTTAAGCCGCCGCTTCCAAAAAATCGACGTGGTCGAACCCACCGTCGCCGAAACCGTGCAAATCCTGCGCGGCTTGAAACCGATGTTCGAAGGCTTCCACCAAGTCCGCTATACGCAAGGCGCACTCGAAGCCGCAGCCGAACTTTCCGCGCGTTACATCAACGAGCGTTTCCTACCCGACAAAGCCATCGACGTGATGGACGAAGCAGGCGCGGCGCAACGGATTCTGCCTAAATCCAAACAGAAAAAAGTCATCGGCAAAGCGCAAATCGAAACCGTCATCGCCAAAGTCGCACGGATTCCCGAAAAAACCGTGTCGCACGACGACAAACAAGTGCTGCAATTCCTCGGCCGCGATTTGAAAAACATGGTTTACGGTCAAGAAAACGCCATCGACGCACTGGTTGCCGCCGTCAAAATGTCGCGTTCCGGCCTTGCCCTGCCCGACAAACCGATAGGCAGCTTCCTCTTCTCCGGCCCGACCGGCGTCGGTAAAACCGAAGTCGCCAAACAGCTTGCCTACTCGATGGGCGTACCGCTGCAACGCTTCGATATGTCCGAATATATGGAACGCCATGCCGTATCGCGCCTCATCGGTGCGCCGCCGGGCTACGTCGGCTTTGAACAAGGCGGTCTTTTGACCGAAGCCGTCAACAAACAGCCACATTGCGTGTTGCTTTTGGACGAAATCGAAAAAGCCCACCCCGACATTTTCAACGTCCTCCTGCAAGTCATGGACGCAGGCAAACTGACCGACAACAACGGCAAGAGCGCTGATTTCCGCAACGTCATCCTGATTATGACCACCAACGCAGGCGCGGAAAGCCTCAGCCGCCCCAGCCTCGGCTTTACCGCCAAGCGCGAACGCGGCGACGAAATGCAGGCGATCAACAAACTCTTCACGCCCGAGTTCCGCAACCGTTTGGACGCGATTATCCCGTTTGCGCCCTTGTCCGAACCCGTCATCGCCAAAGTCGTGGACAAATTCTTGCTCCAGCTCGAACACCAGCTCCTCGACAAAAAAGTCGAAGCCGAATTCACACCGGCATTGCGCAAATATCTGGCGGAAAAAGGTTTCGACCCGCAAATGGGCGCGCGCCCGATGCACCGCCTGATTCAGGAAAAAATCCGCAAACCGCTCGCCGACGAACTCCTGTTCGGCAAACTCGCCGACGGCGGCTTCATGCGTATAGACTGGGATGCAGCAAAAGAAGAAGCCGTATTGAAGTTTAAGAAAAGCAAGGTCAAACCTGAAACAGCAGCGGTTTGAAGGATAAAGGCAAAAGGTCGTCTGAAAACGAGATTTCCGTTTTCAGACAACCTTTTTGTAATTAATGCCTAATTCTCCGTCTATATAGAGGCTACAAATAACAAAATACCTCGTAATTTAACAAATTAATTATTTTTGTAAACTATTTACTTGATATTTTTAAATGACTATTTGATAATACATCTACATTTTAATTATCAATCAATTCATTGCAAAGGAAATATCTATGTCTTTCAAAAAAGTAAGTACAGCAACTATTATCGCCCTGAGCTTGGCGGCTTGCAGCAACAACCAGCCTAATGACACTCCATCCATCACTAGTTCATCAAATGGCATCCAGAAGAATAACGGCAATTCTGCTGACAATAATAGTAATACTTCCAACAATAATAGCAATACTTCCGGCAACAATAGCAATACTTCCGGCAACAATAGCAATACTCCCGGCAACAATAGCAATACTCCCGGCAACAATAGCAATACTCCCGGCAACAATAGCAATACTTCCGGCAACAATAGCAATACTCCCGGCAACAATAGCAATACTCCCGGCAACAATAGCAATACTCCCGGCAACAATAGCAATACTCCCGGCAACAATAGCAATACTCCCGGCAACAATAATTCTTCTGCCAACGCTACACCACGCGTTAATTTTTCAGTTTCATACGAAGGTATAAAAAATACCGCCAATAAAGATATCCGAGAACTTGCACAGAAGAAGGAAATTGATGGGGCAGTTATTCTCAAATCTTATAAGGTAAATTTAGGAAACCAATCCAGCAGTGGTAATGATTTTAATTTATCCAGTATTCCACTTAAAACGTTAGTCAGCCAAAACTATCGGGAAACTGTCGTTGCACAGGCAGAAGGTCAGGACCATACCATTACCCGAAACGGTGTTGCCCATATTTACCGTCAAAACTATTCCCTGATTGCAGGTATTACGCCCACCGGCTTAACACTTAATGGTGAATCAGAAAAGCTGGATGCTGACGATGACGATACCAATATCCTGATTAAAGGTTATACCACCCAAAACCTGCCTACTGCGGGGAAATTCGACTATTCCGGTATTGCAAGTGATGGAGATAAGAAAGGAAAATTGGCTTATTCTGTTGACTTCGACAGCGGAAAAGGTAGTGGCAAAATTACAGGTCTTGACAGCGACATTCATCTGAATGAAGCAGAAATTAAAAAAATGAGCTACACCAATAAAGAAACTGACCAAACCACAATTAATGGACACGGCATCGAAGGCTCTTCCAACCGTGGCAGCTACCGACTCGGCTTCTTCGGTCCTGAAGCAGAAGAAATTGTCGGTACTGTCGATGATCGCAACAATGGTGAGATCGGCTTTGCCGGCTCCCGCTAATATTGATGTAATATAGCCAAAAGGTCGTCTGAAACCGTTTCAGACGACCTTTTCGACCATTTTCACCGTGTTATCCTTACAATGACAGAATATTCCTACGACCCATATCCCACTGAATAAAATGAATAAAAACCATCTCATCTTACTAATATTCTCCTTCACATCAACCGCCCTTGCCGAAACACCCGTTGTCCATGTACCTGCACCTGTATTTTTTGACAAACAACCCAACAGCGAAACACCCTCAAAAGAATTTACCGACGATAAACCTGCAGAACAGAGGCTTTCAGACGACCTTCCTGCCGATTCCTCATTGGAAGCACAGATCAACCGCGCATTAATCGGACGGGACTGGAAGACGCTGGAAGGTTTGTTGACGCAATATAAAGCCGTGCCCAACCGGGATGCCGTTTTATACGATTATGCTTTAGGCGCGTTGCGGCGTAGTCAGTTGCGGCATGGTGAGGCTGTATCGCTCTATCGCGGCATTTTGGCGAAACATCCCGATTTGGCGTATCCGCGTTTCGATTTGGGCGTAATGATGTTTGAAAACAAACAGTACTGTGAGGCAAAAGCTGAATTGAAACGGGCAAAACCGGATTTGCAGCCGCCCATGCAGCAACTTGCCGAACGCTATCTTGCTTCCATTGCATCGGCGCAAAGCTGGCAGCCCGATGTTTCACTGCAATACGAGCAAACCGATAATGTGAACAATGCCTCGTCCGAGCGCGTTATAGAATGGAACGGCAGACGCTGGAATAAAACCGCTGATAGCCTGCCGCAAAAGGCGCACGGTATCCGCTACGGCGCCGGTGTATCGCGCGAAATCAACATGGGCGGGCATCATTTTGTTTACGGCAACCTGAGCGGCGACGGCGTGCATTATTGGGACAATCAGGATTTTAACGAGCAAAGCCTGCGCTTGGTGGCAGGCTATAAAAACCGTTCGGCGGTGCAATCTTTCGGGGTTGTACCGTTTGCCGAGCAAAACTGGCTGGGCGGCAAACGCTATAATCGTGAAACCGGTATCCATACCGACTTTTCACGTCGTCTGAACGAAAAATGGCGGCTCTCGTTCAATGCAGGCTATATCAAAAAATACTATCAAAACAGCAACACGGCTGCGCGTTACAACAGCCATATGCCGCTAGTGGGAGCAACGCTGGCATACTCTGCGCCGAAAAACTGGCTGATTTACGGAGGCATGGACTGGTCGCATGACATGACCAAAGAAGCGGAGCAGGCATCCGTACGCAAGGGCATACGCTTTGGCACGGCGAAAGCGTTTGAGAACGGATTCGGCATCCGTACCAACCTGCGCTACGTCCATCGTACCTTTGATGCTCCGGGTAGCCTGGTGTACCGCCTGACTCGAAAAGACCATGAATATCAGGCAAATGTATCTATTTGGCACAATAAAATTGCATGGAAAGGCTTGGTACCGCATTTGAATTTCCGTTATCTGAAAATCGACAGCAATATGAGCGGCTTCTATTCCCGTAAGAGTATGCAGACATTCATCAGTGTGGAGAAGCAGTTTTAATTCAAAAGGGATAGGAACAAAACATGCCATTTCAATCAGCCTTTTTCCCTACACAGGTGGAAGATCGTCGAAAATTCTAAGAAACAGGTATTTGAAAACAGTTGCTAAATTAAAAGAAATTCCCCACATACTCGAAAATGATGTTGATTAAAGTGTTTCTATTTGAATTACAAATCATTGTATTCGCAAATCCAAACGGTAAGACCTAGAAAAAAGCCGTCTGAAATTTCAGACGGCCTTTTTATTTCGATCAAAAATCTGATTTACAAAACGGATTTAACAGTGGCAACCACATTGTCTACGGTAAAGCCGAATTCTTTGAACAGCAAGTCAGCAGGTGCAGACTCGCCGAAGCGGTTGATACCGACCACGGCGCCGTTCAAACCGACGTATTTATACCAACCGTCAGCATGTCCGGCTTCTACGGCTACGCGTGGCAAACCTTCCGGCAGAACAGCGGCTTTATAGGCGGCATCTTGGCGGTCGAATACATTGGTAGAAGGCATGGAAACAACGCGCACGGCAATACCTTGTTCTGCCAATACTTTTTGCGCTTCCAGAGCCAATTCAACTTCAGAACCGGTTGCGATTACAACAGCTTGTGCATTGCCTTTAGCTTCGCTGATTACATAAGCACCACGTTTAATGTCGTTCAGCTGTTGCTCATCACGCACTTGGAATTTCAGGTTTTGACGGCTGAAAATCAAGCTGGACGGATGATCGGCCGCTTTAACGGCTTCAGACCACGCTACCAAAGATTCAACAGTATCGCATGGACGCCATACATCCATATTCGGAATCAGGCGCAGAGTGGCAGTTTGCTCGATAGGTTGGTGGGTAGGACCGTCTTCGCCCAAACCAATGGAATCGTGAGTGAACACAAATACAGGGTTGATTTTCATTAGCGAAGCCATACGCAAAGCATTACGCTCGTATTCGCTGAACATCAGGAAAGTCGCGCCGAATGGTTTCACACCGCCATGCAGGGTAAGGCCGTTCATGATTGCGCCCATGCCGAACTCGCGCACACCGTAGTGAATATAGTTGCCGCCGTGTTCGCGGGTAACGGAAACGCTGTTTGACCAGTCAGTCAGGTTGGACGGGGTCAAGTCGGCAGAACCGCCCACCAATTCAGGCAGCTCTTTTGCCAAGATTTCAATGCTGTTTTGACTGGCTTTACGGGTGGCGATGGTTTCCGCTTTGGCACACACTTCTTTCAATGCGGCTTGAACGTAAGCGTCAAAGTTTTCAGGCAGTTTTTTATCCATACGGCGTACAAATTCTGCAGCTTCTGCAGGATATTTGGCTTGATATTGAGCGAAGAGTTCGTTCCATTCGGCCTCAAGTTTCGCGCCTTTTTCTTTTGCATCCCATGCTGCATAGATTTCTTGAGGGATTTCAAACGCAGGATAAGCCCAACCCAAATGTTTACGCGTGGCTTCGATCTCGTCCGCACCCAAAGGCGCACCGTGGGTTTTATGGCTACCTTCTTTGTTGGCACTGCCTTTGCCGATTAAGGTTTTGCAGCAAATCAGGGAAGGTTTGCCGGTTTCGGCTTTGGCCGCTTCAATGGCCGTCTGAATGGCATCAGTATCATGACCGTTTACATTTGGAATCACGTGCCAGCCGTAGCTTTCAAAGCGTTGCGGAATATTTTCGGTAAACCAACCGTCCACTTTACCATCGATGGAAATATTGTTGTCATCATATAAAACAATCAGTTTGCCCAAGCCCAAAGTACCGGCAAGCGAGCAGGCTTCATGCGATACGCCTTCCATCATACAACCGTCGCCCATGAAGACGTAGGTGTGGTGGTCAACGATGTTTAAACCGTCTTTATTAAATTCGGCAGCCAAGATTTTTTCAGCCAAAGCCATGCCCACTGCGTTGGCAATACCTTGTCCCAACGGGCCGGTCGTGGTTTCCACGCCATCGGTGTAACCGTATTCGGGATGGCCGGGAGTTTTGCTGTGCAGTTGGCGGAAGTTTTTCAGATCATTAATGGAAACGTTGTAGCCGGTCAGGTGCAACAGGCTGTAAAGAATCATGGAAGCATGACCATTGGAGAGGACAAAACGGTCGCGGTTGTAGAATTTCGGGTTGGCAGGATTATGATTGAGGAACTTCGTCCACAATACTTCCGCCATTTCCGCCATACCCATAGGCGCCCCCGGGTGGCCGGAGTTGGCTTTTTGTACGGCATCGACTGAGAGGAAACGGATTGCGTTTGCCAGTTGAGACATGGTTTGACCTTCCTTGGACAAGATTGGAAATATGAAAAAGTGTGCCGATTATCGCCTGAATCAGCCGTGCTTTCAAGAATAGCCTTTGATATTTGCATTGTCAGACGACATGATTTCCAATAGGCCGTCTGAAACGAACAGGATAGATGATATTAACTGTTATTTCGTTTTGAAACAGTATGTTGTAAATTTTTTATCAGATAAATAGGAAATCACTATAAGCATAAACCTGCGCTTATTCCGTAAGTCTTTGAATACTGCTCTTTTCAGACGGCCTTGTATGAGGCAGGAGTACCGCAACTATTGTTAAGGGCAAGCCCCGCTTTTGCTTTGCATAGAGTCAAATGTTATGATTTTATATGCACGCCCAAGGCCGTCTGAAAAGACTCACATCAAACTACTACCATGACAAAAGGCTTGTGTGCACTTCGATTAAGGAACACTGATTATGTCACCCGAAAACCAAGCTGAAAACACTCCCTCCTCAGCAGACAAACCTGCCAAAACCGCTCCTCCTAAAACATTCAATCCAAGAGCCAGCGTTATCCAGATCCACCCTGAAGGCGAACGCATTCATCCGAAAAAAGCAGAAGGCCGGTTTGCCAAATTGCGTATTGCCGCCGTACTGGCCACGCAATTTGTGTTTTACGTAATTCCATGGTTTAACTGGAGTAACCGTCAGGCAGTTTTATTCAATATCCCTGACCGTCATTTTTTCATTTTCGGCCTGTCACTGGGTATGGGCGACTTGATTTACCTTGCCTTGCTGCTGATGATTTGTGCTTTCGGACTGTTTTGGTGGACAACCATTGCCGGTCGTTTGTGGTGTGGCTACTCTTGCCCTCAAACGGTTTACACCGAAATCATGCTTTGGATCGACAACTTGGTTGAAGGCGACCGCAACAAACGTTTAAAACTGGAAAAATCGCCTTGGAACTTTACTAAAATCCGCATTAAGTCCACCAAATATCTACTGATTTTCCTTGTCTGTGCGTGGACAGGTATCACTTTTGCAGGCTGGTTTGTCCCTATCCGCCAGTTTGTTCCCGATTTATTCACCGGAGCAGCAGGCGGTGGCGCAATGTTTGCCGCAGCGTTTTACGGATTCATGACCTTCTTTTTTGCCCACATCATGCGCGAAAAAGTGTGTCTGCATATGTGCCCGTATGCACGCTTCCAAAGTGCGATGTTTGACAAAGACACGCTGATTATTTCCTACGATACGGAACGCGGCGAACCTCGCGGTGCACGCAAAAAAACCGCCAACAAAGAAGACAGCGGCTTAGGCGACTGCATCAACTGCACCATGTGCGTACAAGTCTGCCCCGTCGGCATCGACATCCGCGACGGCCTGCAATACCAATGTATCGGTTGTGCAGCCTGTGTCGACGCTTGTGACGAAATCATGGACAAAATGGGTTATCCGCGCGGCCTGATCCGTTACACCACTGAAGGCGCAATGGAGCATGAATACCCTGAAAGCGACATCAAAAAACGCCTGAAACGCCCTCGCGTTGCAGGTTATGGTGCAGTATTGTTTGTGGTTATTATTGCTTTCTTAACCGGCATTTCTACCCGTAAAATGATCGAAGTGGATATTCTGAAAGACCGTGGCGTGATGGTGCGTGAAAACAGCCAAGGCTGGTTGGAAAATGCCTACAACCTGCGCATCATTAATAAGAGTGAACATGAACAGACCATTACTGCAACAGTCAAAGGTTTTGATGATATCGCCTTGACCGGCTTGCCAGAAAACGGTATTAAAATTGCGCCACGCGAAACCGTGACCATTCCGGTTCAAGTATCCACCCTCCCTGAGTACGCCGAAAAAGGCAGCCAGCCGATTGAATTTACCTTCACATATCGTGAAACCGATGCTGCTGATGCCGAACCGACTGTCTTGAATGAAAAAGCAACCTTTATTGGAGAATAACAACGGTGTCCAAACCCAATCCCATTAAGCCTTGGTATAAACACATTTGGCCTTGGGTGCTGATGGCAGGTCCCATCTTTGTCGTTATCGCCAGCGTGTCTATGTTCTTCGTCGCAAAAGAACATACGACAGACTTGGTTTCCGACGATTACTATAAAGACGGCAAACACATCGAAATCCAGCTTCACCGCGACGAAGAAGCCGTTAAACGGCAGATTCAGGTGCAGGTTTTAATCAGTCCGGACATGAATGCAGCCAAAGTATTCGTCAGTGGACAATTCGATCCCAAACAGCCATTAAACTTACTGCTGATGCACCCGACACGCAAAGCTGACGACCAAACCGTCAAGCTGCGCGCCGTAACGTCCGAGCCACAAAACGGCCGCATGGAATACGAAGCCGTCTTTAAACCTTTACGCCCAACCAATCATTGGTACTTACGCGTTGAAGATGCCTCAGGCGTATGGCGTGTTGAAAACAAATGGATAGTCAGCCAAGGCAACGCAGTCAATCTGACGCCTATGGACAAATTGTTCAACAACGGCAAACAAGCCGCTTCAGAAGAACAATAAATCCCATGTTCAGGCCGTCTGAAACTTTCAGACGGCCTGAAAATCTCTATATCCTATATTCCTCTTTAAAATATGATTTTTTCCAATTGGCGCAGACTAACCGAAAATGAAATCCGTATGGTAAAACAGGTTTTTGCCGACGGCATAGACTTCAACCGCATTAAAATATATCGTGGCATCCCCTTCCTGCCCAACCACAATACCGCTATTGCCCCCAATGGAAATATATATTTCCCGCGCAAACACTGCCCTGATGATTTCACTCAAGCCGGCATCGCCTACAAAATCTGGCTGATTCATGAACTGACGCATGTCTGGCAACACCAACGCGGTCACAAAGTTTGGTTGTCCGGTTTATTCATTATGCTCAAAGGCGGATATAGGAAACGCAAAGCTTACGCCTATCCCATGCCTTTGCCTCACTTCAACCAACTCAATATCGAGCAGCAAGCCGACCTCATTGCCCACTATTTTGCAGCCACTTACCTACCCAAAAATATTTATACCCCTCAACAACCCATTTTTCAGACGGCCTTAACAGACTTCCTTCACAACCCGCATAACAAAGCCCTATGCCCACGTTACTTGTCGGCAAAAAAACAACACTCAAAAAAGCCCAGCGAGCAAATAAGCTATAATGGACAATCCGACACATCGTCCAAAAGGTCCCAAACCATGCCTTGGAACATACCTATTTTACTTACCTGGATGCGCGTCCTATTAATCCCCGTGTTCACCATCCTATTCTATTTACCAAACACATGGATTCAACCACAAACCGTCAACTGGACAGCCGCCATCATCTTTGCACTTGCAGCTGTTACAGACTGGTTTGACGGCTTTTTGGCACGCCGCTGGAAACAAACCTCCGACTTTGGCGCATTCCTGGACCCCGTTGCCGACAAACTCATGGTTGCCGTTGCCCTACTCCTGCTCGTCAGCCTTGGCAGAACATACGCCATCTTCGCCATGATTATTATCGGCCGAGAAATCACCATTTCCGCCCTGCGCGAATGGATGGCACAAATGGGCAAACGCGGCAGCGTCGCCGTAGCCACTATCGGCAAATTCAAAACCACTGCCCAAATGATCGCCATCTTTCTTTTGCTTATCGGTACGGACAAATATAACGACCCTTTCTATCTCATTGGTAACATATTGATGTTTATAGCATCTGTATTGACCATCTGGTCCATGTGCTACTACCTGAAAATGGCGTGGAAAGAATTCAAATAAAATTTTTAAAAAAATAAAAACAAAACACTTGACGCACACGATTAAATCCATAATAATTGCGTCTTCTTCGATATACGAAGCAACAAACTATCAGAGCGGGAATAGCTCAGTTGGTAGAGCGCAACCTTGCCAAGGTTGAGGTCGCGAGTTCGAGACTCGTTTCCCGCTCCATACTGATTACTTGTTGATTGTTCTTTTTCAATATGCGGGAATAGCTCAGTTGGTAGAGCGCAACCTTGCCAAGGTTGAGGTCGCGAGTTCGAGACTCGTTTCCCGCTCCAGTTTAATTTCAGATGCACTCAAATGCGGGAATAGCTCAGTTGGTAGAGCGCAACCTTGCCAAGGTTGAGGTCGCGAGTTCGAGACTCGTTTCCCGCTCCATTAAATCATGCATCCGAATACGCGGGAATAGCTCAGTTGGTAGAGCGCAACCTTGCCAAGGTTGAGGTCGCGAGTTCGAGACTCGTTTCCCGCTCCAGTTTCATACTACAACACTCAAACGTAGTTTTGGCGAGATAGCAAAGTGGTTATGCAGCGGATTGCAAATCCGTCTACGCCGGTTCGATTCCGACTCTCGCCTCCATCCATTTCATGGCGGGGTGGCAGAGTGTTTATGCTATAAGGGGTGCAACCCTTATACAGGCCGGTTCAAATCCGCGCCCCCGCCTCCAATCTCTCAATTTACTGTCTACGCCCGGGTGGTGAAATAGGTAGACACAACGGACTTAAAATCCGTCGGCCCTAAACCGGCCGTGCCGGTTCGATTCCGGCTCCGGGCACCATTTACCGCTTTTAAGCGGTTATTTTTTTGTCTAGTACCCACGCCTAATAATAGTAAAGATAGCCCATTAACAGCTTTGTAGTTATAAATAACCACTATTCTATCTAGGACAAGAGATTCATCTAAACCACTAAATTATTCTTATTTTATTCATTTTAGATTGATTGTATTACCGTAATCGATACCAATTAAAAATAAACCCCTCTAATTAATCATGAATAATATAATAAATTCAATACGTTATATTATTTTTTATAAAAAATAGACAAATCTCATGTCTATCTCCTTCCCAAACTCAAATCATCATATCGTATGATTTCTATAAAAAATTATATGCTAGTTTAAAACCCTTAAAGGGTTATAAAATAACACCGTTTTAAATATTTATTACATATCTACAAAATGTCTCGTCTACTTGCCTACAAAAAAATTCTATGCAATTCTTTTTCATTATGGCTTTGCACTGTTCTAATTCTTTTTATTGAACGGTGTTTAATGTCACACTATTATCTATCAGATGATATCCGTAGTCGTTATTCCGAGGATATTATCCAGCTTATGCTCAAAGGGTTATTATTTGATATCAAAGCTGCTTCTGTATTAACGGCATTACCATTTTTACTAGGATTATTCAGCTTATTAAATTCAAAAACTGTTGTAGCATATGGACGGATTCAAGCTCTATTGTCTACAGTATTGTTATCTATCGTTTCTGCTCTGGCTATAGGGAATTGGTTTTATTATGGAGTCTACGAACGCCAATTCGATGTTTTTATTTTTGGTCTTGCAGAAGAAGATACTGTAGCCGTACTCAAAACTATTTGGTCCGATTTCCCAATTATTTGGGGATTAATTGCTTTAGCCATAGCAGTAACCCTTTTTTGGAAATGTTTTTCCCAAATTAACAGATACTCTTTTTCTGCTACTACTACAAGCAAAGCAACTTGGGTTGCTATCATAATGATACCTATCTTAATCTTAAGTATTGGTATACGCGGTTCATTTGGTAAATTCCCTTTACGACAAACCTCCATGCAAATTTCAACCTTACCGCAAATAAATAAATTAGTTCCCAATGCACTAATTTCTTTAAATTGGGCTTTTGCAGAACATCGAAACAGTAATAATTTTATCGAAGTTACCGATTCAGATGGTATTGAACTGATGAATCGTCTACAAAATCAAAAAGCTGATGCCAACTTAAATCGCTTATTTACACAAACTAATAAAAATTTGATTGTTGAACAACATAAGCCCAACGTTGTATTTGCTGTTATGGAAAGTATGAGTACACACTTGCTTTCTCTAAATACGCCTGAACGAGATCTATTAGGTGAATTAGATGAACATTGGAAAGAAGATTGGGTTTATTCACGTTTTATCTCTGAGGGCGATGGTACTAGCGACTCACTACACCGTTTTTTTATTCGTAGCCCACGCCTTAACCTTAGCCAATCTGCCGCTAAAAATAAAATTTTTCCTGGAAACATGTTTAAACCATATCTTGATGCAGGATATCGTATTGTGTATATCACTGCTGGCAATGGGGGGTGGCGTGATTTTGATAGTTTTCTACGTCATTTGGGCGTACATGAAATCATTGATGAAAATGCGATCAAAGCACGCTACCCCGAAGCCCAATCCAGCACATGGGGAGTACCTGATGAATTTATGTTCCGATATGCAGAAGGCGAGTTGAAACAAGCAAGAAAAAATAATACTCCCGTATTCATCATGATGCTATCAGTAACTAATCACCCCCCCTATCAATTACCTAAACCTAACCAAGCTAAAGATTTTCATCTCACTGAGCAAGAAAAACAGCGACTTTCCAGTCTAGCAACAGGAAAAGAATTGAATGAGATTTTTAACACATTCCGATATAGCAACGACCAACTTGGACGCTTCATTAGTCATACAAAGTCTATTGCACCGGATACTATTATTGTTGCAACTGGAGACCATAATATGCGCGCAATCAGTTATCCTTCATCTAATGAAATTGCCCTTGGCCACAGTGTACCATTCTATCTTTATGTTCCGCCTACTTATCGCTCTAATGCAGAATATCATCCTGAGCGGGCAGGCTCACATAAAGACATTTTGCCAACGTTATATAATCTTAGCCTATCAGAAACACCTTATTATCAAACCGGTTGTAATTTGACTGCCTCTACATCTGATTCTTCATGGTGTGGCTATGGTTATAATCCTGAAGTTTTAATCACCGAACATGGTTTTTATAATTTAAGCAATCAGGAATTCCATCGTTGGAACAATCAGGGACTACAGACGGCAGAAGCTGAAATCAGCCAACCACCTGCTGAAGATATACCTTTTATTGAACGAGGTAGTGTTTACACTCAATTTTTAGATTGGCAAATTAACCGTATTGCAACTACTCATCACTAGATCGTTATACTATCTTAGTAAAATAAAACCGACTTACCCAAACAGGTAAGTCGGTTTTATTCTCAGACAACATTACTGTACTATTTATTAAACCAAGTTCTCCAGCATCCATTTAACGTAACGGCTGACGCCTTGTTTTACATCCAAGAATTCTTCTTTATACCCGGCTTCACGCAGCTTGGTAATATCCGCTTGAGTAAAGCTCTGATATTTGCCTTTGAGTGCATCTGGGAATGGTATATAACGGATAAGTTCTTCTTCAACCAACTCTTTCAAACTCATTTCAGGCTTGCCTTCGGCCGCATGGCAGGCGTTGACGGTGGCAGCGGCAAGATCGTTAAACTGTTGGCTACGACCTGTACCGAGATTGAAGATGCCTGAAAGCTCGGGATGATCGAAGAAGTAAAGGTTAACTTTAGCAACGTCTTCTACGCTGACAAAATCGCGTGTTTGCTCGCCGTTGCCGTAACCATCATTGGCACCGAATAGGTTGACATAACCATGCTCGCGGTATTGGTGGAAATGATGGAAGGCAACCGATGCCATACGGCCTTTGTGTTGTTCCTGTTGTCCGTAAACATTGAAGTAGCGGAAGCCGACAACTTGTGCGGTCAAACCTTCCTTCATGCGGCGGCGCAATACTTGGTCAAACAAGAATTTAGAGTAGCCATATACATTAAGCGGTTTTTCCAGTTCGCGCTCTTCGCGGAAGACTTCGCCCTTGCCATATACAGCAGCGCTAGAAGCATAAAGGAACGGAATACGTTCATCCTGACACCAGTCCAAGAGATCGAGCGTGTATTGGTAGTTGTTATCCATCATGTAAAGACCATCATGATTCATAGTATCGGAACATGCACCTTGATGGAAAACGGCTTCGATATCGTCGTAAGGCAGAAGATGGCCGCGCACTTGACGGATGAATTCGTGTTTATCGAGATAATGGGCAATTTCACACTCGGCAAGGTTTTTAAATTTTTCGCCTTTACTCAAATTGTCAACGGCAACAATGTCGGTAATACCACGTTGGTTAAGTGCTTTGACGATGTTGCTGCCGATAAAGCCGGCCGCGCCTGTTACGATAATGGTCATAATGAATTTCCTTTATTTTGATTTTTCAGACGGCCTTGAAGAAATCATGCCGTCTGAAAATAAAAACTTGTCTGTCTGGATTATTTTCCAACTCTATTTTCAGACGGCATTTAGATTTTAAGGCCGTCTAAAACAGCAATTATTGCTCTTCCAATGCCTTGGTCAATTCGGCAAACGAGCAAACCGCCGTACCAAGTTTCGCTACGACAACACCTGCCGCAGTATTGGCAAGGTGCATTGCTTCAGGCATGGTATAACCAGCGGCCAAACCCAAGCCCACTCCGGCAATAACGGTATCGCCCGCACCGGATACATCATAGACTTCTTGGGCCCGTGTAGGCTGATAAATCGGCTCGCCCTCATTGAACAGGGTCATACCCTCTTCGCTTCGGGTCAGCAAAATCGCGGTCAAATCAAGATGACGGCGCAGATTTTGGGCTTTTTCGATCAAATCGTTTTCATTTTTCCAACTACCCACCACTTCTCTCAATTCTGCACGGTTAGGCGTAATCAGCGTAGCGCCGGCATATTTTTCGTAATCATCGCCTTTCGGGTCGATTAAAACAGGTTTACCGGTCTGTTTCGCCCAATCAATCATATCGGAAATATGCGACAGGCCGCCCTTACCGTAATCTGAAAAAATAATGGCATCATATTCGGGCAACACTTCGCGATATTGATGCTTGATTTGTTCCAATACCTCACGATGCGGCGGCTCTTCAAAATCAAGTCGGATAAGCTGCTGGTTGCGGGCAACAACGCGCAATTTGACAGTAGTCGCAATTTGCTTGTCACGCATAAGATAGGAAGAAACGCCGTCTTGCGCCATCAACGCATCCAACGCATCTGCAGCTTCATCATCACCGGTCACGGACAACAGCCCTACTTTACCGCCCAGCGATGCGATATTGCGCGCAACGTTCGCCGCTCCACCTGCCCGCTGGTCGATACGGGAAATTTTCGCCACCGGTACGGGGGCTTCAGGAGAAATACGGGATACATCGCCAAACCAATAGCGATCGAGCATCACATCGCCGACAACAAGGACTTTAGCTTGTGCAAAACGTGATTTGAGGGTTTCTTGTTGGAACTTGGTTACCATACTGGCTCCATTAAAATCTTTGCGTAAGGCTTGTTATCAGATTTATTGATCTAACAGCCTAAAAATATCTTGAGGCTCATATACCTGCATATGGTTTTTCGAGTACGACGCCTGTTCATAAGATGACAACAACGCTGCTTTCAGCATGGCTTGCGCCAATTTTTCAACAGCAAGCGGACGTTGGCTTTTCATCAGGCCGATACGGTCGAATCCATGCAAAATCCGTTCGGCTATTTTCTCACCCAATCGATCGCTATTCGGACGAATCAATAAGGGCGGGCGGAAAATAATAAGGTGCGGAAAATTCAAAGCAATAATTGCTTGTTCCAATTCGCCCTTCATCCGTTGATAAAACAGGCGCGAAGCAGAATTTGCACCGGAAGCGGAAATCAAAACCAAAGCATTGACGCCGTTCTGCCTAGCCGCTTTAGCAAATTCAAGATTTACCTCATAATCGATTGCCCATTGCGCTTCTTTACTGCCAGCCGCTTTCAGGGTTGTTCCCAAGCAGGCAAACAATACATCTCCCTGTACTTCATCGCGCCAATCATCAGGCTTAGAAAAATCAATCTGATGGCTATTTAGCTTTTGGTGGGTAAATTCAGGATGTCTGCGACCAAAACAGTCGATAGACTCAATCTCTGAACTGGCTGCAAGCAGAGGCAGCAAGGCTTTTCCTGTTGCGCCTGTCGCACCAATCACAATCGCCTTCATACTTCAGACGGCCTTAAGCATTCACCACCCGATTAACTTCACGCAATACGGCTACCGGATCGGTAGCTTTGGTTACCGGACGGCCCATTACCAAATAGGTTGAACCAGCGGCCAATGCTTCGGCCGGTGTCATAATACGGCGTTGGTCGTCATTATTGCCGGCAACATCCAAGCGGATACCCGGTGTGACCAAGACAAAATCCTGTCCCAATTCGCGGCGCAATGGTACGGCTTCTTGAGCGGAACATACTACGCCGTCCAAGCCCGAACTTTGCGCCAGTTTCGCCAAGCGGATGACTTGTTCTTCAGGGGCGATGTTCAAACCGATTTCTGCCAAGTCGCTTTGTTCCATGCTGGTCAACACGGTTACGCCGATCAAAAGCGGCTTGGTTTGATATCCGGCAACGGCTTCTGCTGCAGCTTCCATCATACGGCGGCCACCGGAGGCGTGCATATCGACCATCCAAACGCCCATATCGGCGGCAACTTTACAGGCCTGAGCGACTGTATGGGGAATATCGTGGTATTTCAAATCGAGGAAAAGTTTGAAACCTTGATTGATTAAGCTTTCTGCCAAATTGCGGCCGGTTGCGGTAAACAGCTCTTTGCCGATTTTGATTTGACACAATGTCGGGTCAAGATTACGGACAAATCCAAGCGTATCTTTTTCGTTGGCAAAATCAAGGGCGACGATAACGGGAGTACGTTGTTGCTGAGTTTGGAAGTCGGAGATCAAGGGATTCATAAGATGCCTGCGAGTAAACGGTTATAGCTTCGATTTTAACAGCTTTTGTACACAAAAGGCCGTCTGAAAATATTTTTTCAGACGGCCTCATCACAACACACCTTAATTATTCTTATATAAATCTAAAATTTTTACAGAAAATTCATCATCACTGAAAAAAAAGGCTGGTGGAACTTCCAATACTTCAGCAATTTTCTGCAAAGTATTTAAATCAGGCTGATGATTTCCTTTCTCATAGCGATTAATACGCGTACTCGCCACAAACTCATCTAATCCTATCGCCAGTCCCAGCTTCTCCTGCGTCAAATTTTTTGCTTTTCTCGCTTCCTTAAATCGCTTTATAAAAACTTCTTGTAAATTCATAACTTCTATCCTAAAAATCAAAGTTACGAATTTCGTATATTTTTCTTGATTATTTACTACGAATAACGTAGTATTGCAGACTATCAATTAAAACAACTGGGATAACTATCATGCTTACATTTCTTCTATGCCTCGCCGTACTTCCATTTGCAATAGGTGGCTTACTTTTCTTATTAAAACTAATAATAGTGGCCATTATCGCTATTAACTCAAATAACAGAGATTATTAACCTTTATATAACAGCAAAAGGCCGTCTGAAAATATTTTTTCAGACGGCCTCATGATTTTACTTTGGCAAAACTCATTTGCCCAAACCTTTCAATACTTCGGCTTTCACGGCTTCTACTGCTTGGGTGCCGTCAACTTTGATGTATTTCGGCGCGTGTTCGCCTTCCAGTTTGCTGTAGAAATCAACCAAAACTTCGGTTTGCTCGTGGTAAACGGCAAGGCGTTTTTTCACTGTTTCTTCTTTATCGTCGTCGCGTTGAATCAAATCTTCGCCGGTTACGTCGTCTTTGCCTTCGACTTTAGGCGGATTGTAGGTAACGTGGTAAGTACGGCCGGAAGCCAAATGCACACGGCGGCCGCTCATGCGGTCGACAATCACGCTGTCAGGTACATCGATTTCAACCACGGCATCCAAATCCACACCAGCTTCAACCATGGCTTCGGCTTGTGCCAATGTACGTGGGAAACCGTCAAACAGGAAACCGTTTTTGCAGTCGTCTTGGGCGATGCGTTCTTTCACCATGCCGATGATGATGTCGTCGCGCACCAAACCGCCTTCATCAATAATTTTTTTTGCTTCCAAACCCAGCGGAGTGCCTGCTTTGATGGCAGCGCGGAGCATGTCGCCGGTAGAGATTTGAGGAATGCCGAATGCGGCGGTGATGAATTGAGCCTGTGTGCCTTTGCCGGCGCCTGGTGCGCCCAACAATAATACTTTCATGATGAGTCCTTTTGGTTGACGGATTTAATGTTCAGATAATTTTACACGCCTTGCGTTTATCGTTCAAAACTTCAGACGGCCTCTTTCGTGCCGAAATGCTTCCATGCATCGTCGCGCATTTCGATAAACCATGAGTCTTCAGGGAATCGCTCTATCGCGTCTTTCAAAGTGGAAAGCAAGTTTTGCGATAAGGCTTTCGCCAAATATTCTTCCTCATTGGCTTCGGCCGCTTTGTCAGGCTGTTGCGCTAAACCGAGGGCACGTGTCCGATGGCCGTGTGCCAGATAGTTGAGCGCAATCACTTTTTGTGCCCAAAGCTGGGGAATATCGGGGCTTTCCTGCAACAACACCGATAAAATCGATACGGCGACCGCCAACCGTCCGCCGGTCATGCGCAAATCTAAAGACTGGTTGGGCGGCAAGGTGCTGAGCATTTCTGCCATGCGAAACCAAAATTCGCCGCTGGCCTCGTCGGGCGCGGCCACTTTCAACATTTCGTAGTTGAACTCTTGATCGTCGTCTTTGACCAGCAAAGCGACATCGGCAAGCAGTTTTTGTTCGTCACGGTTCAAATGGCGTAAATCATTCATGTTTTTTTCCCTTCAGACGGCCTCGAACACAGCCCTTACCCTGTCCAAATCTTCCTGCGTATCCACGCCGGCGGCTGGCGCTTCTTGGGCAATTTCAACGGCAATCGGATAACCGTGCCACAGGACGCGCAATTGTTCCAGCGATTCGATGGTTTCCAAAGGAGAAACTTCCATTTCGGAATAGCGTTGCAGGAAACCTGCACGATAGGCATAAATGCCGATGTGGCGCAAAACAGCTGTTTCTGAAGGTAATTCGCGTTTTTCGGCGCGCATGGCGTCGCGCGGATAAGGAATCGGGGCGCGGCTGAAATAGATGGCGTTGCGGTTTTTGTCGAGGACGGCTTTGACAACGTTAGGATTCATAAACTCGTCAAAATCGTGCAATTCGTGAGCGGCCGTCGCCATTTGCACATTGTTTTCAACCAAAACTTCGGCTGTACGGTTGATGAGTTCGGGATCGATTAAAGGTTCGTCGCCTTGTACGTTCACGACAATCAGATGTTGCGGCAGTTTCAGCGTATTGGCCGCTTCGGCAAGGCGTGTTGTACCGCTTTCGTGTTGATTGGAAGTCATGACCACTTCGACGCCATGCGCCTGACAGGCCGTCTGAATATCGGGATGATCGGTGGCAACAACAACACGCGCAGCCTCGCTTTTTGCCGCCTGTTCGGCGACGCGTACAACCATCGGTTTACCGTGAATATCGGCCAAAGCCTTTCCCGGCAGACGTGAAGAATCCAACCGCGCCGGAATCAATACGACAAATTCGGTCATGCTTTCAGTTCCTCTTCGCTTAACGGGCGTGCTTCGTTTTCCAACATATAGGGAATGCCGTCTTTAATCGGATAAGCCAGCTTCGCCTGACGGCTCCACAATTCCTGTTTGTCTTGATGGTATTCGAGTTTGCCTTTGGTCACAGGACAAACGAGGATGTCTAAGAATTTTTTTTCCATGGGGTTACTTTCGGGTTTGATGGTTTTAGCGAAACTCGCTTCGCTCGTTTTCAGACGGCCTCAAGCGGCATTATTTTTTCCGTGCCGTTTTCTTCGTTTGCTGTGTACAAGCTTGGTCAGGATTTTTGCCATTGCACATGATCTGACGGATTTCACGGGCTAAGTTTGCGTTTTGACTGGATTTTTCGTATTTTTCGGTGATGATACTCAATATTGGGGTCATTGTTGCTTCAAGATAGCGTGGAGTTTTAGCGAGTATTGATTGACCCACTGTCGTACCGTAAAAGTCAATCAATGCGTTGACTTCTTCCTGAGTATAAACCGTCTTTATGCCTTCCAAAGCCGCTTTATGCAACTGGGCACGCACTTGCGGTGTATTGATTTCAGCAATCAATTGAGTTGTATATTTTTTCAAGACTGCTTCCAACTGCGGACGTTTGTCTTCCGGCGCATCTTTCCAAAGATTCTGTACATTCGGATCAGAAAGCACAATACCTCCAACGCTTTGGAGAGACTGGTCTAACAGAGCATCCATCTTCTGCACCTCAAACAAACGCTCCAGCGACGCATCACTGGGCGGCGCGGCAAACGCATTGGCACACAATGCCAGCGCGGCGAAGGGTAATAATAAGGTTTTCAGCTTCATCTTTTTCTACCTTTCAACAAAAATAAATATTTTCAGATGGTCGGAAAATTATTTGGCACACTTCGGCAAATGTTGGTTGCCTTTGCATAAAATACCATGTGTTTGCTCCTCAAAAGCAGGCGTATATTTATTGCTTGCATTGAGGTAGTTTTGACTCATGGTTTTGTGGATAATCTCATCACTCAGCTTATCGAAATGCTTAATTTTCTCGAGCGCAGACTTACCGGCACCATGCCCAAATGCTTCAGCCATCTTTTCTATATCCGATTGGCTCAACATATCCTCAAGATTTCCACCATGCTGTTGTAAACTTCTTATCTTTTTCAAAATATTTTTTCCCTGAGCTGAAGAGAAAAAACGGTTGGTTACATTGACTTCTTCTTGTGTAAATACTTTCTGTACAGCACGCTTTTCTTCATCCAACCATTGTTTTTTCAACTCAGGGCGGCTCAAATCGTCTTGCATGTTTTTCATATAACGGCTGATGATCGCCTTCATCTGCGCTTTTTGAGCTTTGGGCGTCATCGTTAACAAGCGCTCATTGTCCTCTTTATTCACCATCTCCAAAGAACGTTGCACTTTCTCACTATAATTACTGCTTATCCCTTGAATCTCCAACCATTTCATTGCAGATTCATCACTTGGTTTAGCAGCTAAGCTTTGAGTAGATACAAATAAAGCTGCACAAGCGACCAACAAATATTTTAACTTCATGATTTACTCCTATCGCGTAGTTTGAAGATCATCTTTAAAACATCTGTGAAACATCTATAAGCATTTAGATTGAAACATTCGCGGATACAAACGCCGCCAAGTCCGGCTCAATTATCGCATAAACAGGCAAGACCCACACATGATTCAGGCCGTGGCCGTCTGAAAATTTGACCGCATCCTTTTCCGTGATAATCACCACATCTGCGTCCGGCAAATCCGCCGCCGTAATATCTGCATGATCAGGCAAGGCAACGGTTTGTTTTAAAGCAATATTCATGCTTTGCAACGTATTGAAAAAACGATCCGGCTTGGCAATACCGGCAACGGCGGCGACGGTTTGATTTCCCAAACCCGCCAAATCCAATTTTTCAGATGGCCTGTTCAAACGGTAAATCCGACCTGTTTCAATATGGCTGGCAAACATATTTTCAGACGGCCTAAACGCCGCATCTGCTTTTCCGCCGCTGACGACGACCGCATCAACGGAAGTCAACCGAGGCAAAGGTTCGCGCAAGCTGCCGTTGGGTAGTAAATCCAAATCCGTCCGCCCCGTATCCGCCGCCGGGAATACGGCAATTTCCATATCGCGCTGCAAGGCATAATGTTGCAAGCCGTCGTCGGCCACAATCAATTCAAGCTCCGGATGCGCCGCAAGCAATGCCCTGCCTGCTTCTGCACGGCTGCTGCCTACCGCTGTCGGCGCACCGGTTTGGCGAAACAGCAATAAAGGCTCGTCGCCTGCATCTTCCGCACGGCTCGCGGCATTCAATACATGAACCGCCTTACTCTTGCGCCCGTAACCTCGGCTGATGATGCCGACCTTAACGCCCTTTTCCTGCAAACCCGACACCAGCGCGGCAACAATCGGCGTTTTCCCTGTTCCGCCTGCATGGATATTGCCGACCACCACCACAGGCACAGGCAATTTTTCGCTTTTCAGACGGCCTGAAACAAAATCATCGCGCCGTTTCGCCGCAATTTTGGCAAACAGCTTGGATAATGGTTTGAGCAGGAAAGACAAAAACGGATTGGGAGATTGCCAATGGCGTTCGATAATCTGGTGGAGTTTGGGCATACGCACGGCTTTTGAAGCAAAAATCAAACGATAATATAACACAAGCCTGCCTAGACAAGGCCGTCTAAACATGCGGCTTTGATAATATTAAAACAAAGGGCACAAGTTTCATAAAAACGAATACAACGAATCGCTCTAAAACCCTTATAATTCAGCTTTCCCAAATTTTTTCTGTTTCGCAATGTCCGAACTCTTCGCGCCCTCCTCCATTTCCGTATCCGAACTCAATGCCCTCGCCAAAGCCTTGCTGGAAGACCATCTTGCCGGCTTGTGGATTGCGGGCGAAGTATCCAATCTGACCCGTGCCGCCAGCGGGCATTATTATTTCTCGCTCAAAGACAGCCGCGCGCAGGTGCGTTGCGCGATGTTCAAGGGTGCGGCGGCGCGTTTGGCGAAACCTTTGAAAGAAGGCGACCATATCGAAGTGGCGGGCAAAATCAGTATTTACGAGGCGCGGGGTGAATTTCAGATTACCGTGAACGAGGTGCGGCTCAAAGGCTTGGGGCAGCTTTATGAAGCCTACGAGCGGCTGAAGGCGCAGTTGCAGGCGGAAGGCGCATTTGCGGCGGAGCGCAAGAAACCTTTGCCTGCCCGACCGCAATGTATCGGCATCGTCACCAGTCTGGCGGCGGCGGCTTTGCGCGATGTCGTTACCACCTTGAAACGCCGCGCGCCAGAAATTCCCGTTATCGTCTATCCGACCGCCGTTCAGGGCGCGGGCAGCGAATTTCAGATTGCCCAAGCGATTAAAACCGCATCGCAACGCGCCGAATGCGATGTGTTGATTGTCTGTCGTGGCGGCGGCAGCATTGAAGACTTGTGGGCGTTTAACGAAGAACCGGTCGTGCGCGCCATCGAAGTCTGCCCAATTCCGGTCGTCAGCGGCGTGGGACACGAAACCGATTTCACGCTCGCCGATTTCGTCGCCGACGTGCGTGCGCCCACGCCGACCGGCGCGGCGGAACTGGTCAGTCCCAACCGCCAAGAATCGTTACACCGCCTCGCCCAAACCAAAGGTCGTCTGAAAACCGTTTTGGAACAACGCTATTTCGATGCCAGCCAAAAGCTCGACTGGCTCGCGCGGCAAATCCGCCACCCGCGCCAAAAACTCGGCGAACAGCACACCTACATCCACAAACTGGCGCAAACCCTGTCCTACTTAATGACGCAAAACGTCCGCGCCCACACCGCCCGTTTCGAACGCCAAACCCAAGCCCTGAAACATTGCCGTCCTGATGTTTCCGTTTACAAACACAATATCGACCGTTTTCAGACGGCCCTGTCGCATTCCTTCCGCCTGCTGCTTACCCACCGCCGTCAAAGCCTGACCGCCCAAGCCGCATTGCTCGAGGCCGTATCGCCGCAGCATATTCTGGAGCGTGGTTTCTCCGTCGTCAAAAACACCCGCGGACAAGTCATCCGCAATGCCGATACGTTGAAACAAGGGCAAAAACTGCACATCACTTTTGCCGACGGCGAAACCGACGTACGCGTGACCAAAGAGCAGGCGCAGGGCGAGTTGTTTGACTGATGGAATAAAGGCAGTCTGAAACTTTATGCGATTGAAGTGAAACTATGTCTGCCTTTTAAAAATCCTTAACCTGCCAATGCGGTATAATGCCTCATCTGCACACGCAGCATACTACGGAAACATTATGGACAACTCACAAAATACAGAAAATCCAATTCCTCCACGCAACTCCATCCGCAAAAACAGCATTTACCTGCTGCCTAATTCCTTTACCATCGCCGCGCTGTTTTGCGCGTTCTTCGCCATTACCCAGTCCATGCACGGACGTTATGAAACAGCGGCGATTGCAGTCTTCCTTTCCATGCTGCTCGACGGCATGGACGGACGCGTAGCGCGGCTGACCAACAGCCAGAGCGCGTTCGGCGAACAGCTCGACAGCCTTGCCGATATGGTCAGCTTCGGCGTAGCGCCTGCCCTGATTGCCTACAAATGGCAACTTTGGCAGTTTGGCAAAATCGGTTATTCCGTCGCCTTTATCTACTGCGCCTGCGCCGCCCTGCGTTTGGCACTGTTCAACACACTTATCGGCAAAGTCGATAAACGTTGGTTTATCGGCGTTCCAAGCCCGACCGCCGCTGCGTTGATTGTCGGCCTGATTTGGGTCAACCACAGCGTTGAACGCTTCCCCAACGTGCATTGGTGGGCATTGGGTATCACCCTGTTTGCCGGCATTTCCATGATTGTGCAGATTCCGTTTTGGAGCTTCAAAGAAATCAATATCCGCCGCCAAGTGCCGTTTATGGGCATGGTATTGGCCGTATTGATTTTGCTTTTGATTAATTGGGAACCTTCGCTCGTCCTCTTCTTGTTTTTCTTCGGTTACAGCCTGTCCGGTTATGTGATGGCAGTCATCCGTTGGTTTAAAAAACGCCACAAAACTCACAAACACGATAAGGCCGTCTGAAATGTGGTCTTGGGACATCATCCTTGCCCTGTTCGCCGTCGGCAGCGCGGCGGGCTTTATTGCCGGACTATTCGGCGTAGGCGGCGGTACGTTGATTGTTCCCGTTGTCTTATGGGCATTGCAACTGCAAGGCATAGGCAGCCACCCCTATGCCCAGCATCTTGCCATCGGCACTTCCTTTGCCGTCATGGTATTTACCACCTTCTCCAGTATGTACGCCCAACATAAAAAGCACGCCATCGATTGGGCGACCGTCCGCCGAATGACGCCGGGCATGATACTCGGCGTACTCCTCGGCGCGGTAACGGCAAAATATATGCCGACGCTGGCTTTGCAGGTTTTCTTTATTGCATTTCTTGCCTTTATCGCACTCAAAACCCTACGCGATTCCAAACCCAAACCTTCACGCACCCTGCCTGCCCTCCCCGGCCTGACAGCCATGGGCACGCTTTTTGGTGCGGCTTCAAGCTGGGTCGGTATCGGCGGTGGTTCTTTATCCGTTCCATTCCTACTGTATTGCAACTTTCCGGCGCACCGCGCCATCGGCACATCTTCAGGTCTGGCATGGCCGATTGCGATTGCCGGCACCATCGGCTATTTTGCCAACGGTTTGCATATTGCCAACCTGCCTGAAGGCGCGGCAGGCTTTATCTATCTTCCGGCCGTGTTCATATTGAGCGTTGCCACCATCCTCTTTGCTCCGCTCGGCGTAAAAACGGCGCACAAGCTGCCCGCCCGAAAACTCAAAATCGCCTTCGGCATCATGTTGCTGATGATTGCCGCCAAGATGGCTTGGAATTTGATACATTAAATCTTTCTTATGAAAAGGCCGTCTGAAAATCTTTCAGACGGCCTTTTTGATTGCAAAACAACAAACTAGATAAAACCTTTTTACCTTACCCGATTTGCCCCATTGCAAATACAGCCAAGCGCCATATCGCCCATCCTGCCACCAACAGTCCGGCAAACAAACGAACCATGCGTTTTTGCAGAAAGGTTTTCAACTGCGCTGCAAATATACCCATCGCGAGCAGGTTCGGCAACGTACCCAATGCAAACGCCAGCATATACAGCCCGCCGTGCAAGGCATTGCCGCTGCCCAAAGCATACAAAGACGCGCTGTACACCAAACCGCAAGGCAGCCAGCCCCAAAGCACGCCCACGCCGAAACAGGCAGGCACTGATTTAATCGGCAGCAATTTGTTTAACAAAGGATTCAGGCGTTTCCATATCGGTTTGCCGATGCCTTCGATTTTGGTTGCGGCAGTCGAAATACCGGCAAGATACAGACCGAGCAAAAGCAGCAAAACATTGGCGGCAATATACAAACCGTTTTGAACCGCGCGCGTATCGTCCAAGGAAATGCCGACCTGCCCGACCAAACCGACCAACAGACCGATGACGACATAGCTGCTGATGCGCCCCAAGTTCAACAATACAATCAGCCCAATTCGGTTTAAATGTGGCGGCAGCTGCAAAGCAAATGCGCTGCTCAATCCGCCGCACATACCGACGCAATGCGTTCCGCCAAAAAAGCCGAGCAGAAAAAGAGTAAGAAATGTGATTTCTTGATTCATGGTTTTTAATGATTCAAACGAATGGATGAGGCCGTCTGAAACTTTTCAGACGGCCCTGAGAATGCAGGATAAGCTTTTCCGCCCACCCTCTTCACGCTTTAGAAAAGCAATTAACTGCGTGCGCGTACGTCAAATGCCTGACGTAAACCTTCGCCGATCATGACCAGCAAAAGCAGCATTACCGTCAGCGTAGCAACGGCAGACAGACCGATCCACCATGCGTCCAAGTTGTCCTTGCCTTGTGCCAGCAACTCGCCCAAGCTCGCCTGTGAGGCAGGTACGCCCAAGCCCAAGAAGTCCAAACTGGTCAGGGCGAGTACCGCACCGGAAATACGGAAAGGCAGGAAAGCCAATACCGGCGTCAAGCTGTTGGGCAGGATATGGCGCCACATGATTTCACGGTTGCTCACGCCCATCGCGCGCGCCGCCAAAACGTAATCGGTCTGACGGTTTTTCAAAAACTCGGCGCGAACATAGTCGGACAAGCCCATCCAGCCGAAAAGCGACAGCAACACCAGCAAAATCAGCAGTCCCGGATTAAAGAACGAAGACAGGATAATCAAGAGGTACAGCTCCGGCATACCGCCCCAAACCTCGATAAAACGCTGCATCAGAAGGTCAGTTTTGCCGCCGAAATAACCCTGCACCGCGCCTGCAACCACGCCGATTACGGTAGTCACCACAGTCAACACCAAGGCAAACAGCAGTGAATCGCGGAAACCGTAAACCAAGCGTGCCAACAGGTCGCGGCCGCGGTCGTCCGTTCCCAAGATATGCCGTTCGGACGGTTTGGCCGGATCGGGTGCCGTATCAAAATCGTTTAAGGTATCGGCATCGTAAGGATTGGGCAGGTAAAGGGCAAAATTGCCGTCTGAAGTGATGTTATGGCGGATAAGCGGATCCAAATAATCCGCAGGCGTATCGAAATCGCCGCCAAATGCGGTTTCGTTGTATTCGTTTACCAAGGGGAAGAAATACTCGCCCTGATAGCGTATCCACAAAGGTTTGTCGTTGCTCCACAAAGGCGCAAGCAAAGTGACGACAAACAAAACGGCCAAAATCCGCAAAGCCAACCAACCGCGCTTATGCTGCTTAAAGGCTTGCCAAGTAGGGTTTGAAATAGATTTTTTCTTTTTCATGGTTCGAAACATTCTTTAATAATGGGTTGAAGATATTTTCAGACGGCCTTATTTCTGTCCGCCAAAGTGAATACGCGGATCGACCCATGAATAAGAAATATCCGACACTAATTTAGCCAACAACCCCATCAGCGTGAACACATACAGCGTACCCATTACGACAGGATAATCGCGTTTCATCACGGCCTCGTAAGACAACAAACCCAAACCATCCAGCGAGAACAGTGTTTCAATCAACAGGCTGCCGGTAAAGAATGCGCCGATAAATGCGGCCGGGAAACCGGTAATCAAAGGAATCATGGCGTTGCGGAAAATATGTTTCCACAAAATCTGCTTCTCAGGCAAGCCCTTGGCTCGCGCGGTATAAACATATTGACGGCGGATTTCTTCAAGGAACACATTTTTTGTCAATACGGTCATTACCGCCAAATTGCCTGCCACCGAAGCGGTAATCGGCAAGGCCATATGCCACAAATAATCTTTGACTTTACCTGCCCAAGAGAGCGTATCAAAATCATCGCCAACCAAGCCACCCTGCGGGAACCAGGCAAAAAAGCTACCGCCGCCAAACAACACCAGCAACACCAAACCCAATACAAACGGCGGTACGGTATAACCGACCAAAATGATCATACCCGTAACCGTATCAAACCGGCTGCCATCCCTGACCGCCTTAGCAATACCCAACGGAATACATATCAAATAAGTTAGGAAGAATGTCCACAAACCCAAACTCATCGATACCGGCATTTTCTCTTTCACCAACTCAAATACGGTTTGGTGGTGGAAAAAGCTCTCGCCCAAATCGAAACGGGCAAATTTCCATACCATATCGGCAAAACGCGTCAAAGGCGGCTTGTCGAAACCGTATAAAGCATTCAGCGCGGCCAAATCCTCCGCACTGATACGGTTGCCGTTTTTGGCCAAAGTTCCGGGCATACTGTGTCCCGCCGTTTCGCCGCCAACCGCGCCCTGCGTCAGCTGCTGAACCATCTGCTCCACCGGACCGCCGGGAACAAACTGAATCACGGCAAAAGTAATCGCCAAAATCCCCAACAACGTGGGAATCAAAAGGAGCATACGATGAAAGATATAACGCCACATGGTTAAGTGTTCCTCTATTTTTTTTGATTTAAAGGCCGTCTGAAACCGCTGACTTCAGACGGCATATGGTAACGGATTAATAAGCGTTTGGCCGATGATTTACTTCTCCAACGCCTCCTGTAATTTCTTCTCAATCAAATCCGCGTCAAACGATTTGGCAATCAATTCAAAGCGGGAATCACGGCGCCATGAAACTTGGTTTGCGCCCCATTGACCGTCCACCCAGTTCAGCCATACCCATGTACCGAGCACTTGGAACACGCCTTTGGCGCGGACGAGGCCGTCTGTAAATTTAGGCAGGTCGTTGAAGAAATCGGTCAGCTTTTCGCCGTCGAAATCACGTCCGGCAGGGAATGTGAAGCCTTGAGACTGGAAGCCCATGGTGTTGTCAGGCAGGGCTTTGAGGCGGTAGCGCGATTTTTCGACAACGGGAATATCAAGCCATTGGATGTCGAGTTGCGCATTTTGTACTTCAACCACTTTGGCTTTGGGCGGGAACAGCTTGGCCGCTTTATCATGAAACTCGGCCAGCTGCTCGGGTGTACACAAGTCGGTTTTGCTGGCAACCAATATGTCGCAAATGCCGATTTGGTCTTTATACAAGGCTTGTTGCGCGTAATCGGGATTAATGAATTGGCGCGGATCGACAACGGTAAAGACGGCACCGATTTCCAGCATACTGTCGAGCGGTTTGGCTTTCAATTCGTCGATAACGCTGGCGGCGTGCGCCAGGCCGCTGGCTTCAATCATCAAGCGGTCGGGTTGGGCGTCGCGCAGCATTTTTTGTACAGTCGTACCCATTTGCGCGCCGGCAGTACAGCACAAACAGCCGCCGGCAATTTCTGCCACGGGAATGCCGTTATCGCTCAAGACGGCGCCGTCAATGCCGATTTCGCCAAATTCGTTGACGATGATGACCCATTTTTCATTCGGGTCTTTTTGCGCCATCAGGCTTTTGAGTGCGGTGGTTTTGCCTGTTCCGAGGAAGCCTGAAATCAGGTGGACTTTGGTCTTTTTTACTTCTGACATTTTTTACAAATTCCTGTTAAAACAACATGTTCTTCTTTTAATGAGAAACCGATTTCAGCCACGCCTGCACGCAATGCCGTCCACTCTTGGCTCAAGGTCTGCTCATCTGCCGTACCGCATTCGGTACAAACCAAAATAAACGCGCTGTGGTGCGCTTCGGCTTCTTCGTGGTCGTGGCAATGGTCGTCGCACTCGTGCTGCGCGTGGCTGCACAGAATATAGCCGTTGACCGCCGCCACTTTGTGCAAAACGCCCTGTTCTGCCCAAAAATCAAGGGCGCGGTAGGCCGTCGGCGGCGCAACCATGCCCTCGCTTTGCTGCTGCATCTGCGACAGAACGTTGTAGGCTTTAATCACGCCGCTTTGTTTCAAAACAATATCAAGCACTTGCTCGCGCAATGCGGTTACCTGCACGCCATCTCGCTGCGCTTGTTCTAAGATTTTTTGTTTGATTGCGTTCATAACTGAAACAGCCTTTCAGACGGCCTTGTTAATAAAAAATTACATTATAACGTGTTTGTTCAATTTCAGATAACAAAGAGGCCGTCTGAAACCTTCAGACGGCCTGATGCCGATTACTTAAACCAAGATTTAATTTTTCCAAACAAAGACATACTTTGTTTTTCGAACGTTTCTTTCTTCACCGGAGCAGGCGCGTCACGGTAAACTTTCATGCCTGCAAAGGTCTGGGCAACCGGCATGATTTCGATGGAATTGACGTTCATCCGCGCAGGACGTTGATAGAGCCATAAAGCGGTATCGGCAATATCTTGCGACTGGATAAACTCGACACTCTCATAAACCTCGGCCGCACGCTGGTCGTCGCCTTTGAAACGGACGTTGGAAAACTCGGTATCGCCGCACAAGCCCGGTTCGATATTGGTAATGCGGATGTTTTTATCCGCCAATTCGGCTCGCAGGTTCATACTGAATTGGCGCACAAAAGCCTTAGTTGCACCATAGACATTACTGCCGGAATAAGCATAACTGCCGGCAATCGAACCCAAATTGATGATATAGCCCTGTTTGCGCGCTACCATTTGCGGCAAAATCTGGCGGGTCAGAAAAGTCAGGCCGATGATATTGGTTTGAATCATGGTTTCCCAATCGCCAAAATCGGCTTTATCGGCAGAATCCAAACCTAGAGCCAAACCGGCGTTGTTTATCAGGCAATCGATTTCAGCTAAATGCTCGGGCAGGCTGTTCAAAGCGTTTTGAATCGACTCCGTGCGCGAAACATCCATTTCCAAAGGGTAAAACTGCTCGCCCAATTCCTCTGCCAACTGCTGCAATTTGTCTTCGCGCCGTGCCGCGCCAATGACATGATAGCCTGCCGCAACAAAAGTACGGCACATTGCCGCGCCGAATCCTGCCGATGCCCCGGTAATCAAAATTGCCATATCGTTTCCTTTCTGTACTCGTTTCAGATTTGGGTTTAAGGTATGATAACGCCTTATCAGACGGCCTGAGAGTTTGGCCAGCTGATTTTAAATTTAACGATAATCATATCATTACAATAGGACACACTCCATATGAAAACCCGTTTTCTCCCTGTTGCTTTGGCAATAGTGGCGCTTACCCTTTCCGCCTGCGGCGGCAGCGGCGCACCTTCCCAGCCTAAAGGCCCTATTTCCGAAGACCGCACTGCCGCATTCAAAACCATGATGCCTGAGTTTACCCGCATGGGCAAAATGGTCAAAGACGAAGAGCCTTACGACGTTGAGAAATTCAAACAAGCTGCAGCCACTTTTGCTGAAAACAGCAAAAAACCGTTCACCCTGTTTGAATCCGACCCTCAAGGCAACGGCCGCGCCCTGCCTGCCATTTGGACAGACACAGCCACATTCAAAGCCGAAGAAGAAAAATTCGTCGCAGCAGTTGAGAAACTCAACGCCGCCGCCCAAACTGGCAAATTGGAAGAAATCAAAGCCGCTTACGGCGAAACCGGTGCAAGCTGCAAATCTTGCCACGATACATTCCGCGGTCCGGAATAAGGCTTAAAGCAATAAAGGCCGTCTGAAATATCATTTTCAGACGGCCTTTTCTTCAACTGCCTTCAAACCTTTCTATATCGACTTTATATTTTGCATTTCATGTTTTTTACCGGTTTCATTTGAAACCGACGGCTCAATTCACATAGCGCAATCAAATTTTCTTCTTCCGGCTGTTTAAATTCAATTAAATCTCCCCTTTTCTCGACCAACCCAATTCAAATTCAGACCTGCTTTATCTTTTCAGCCAGATTAATCATATGCGGTTGGATTATCTCCTGAAACAAGAATCTACTTTATTTTTTAAAAAATAAAAACCATTATCAAAATATTTGTAAAGTTTAATAATATGTTATAAAGTAGCGACTTCGTTTCTGAGGTAACTATCATGAATCCGAATTTCAAATTAAATCTACTAACATTATCTTTACTGGCTATAACAAGTATCGCACACGCAGAAGAAGAGGTTTCCACTCAAGAGCTTGATGAAATTCAAGTCAAAGGCAAACACATTGCCAAAGAGAAAAAAGTTTTTACCGAAGGTCAAGCCAAAAGTTCGCGTGAACGCGTTTATCAATCCAGCGAAAACATCGATACCATCGTTCGGAGTATGCCCGGCGTTTTTACCCAACAAGACAAGGGATCGGGGGTATTGGCGGTCAATATTCGTGGCGATAGCGGTTTGGGACGCGTCAATACGATGGTTGACGGCGTAACCCAAACCTTCTATTCCACTTCCGCCGATGCCGGACGCAGCGGCAGCTCCTCGCAATTCGGTACGGCACTGGATCCCAATTTTATTGCCGGCGTCGATGTAACCAAAGGCAGTTTCACAGGTGCCAACGGCATCAATACCTTATCCGGTACAGCCAATTTCCGTACTTTACGGGTAGACGATGTGGTACACGGAAACAATACCTTCGGCCTCTTAACCAAAGGATTAACCGGCACAAACAGCACCAAAAGCAACTTTATGGCAACCGGAGCGGTACAAAAATGGTTTGACAGCGGTGCACGCCTTGGCGCGTTATATGGTTACAGCCACCGTAATGTCGAGCAAAACTATAAAGTAGGTGGCGGCGGTCAACGTATCGGCAATTTTGGCGAGGAATATTTGGACCGTAAAAAACAAGAATATTTTGAGAGCAACTTATTGAAATTCGACCACGAACAAAATCTCTGGGTTCGTGACTTTTCCAAACGCAATGCGGTCGGTAAAAGCTATTGGGACTACCCTTTCTCCAAAAAATATAACGATCCTGAAGTTTTACAAAGAGATTATGTCGATGACTTGGAAAGAAGCTGGAAAGAGAATTTGGCACCGCAATGGGATCTGACCCCAATCGACCCGACCAGCCTGCAACAACGCTCAAACAGCCATTTGGTCAAAGTGGAATACGAAAACGACAACAACAAGCTGGACCTTCAGCTTCGTACCATGAATAACCGTATCGGCAGCCGCAAAGTAGAAAACCGCAACTACCAAGCCAATTACAACTTAAACATTGGCGATTATGTCGATTTAAACGTATTGGCCGCCCATAATTTGGGAAAACAAAAATATCCGAAAAACTCACGTTTTTCAGGATGGGGGCTGCTTGATTATTTAGAAACCAAAAACACAGCCAATCTTTTGGATATCAACAACAGCTTTTCTTTCAAACTTCCCCAAAAAACAGATTTAAAAGCCACCGTCGGTTTCAATTTCTTTAAAAACCAATACAGTAAAAACCGCTTTCCGGAAGAGCTGAGCCTGTTTTACGACGGCCCAGATCAAGATGCCGGCCTGTACAGCTTTTTAGGCCGCTTCAAAGGCGACAAAGGAATATTTCCTCAGAAATCAACCATATTGCAACCTTCAGGCCAGCAAAAATTCAATACGTTCTATTTTGATACTTCCTTGAAAAAAGGCATTTATCAATTGAATTACAGCGCCAATATGGTCAACTACCGCTACAAGGGCGAATATACCGACTACTTCAATACCCAAGAAGACTTTAAAAAAGCATTTGGAGAAGATTCTGAAATTTATAAACAGCATTGCACGCCAAGCTGCGACCTTTACGAACCGGTTTATACCAAATCCGGTAAAAAGCATGCGGTAAACCATTCGGTGGCATTAAACATCAATGTCAACGACTACTTTATGCCGTTTATCAGCTATTCGCGTACGCATAGAATGCCAAATATTCAAGAAATGTATTTTTCACAAATCGGCGACTCAGGCGTCAATACCGCCCTCAAGCCGGAACAGGCCAACACTTACCAAATAGGCTTCAATACCTTCAAAAAAGGGATTTTCAAGCCGGACGATGTATTGGGTTTCAAACTGGTCGCCTACCGCAGCAGAATAAACAACTATATCCACAATGTTTATGGCAAATGGTGGGATTTGGATAAAGCACCCAGCTGGGTAACCAGTACCGGCCTGCAATACTCCATCCAGCATCGAAACTATGCCAAACCTGTCCATAAAAATGGTTTGGAAGTGGAAATGAACTATGATTTCGGCCGCTTTTTTACAACCCTGTCTTACGCCTATCAAAAAACCAACCAGCCGACCAATTATAGCGATGCCAGCGAATCGCCCCGCAACTCTTCTAAAGAAGACCAAATCAAACAAGGCTACGGCTTAAGCAAAATTTCCCGCTTGCCCCGAGATTACGGTCGGTTTGAATTAGGGTCCCGATGGTTGGGCAACAAATTGACCATCGGCAGCATTATGCGCTATTACGGCAAAAGTACACGTGCGACAACTGAGGAGGAATTTGTTGACGGTACAACCGGCGCCAACACCTACTCTTCACACCAAATGGGCAGAAGGGTGATCAAAAAAACAGAAAGCATCAACAGACAGCCGCTGATTTTTGATTTCTATGCCAATTATGAACCGAAGAAAAACCTTATCCTTCGTTTCGACATTCAAAATGCGTTCAATAAACGCTATATCGATCCTCTGGATGCCGCAAACGATGCCGCAACCCAGCGCTATTTCAGCGTATTTGAAAGAAAAGGCGGTTTAGATGATGAGGAAGTCGAATGCGATGCCAACGGTTTATGCAATGGCAAATATGGCGGCACGACACGCTCCGTCTTGAACAACTACGCACGAGGCAGGACTTTGCTGTTTACCATCAGTTATAAGTTCTAAACCTATCTATCAGTATTCTTAATATTGCACTGATTAAAAAGCCGGCAAACGCAATGTTTGCCGGCTTTTTTCAATATATTCTCAAAATTTTCTTCATCTATACACAACAAAAAACCTGCCCTTGCGGGCAGGTCTTCAATAATGACGGATTACAGGCCGCTCAGACGGGCAGTATCGTGTGCAATCATCAATTCTTCGTTGGTAGGAATCACAACGGCAACAGCTTTGCTGTCGGCAGTGGTAATCACACCAGCATTGCCGAAGCGGGCTTTCAGGTTGGCTTCTTGGTCGATGTACAGACCGAGGAAGCCCAAGTAGCCCAATACACGTTCGCGGATGATGTCGGAGTTTTCACCGATACCGCCGGTGAAGACCAATGCGTCCAAACCGCCTGCCGCTACTGTCATGCTGCCAATGTATTTAGCTAAGCGGTAGATGAACATTTCCAAAGCCAGTTTGGCGCCTGGATGACCTTTGGCAGCTTCTTCTTCGATGGTGCGGCAGTCGTTAGACAAACCTGAAATACCGAGCAGACCTGATTTCTTGTTCAGCATTTCGGTGATTTGGGCGATGGTCATGTTGGCATTTTCAGCCAAGAAGCTGAAAACTGAAGGGTCGATATCGCCGCTGCGGGTACCCATGACCAAACCTTCCAGCGGAGTCAGACCCATGCTGGTATCGCGTGATTCGCCGTTGGCGACGGCGGTAATAGATGCGCCGTTACCCAAGTGGGCAATCACCATGCGCAGGTCTTTTTTGTCTTTACCGAGGAAACGGGCGGTTTCATCAGAAACGTAGCGGTAGCTGGTACCGTGCGCGCCGTAGCGACGCAAGCCGTATTTTTCATACAATTCATGTGGAACAGCGTAGGTGTAGGCATGTTCCGGCATGGTTTGGTGGAAAGCGGTGTCGAATACGACAACGTTCGGCAGGCCTTTGAAAATGGTTTGTGCAGCGTGCAGACCCAAGAGGTGCGCAGGGTTGTGCAGCGGAGCGAGCGGAATACATTTTTCGATGCCGGCGATAACTTCGTCATCAACGAGGATGGATTCGCTGTACAACTCGCCGCCGCTGACGACACGGTGGCCGATGGCGCCGATACGGCTGTCGAGATCATGCGCTTTCAGTTCTTCCATCAGGGCTTCAACGGCACCGGTATGGTCAGGTTTGGCAGAAAGATCGACTTTGCGTTTTTCACCGTTGAATTTAAAGGTGATATAGGCATCAGGCAGATTGAGTTTTTCTGCCAAGCAGCTCAACAATACTTCGCCGCTGTCGTTATCCAATACGGCACCTTTGAGGGAAGAGCTGCCGCAGTTCAAAACCAAGATTAATTTTTGTGTCATTTTATGCTCCTTGAGGTTTCAGACGGCATTTTTGTCGGGACCTGACTGCGGCTCCGACTATGTTGCACCCCTTGTGGGACGTAGTGGGTAGCGGTCTGAACAGATTAACAAAGTAAACGCCGTATTCTAACAAAAAATGTAATCGGCTGCTTGACTTAATATTTGATGTAAAATGGACGGAATTTTATTTTAAGGCCGTCTGAAAAAATGACGGCGGTTTTGAAGATTTCCCGATATGCATTATTTCAGTATCCACACTCAAGACGGCGAACACGCCGGATTTTTTATTATGTTGGCAGACGATGAATCACAAAATCCGCCGCAAAGCGGACGCTTCGCAATCAAGCTACAAAGCGAAGACACAGCCGAAGCGGTGGTATTGTCGCCTTTCGAGCAAACCGACATCCCGCAATACTGGCGCGTGGTTAAAGACCGTATCGAATTGTTTTTTGACGATAAAAATATCGGTGCGTTGCGCAACGAATACCTGACCATCAGCGGCAAAACCTTTATCCTGACCGATTTGACCGGAGCGATGTAATGGAAAGTATGTTTATCCTTGTCCCCATCAGCATTATTTTGGCCTTCATCATCGGCTGGTTTTTCTGGTGGTCGGGTAAAAACGGACAGTTTGACGACCTTGAAGGACCTGCGCACCGCATTTTGATGGATGACGACTCCACTGAAAAACTGATCGAAAAAGACGAAGACAAAGAATCCAAACAATGAGCCTTAAAAAAGACAATCTGAATTTCCACACGACCCGCCGTTTTGCGCCGCTCTTTGGGACGCAGTTTTTGGGCGCGTTGAACGATAATATGTTCAAAACCACATTATTCGTGATGATCAGTTTTTACGGTTTGGGTAAAAACGACTTTCTGCCACCCAGCCAAATGCTGAACTTGGGTGCGATGCTGTTTATCCTGCCCTACTTCCTGTTTTCCGCGCTGTCAGGACAGCTGAGCAACAAATTCGATAAAGCAGTTTTGGCGCGTTGGATCAAGCTGTTGGAAATCATGATCATGGCAGTGGCGGCATATGGCTTCTATATTCAATCCGCGTCTTTGCTTTTAATCTGCCTGTTTTGCATGGGTACGCAATCGACTTTGTTCGGCCCGCTGAAATACGCAATTTTGCCCGATTACCTCAACGACAAAGAGCTGATTATGGGCAACAGCCTGATTGAATCGGGTACGTTTATCGCCATTTTGCTCGGCCAGATTTTGGGCACCGCAGTCGCAGGCGTTCCGCCGTATATTGTTGGCGGTTTGGTGTTATTGGTCGCTATCGGCGGCTCGATGACCAGCCTGTTTATGCCGTCTGTACCCGCTAAAATGTCGGACACAAAAATCGAATGGAACATCATCAAAGGCACGAATTCACTGATTCGTGAAGCGGCAGCCAATCGTCCCGTATTCACGTCCATCATCGGTATTTCATGGTTTTGGTTTATCGGCTCGGTTTATACCACCCAACTGCCGACGTTCACGCAAATCCATTTGGGCGGCAACGATAATGTGTTCAACCTGATGTTGGCACTGTTCTCCATCGGTATCGCCATCGGCTCGGTGTTATGCGCCAAACTTAGCCATGAACGCCTGATTTTGGGCTTGGTTACCATCGGCACTCTGGGGCTGACGGTCTGTGGATTATTGCTGGTGTGGCTGACCCACGGCCAACGCTTTACCGAATTAAACAGCATTATCTGGTTTTTATCGCAAGCCCAAGCGTATCCGATTATGCTGGTGATGTCGGCCATCGGCTTTTTCGGCGGCTTCTTCTCCGTACCGCTCTACACTTGGCTGCAAACCGCCAGCAGCGAAACATTCCGCGCCCACGCTGTTGCTGCCAACAACATCATCAACGGCGTATTTATGGTGTCAGCCGCCATTTTGAGCGCGGTTTTGCTGATGTTGTTTGACAGCATCACGCTGCTGTATTTGATTGTTGCCGTGGGTAATCTTCCGTTGATTGTTTACCTCATCAAACGGGAACCGAAATTTATCGGGGATTTGACCGCTTTGTTGAAAAGCAGCAAATAAGGCCGTCTGAAATATATCCCCACCATGCACATTTTCACTGTTCAATCGCGTGGACAGCTTGTGCATAAATCAGATTACTGTATGATTTAAAATTAAAAAACACATCTGCCTAAATTTTAAGCACAACTTTACCGCCAAACAAAATGCACATTTTCCCCAAACAAGCGTGTGCAAAGGCTGTGAATAAATCAGCTTAATCATTGATATTTAAAAGAAAAAATATATTTGATCAATTTTTAGGCAGTTTATTAAAGGCCGTCTGAAACCTTTTTCAGACGGCCTGAGAGTATAATAACTACCTACCTAATAGTTCCCAAACGATATGATTTATCCATGGCATGAAACCCAATGGCAACAGCTCGCCGCCCATTGGCAAAACCGACCTAACGCCTGGCTATTTACCGGCAAAGAAAATACCGGCAAAACCGAGTTTGCCCGCTTTGTCGCGCAAGCATTGCTATGCGAATCGCCCAAATCCAGCTATGAACCCTGCGGCGAGTGCGCTTCGTGCCATTTGTTCAGCCAAAACACCCATCCCGACTTTTACGAACTCACGCCGGAAATTCCCGAAGGTGAGGCAACGGGACGCAAACTCCTACAAATCAAAATTGATGCCGTGCGCGATATTGTGGAAAACATTTACCTGACCGCTGTCCGCGGCGGCCTGCGCGTAGTATTGGTGCATCCGGCTGAAAGCATGAATACACAGGCGGCAAACGGTTTGTTGAAAGCTCTGGAAGAGCCGCCGCAACACGTCGTTTTCCTGCTCGTTACCCATGCGCGCGACAAACTCCTGCCCACCATCAAAAGCCGTTGCCGCCAGATGGTGCTGCCCTCGCCTACCCATGAGCAGGCTGCGACATATCTGCGCCAACAGGGCGTGGAAAATGCAGAAGCCTTGTTGGCATTTCACAGCGGCGCGCCTTTATTCACGCCGACTCCCGAATTGGACGCATTACGCGAAGAGTTGCTGACACTGCTGACTGCCCCGCGCCTGTTGGCCATACTCGACTACGCCGCCGCGTTCGACAAACAAAAGCAACCGCTGGCCGTTTTCATCGACTGGCTGCAAAAGTGGCTGATGGATGTCGGCTTGGCACAACAAAACATGGCGCCGCTTTATTATCCGCACCATGCCCAAGCCCTGCTTCAGACGGCCTCTAAAACTGATTCACGCAAGCTGTTTGCCCTATTGAGCCGTCTGAACGCGCTCAACCCTTACGGATACCATACCTTGAGTGTTAAAATGCAGCTTGAGTATCTGCTTATCGAATATTTAGATTTTTGGCAAAACAAACCCTAACAGGTAATAAATGATGAATAAAAAAGACATTCCGGCGAAGATGTTGGCCTTGCAACTCAAAGACCCCAATCTGCTGTACAACTGCTATATGCCGTTTTTAGAACACGGCGGTCTGTTCGTACCGACCGATGACGTACTCTCCCTAGGCGAAGACATCCTCTTGGCCGTAGAAATCGCCGACTACCCCAAACGCTTCCTGCCCACCAAAGTCGTTTGGATCAATCCGGCGCGCACTTCGGCTCACCGCCCTAAAGGCGTAGGCCTTGCATTCTCCGAACACGAAAGTTGCCTGCAGGCAAAAAACCTGATCGAAGCCGAACTTGGCCCGCGCCTGCGCAGCGACCGCACTACTTTTACCCTGTAATACCATGTATTTAATCGATTCACATTGCCATCTCAACTTTGACGGCTTAAAAGACCGCCTGCCCGAAGTCTTTGCCAATATGGAAGCGCAAAGCGTCAAGCAGGCGCTTGCCATCAGCGTCAGCAAACAAAGTTTTGCCGAAGTCTTCGACATCGCCCAGGCAAACGACCACATCTACTGCACCATCGGCATACATCCCGACAGCCAAGAAGCGGAAGAATTTACCATTGCCGAAATGGTAGAAGCGGCCAAGCATCCGAAAATCGTCGGTATCGGCGAAACAGGTTTGGACTATTACTGGTGCAAAGGCGATTTGTCATGGCAACATCAACGCTTTGCCGACCATATCCAAGCCTCCAACGAAAGCGGCCTGCCCGTTATCGTCCACACGCGCGATGCAGCCGAAGACACGTTGCGGATTTTGAAAGAATGCCACACCCACTCCGGCGTGATTCACTGCTTCTCTGAAGACGTCGCCTTTGCTAAAGCCGCTTTGGATTTAGGCATGTATATCTCCTTCTCCGGCATTGTGACGTTTAAAAACGCGCCGCTGATACAAGAAGCCGCCAAATACGTCCCTGCCGATAGAATCTTGGTAGAAACCGATGCGCCTTTCCTCGCGCCGGTTCCCAAACGCGGCAAACAAAACGAGCCTTCCTACGTCCGCTATACAGCTGAGTTCTTAGCCAATCTACGCGGCGAGAGCTTGGAAACATTGGCACAAAACACCAGCGATAATTTCTATCGCCTGTTTAAGAAAGTACCCGACAGCCGTCTGAACAACGGCTAGGTCTCAAAGTCTCTAAACATTGGCTCTGCCAATCCGTCATCAGGATTCTGCCTCAAACACAGCGGTAAACTCGAAATGGCTTGAGACAGAAACGCAATCGGCTTGCACTATCTTCCGAACGGCAGACTTTTGAAGAATGGGAATTTTCCCATCAACACAATAAATAAGTTTAAATTCAAAATATTGCTTTCCTAAGCCCAGCAAAGCTCAAGGCCGTCTGAAAGTATTTTCAGACGGCCTCTTGCTTATTTTACCGATAGGATGTAAAACCTATCCTTCGAAATAAACGGTTCATCAAAACCGTACATCAATCGACACAATATGGACACAAACTCCGAAATGCACACCCACCCTAATTTTTACGCTATGCTGACTGCAGCCTGCCAAAAAAACGGTAAAGGCACGGTCATTTTCAACGATAAAGAAAAAATCAGCTATTCCTCCCTCAAACGCGAAGTAGAAACCGTCGCCGCCTATCTGCAACACCAAGGCGTACAATATGGCGACAGAGTCGCCCTTGTCGTTTCCAACTCTCCCGAATTTATTGCCGCCTATTTCGCCATTACTTCCATCGGCGCGGTAGCCGTCCCACTCAACGTCTTTTTGAAAAGCGAAGAATTTTCCTACATCCTCAATGACTGCGGCGCACGCTTCATGTTCGCATCCGCGCCGTTGGCCAAAGAACTCAAAAACATCAAAGCCAAAACCAAAGTCAATAAAATCATCTGGATTGGCGAAACCAACGCCGCCAGTGACGATGACAGCTATTTCGATGCCGCGCGTACATTCCCCGGCAAGCCGAATCTGAGCCGTCAGCCGTCCGTCAACGATTTGGCGCACATTATCTATACCTCCGGTACAACCGGCCACCCAAAAGGCGCATTAATCAGTTACAGCAACCTGTTTTCCAACCTTTCGGGCGTCGAACAAATTTTCCAAATTTCTCAAAAAGACCGCTTCGTCGTCTTCTTGCCCATGTTCCACAGCTTTACGCTGACTGCCATGGTTTTGCTGCCGATATACAAAGCCTGCTCGATTATTTTGGTCAAATCCGTCTTCCCGTTCTCCAACGTGTTGAAACAGGTTTTGCTCAAACGCGCTACCATTTTCCTCGGCGTACCGGCTATTTACACAGCCATGAGCAAAGCCAAAATTCCTTGGTATTTCAGATGGTTAAACCGCGTCCGCCTGTTTATCAGCGGCGGCGCGCCTCTGGCTGGACAAACCATTGACGACTTCAAAGCCAAATTCCCGCGTGCCAAATTGCTGGAAGGCTACGGTTTGAGCGAATGCTCGCCCGTAGTTGCCGTCAATACGCCTGAGCGCCAAAAAACCGCCAGCGTCGGCGTCGCCCTGCCCGGTTTGACCGTGAAAGCCGTCGATGACGAATTGATCGAAGTGCCGCGCGGTGAAGTAGGCGAACTCATCATCAAAGGCGGCTCGGTTATGCAAGGCTACCTCAATATGCCTGACGCCACTGATGAAACCATTGTCAATGGTTGGCTGAAAACCGGCGACTTCGTCACCATAGACGAAGACGGCTTTATCTTCATCGTCGACCGCAAAAAAGACCTGATTATCTCCAAAGGCCAAAATGTCTATCCGCGCGAAATCGAAGAAGCCATCTACAAGCTCGAAGCCGTGGAGGCCGCTGCCGTAATCGGCGTGAAAGACCAATACGCCGATGAAGAAATCATTGCCTTTATCCAACTCAAAGAAGGCATGAAACTGGAAGAAGCCGAAGTCCGCAGCCACCTGCGCGGCCTGTTGGCAAACTTTAAAATCCCCAAACAAGTCATCTTCCAAGACGAGCTGCCGCGCAATGCCACCGGCAAAGTGTTAAAACGCAAACTCAAAGAACAGTTTCAAGACTAAACCGCTGTTTCAGACGGCCCCTTGATTCATGCAGGCCGTCTGAAAACCTGTCATCAACAAAATTTTCAGACGGCCACGACCATGACGACACCGATACTCGAAATCGAAAACCTAAACGGCTCCTTTCCGAGCAAGCAAGTCCTGCACGATATCAACCTGACCTTGCAACCCGGCCGCAAACTAGCATTGGTCGGCGAGAGTGGCAGCGGCAAAACCGTATTGTCGCAAGGCATTATGCGCCTGAATCCGATGGTTACCTTTGAAGGCCGTCTGAAATATTGCGGAACCGACCTGCTGACCCAGCCCGAACGTGCCCTGCAAAAACTGCGCGGCCGCGAAATCGGCATGGTGTTTCAAGAACCCATGACCGCCCTCAACCCCGTCATGCGCGTCGGCGAACAAATCGCCGAAGTCCTGTCCCTGCATTTGGGTTTGGATAAAAAACAGGCATGGGCGCGCGCTATCGAACTCCTAGACGAAACCGGTATCCACCAGCCCGAGCAAAAAGCCCAGGCATACCCTTTCCAACTTTCCGGCGGCCAACGCCAACGCGCCATGATTGCCATGGCCGTATCAGCCCAGCCCAAGCTTCTGATTGCCGACGAACCGACCACTGCTTTAGACGTTGCCGTTCAAGCCCAAATTCTCGACCTGCTCTCACGCCTGCAGGAAGAACACGGCATGACCATGCTCTACATTACGCACGACTTAAACCTTGTGCGCCGTTTTGCCGACGATGTCGCCGTTATGCGTGACGGCCGTATTCTCGAAACCGGCAAAGCAGCCGAAGTCTTCGCCAATCCGCAGCACGAATACACCAGAATGCTGCTCAACGCCGGCACAACGCGCCGAGTGGCTCCATTGCCTGAAAATCCTGCCACCGTCCTTAAGGCCGAACAAATCGCCTTTTCCGTCAAAGAATCAGACGGCTGGTTTAAAAAACGCGACAAAACCATTCTCAACCCCGTTTCTTTCGATCTCAAATCGGGGGAAACATTGGGCATCATCGGCGAAAGTGGCTGCGGCAAAACCACGCTGGCCAAAGCCGTTATGCACCTTATCGATTCCGAAGGCAGCCTGAACATCAACGGCGAGCCATGGCGACATGAATTGCGCCGCGAAATCCAAATGGTGTTCCAAGACCCGTTCGGCGCATTCAATCCGCGTATGAACGTCTTCGATACCGTTTCCGAAGCCTTACGCGTACACGAACCTGAAATGCCGCGCGAAGAAATGCGCCGCCGCGTTCAAGAAGTCCTCAAACAAGTCGGCCTGCCCGAAGACGCACTCGAACGCTATCCGCACGCATTCTCCGGCGGCCAGCGCCAACGCCTCGCCATCGCCCGCGCCATCATTGTCCGCCCGAAAATCCTCGTTTTGGACGAACCGACCAGCGCGCTTGATGTCCAATGGCAACAACAAATCCTTGAATTGCTCAGCGGCCTGCAAAAAGAATACGGCCTCGCCTTCATCATCATCAGCCACGACCTCGCCGTCATCCGCGCCATTTCCCACCGCGTGATGGTGTTGAAAGACGGCAAAATCGTTGAAGAAGGCGAATGCGAAAATGTGTTTGCCAATCCAAGCAGCGACTACATGCGCCATTTGATTGCCCACTCCGGCCACATGGTTCAAGAGGCCGTCTGAATCTTTAAGGATTACGATAGACGCATTTCAAAAAAACTATTACCGGGCGGCGGCACTTGAAATTTTCCCTGTCTGCCACTATTCTGAACAACGTATTCATTAATCCCGATTTAAAAGGAAACAAACATGAGCAGCGAATTGATTATCCACGCCAGCGATGCCAGCTTCGAACAAGACGTTTTGAAATCCGACGTACCTGTATTGCTGGACTTCTGGGCACCATGGTGCGGCCCTTGCAGAATGATCGCCCCAATCTTGGACGACATTGCCTCCGAATTCCAAGGTCGTCTGAAAGTCGTTAAAATCAACATCGACGAAAATGAAGCCACTCCTGCCAAATTCGGCGTTCGCGGCATCCCTACCCTGATGGTGTTCAAAAACGGCAAAAACGTTGCAACCAAAGTCGGCGCATTGGCTAAAGGCCAACTGACTGCATTCGTTGAAGCCTCTATCGCTTAAGACTTTAAGCATATAAAAAGGCCGTCTGAAAATTGTTTTCAGACGGCCTTTTTTGTATCGGTTAAGCAGCCAATGGTTTCAAAGTCAGGCTGATATTTTCAGCTTTTACTTTAAACAGCAAATCAATATTCGGATGTTTGCCCGGATTGGCTTCGGCATCGGCAACATGTTCGGCAAACCATGCCAGGCCGCGTTCTGCCGCCGCTGCGTCAAGTTTACCGCCAAACTCTTGTGCCAAAGCATGGTAAAGCTTGAGCGAGCCTTGTTTGCCGGGTGCATTGGGAATGTGATGAACCACATTGCCCTCTTTGTCGAGAATATCCAAGCCGCTTAAATGATCGATGGCAGGCATGGCGGCCAGATTGTCTTGGAAGCTCATGATTGTCCTTTCTGATGTGGGTTTTAAAGCAAACCATATAACAAGGCCGTCTGAAAGTTTAGGTTTGACACTTTTCAGACGGCCTTAAACATTTCAATTAACGTGTACCGAAAATCTTATCGCCGGCATCGCCCAAACCGGGAATGATGTAGCCGTGTTCGTTCAAGTGGCTGTCGAGCGCGGCAGTGTAGATGGTTACATCAGGATGCGCCTCGTTGACGGCTTTCACGCCTTCCGGCGCGGCAACCAATACCAATGCTTTGATGTTATGGCAACCTTTGGCTTTCAAAAGGTCAATGGTGGCAACCATAGAGCCGCCGGTCGCCAACATCGGGTCGATAATCAGCGCGGGACGTTCGTCCATGCTGTCGACAAATTTTTCAAAATAAGAAACCGGTTTCAAAGTTTCTTCATCGCGCTGCAAGCCGACAACGCTGATTTTGGCAGTCGGAATCAGGTCGAGTACGCCGTCAAGCATACCCAAACCGGCACGCAAAATCGGGACGACGGTCAGTGTTTTGCCTTTGATGCGGTCGCCTTCAATAGAGCCGCACCAGCCGTCAATAATGTATTTTTCAATTTCAAAATCACGGCTGGCCTCATATGCCATCAGACGTGCCAACTCGGTGGTAAGCGTGCGGAATTTGTAAGTGCTGCAATCCGCTTCACGCATCAGCGTGAGTTTGTGGCGGACTAAAGGGTGGTTGATAACGGTAACGTTCATGTTGATTTTCCGAATTGCGTTAATGGAGGGGGATTATACTTTTTTTCGCATGGCGCGCAAAGTGCGTATTCATGCGAAAGGCCGTCTGAATCAGGGTTTCAGACGGCCTTTGTCAACAATTTTACATTACGGAATATTGCAGATGATTAAGCTTTCAGCAATTCTTGCAGTTCACCGGCTTCGTACATTTCCATCAAAATGTCAGAACCGCCGACAAATTCGCCGTTAACGTACAGTTGAGGGATGGTCGGCCAGTCGCTGTATTCTTTAATGCCTTGGCGTACGGCATCGTTTTCCAATACGTTGACGGTTACATAGTCGGTGCAACCTGCCGCATTCAGGATTTGTACGGCACGGGAAGAGAAGCCGCATTGCGGGAATTGCTTCGTGCCTTTCATGAACAATACGACGCGGTGTGTGGTAACGACTTCTTTGATTTGATCGTGGATAGAGGACATGGTGTGTTCCTTTTTACTAAATCGGTTGTTCGGGGAAAATCAAATTTCCCGCCATTATACGCAAATTGATGAAGTTGAGGGGCGTTTATCAACGTCGGATCTGACCGTTGCCGTTGATGTAGAATTTGGTCGAAGTCAGCGCTTCCAAACCCATCGGGCCGCGAGCGTGCATTTTTTGGGTGGAAATCCCGATTTCCGCGCCCAATCCGAAAACAAAGCCGTCGGTAAACCGAGTGGACGCATTGACATAAACCGCCGCCGCATCAATGCTTTCTTGGAAAAACTCGGCATGGGCAATGCTTTGGGTCACAATCGCTTCCGAGTGATGCGTCGTATGGCCGTTAATCCAATCGACGGCTTCTTCCACTGTTTTCACTATTTTGACCGACATAATATAGTCAAGAAACTCGGTACTGTAATCTTCCTCGGTTGCCAAAACAGTATTTTTAAACATACGCAATGCTTCCTGATCAGCTCTAAATTCGACCGGATGTACTTTGGCAACGGCTTCTTCCAGTTTGGGCAAAAACACTTCCGCTATCTTTTCATGAACAACCAAAGACTCCGCGGCATTACACACGCTCGGACGCTGCGTTTTGGCGTTCACGACGATATCGACCGCCATCTCTAAATCGGCACTGTCGTCTACATAAATATGGCAATTACCGACCCCGGTTTCAATGACGGGAACTTTCGATTTCTCTTTCACCGTCTGAATCAAGCGCGCGCCGCCGCGCGGAATCAGTACATCAATATAATCGACTGCCTGCATCAATTCCTCGGCAGCGGCATGACTGGTATCTTCGACCAGCTGCACCACATCGGCATCCATTCCCGCTTTTACCAAAGTCTGCCTGATGACGGCAATCAATGCGGTGTTGGAATGGATGGCATCGCGACCGCCGCGCAAAATAATGGCATTGCCGGTTTTAAAGGCCAGAGAAAACGCATCGACCGAAACATTCGGGCGGCTTTCAAAAATCATGGCAACCACGCCTAAAGGCACGCGTTTCTGAACAATCTTCAAACCGTCCAGATTGGTATAGCCGCGGACAACTTGCCCAATCGGGTCCTGTAAATCGGCAACCTGCCCAACGCCTTCCGCAATGCCTTTGATGCGTTCGTGATTCAAGCGCAGCCTGTCGAGCATAATGTCCGAAATGCCGTTTTCTTTTGCAGCGGCCAAATCGCGGGCATTTTCCGCCAAAATCATCTCAGCCTGTTCAACCAACGCCGCCGCAACCTGATGCAGCAGATTGTTTTTTTCCACGCTTCCCAAGCTGATTAACGTTTTGCTGGCTTTTTGAGCATTCTTGCCCAACTGTTCGATATAGCTCATAAAACCTCCCTATTTCTCTTGTGCAAACCACGTTCCGATAGGCGCGCCATCTAAAACCTGAAGGATATCGCGCGGATTGGCGCTGTTCATCAATACCATCTGGCCGTAATGTTCAAACATCATCTGCGCGCTCTTAATCTTACTGAGCATGCCGCCCGTACCAAACTTACTGCCCGAGCCGCCGGCAGAAGCAATAATTTCTTCGGTAATATCGGCCACATGGCTGCGCAGCTTGGCATCGGCGTGAACGGCCGGATTTTTATCAAACAAACCGTCGATATCGGACAACATAATCAGCAAATCGGCTTTAACGATTTTCGCTACAACTGCCGACAAACGGTCGTTATCGCCGAACTTGGTCGCATGGTCCATCTCGTCCACGCTGACCGCGTCGTTCTCATTGACAATAGGGATGACGCCGATGGAAAGCAGGGATTCAAAAGCATTGGTAACGTTTGCCAAACTTTCCGGATATTCGACCACATCACGCGTCAGCAGGATTTGCGATACTGTCATCCGATAATGGGAAAAAATCTGCGAGTAAAGGCTCATCATGGCCACTTGGCCGACGCTGGAAACAGCCTGCTGCTGCGCCATTTCCGCCGGACGTTTCTCCATATTGAGGACATTCAGCCCAAAGCCCATCGCGCCGGAAGACACCAGCACAATTTCTTTGTCCTTACTGACCAAGCTGGAAATGACAAAGGCCAGTTGGTCGATTTTTGCCAAATTGATTTTACCGTTTGGCAATACCAAAGAGCTGGTTCCAATCTTAATGACAATACGTTTTACTGCTTCAAAATCTCGTTTCATTATTCTCCTCTGCTTTCTATTTTTATGATTGCATGCGGCATTATTTCAGCCAAACGTATTCACATCATAACTGCGAAGCAATAGAAAATACAGACAAAATTAAAAAACGCCTCCTCTAAAAGCCATATTTTCAGCCTTTATCCGAATCCGTTAACAACAAAACAAAAGGCCGTCTGAAACCCTATTTCAGGTTTCAGACGGCCTTTTACCGATTGTTGAGAATCCGACCTGCCACGATAAATACAGACCGTTCCCTACAAACGCTTATTGGTGTTCAGAAATAATTTTCAGCATTTGCGCCAATACTTTAGGATTGGCCGCAACGATGTCGCCGCTTTCCAACCAGCCTTCATTACCGGACATATCGGTAACGATGCCGCCTGCTTCTTGGACAATCAATGCACCGGCGGCAATATCCCAAGGTTTAAGGTTAAACTCGAAGAAACCGTCCAAACGGCCTGCCGCAACGGCACACAAATCCAAAGAAGCCGCGCCTTCACGACGGCCGCCGGCGGTTTTTGCCAAGAAGTCTTTCAAAATCGCCAGATACTTGTCCATCATGCTTTGATCGACAACAGGGAAGCCGGTACCGATCAGGCAGCGGTTCAATTCGATGCGGTTGGAGACACGGATGCGGCGGTCGTTGAGCAACGCGCCTTTGCCGCGGGAGGCCATGTATACATCGTTGCGCTCAGGTGCGTACACCAAAGCTTCTTGCAACACGCCTTTATGCAGGAGTGCCATAGAGATGGCGTATTGAGGATGGCCGTGGAGGAAGTTGGTTGTGCCGTCGAGCGGGTCGATAATCCATTCGTACTCGGCGGTGGCTTTACCGTGGGAGCCGCCTTCTTCGCAAGTGATTTTGTGATGCGGATAGGCTTCTTTGAGCGCTTCCACCAAAATCATCTCGGAGCTGCGGTCAACATCGGAAACGAAGTCGTTGAATGCTTTGCTGTCTACTTTGACGGCATCCAGATTGCCGGCGGCGCGAATCATCATTTGCCCTGCTTTACGGGCGGCTTTGAAAGCGGTATTTAAAAACGGATTCATGGTTTTCTTCCTAATTCAGGTAAAATACGCCCTAATGTGCCGAACAAGGCACATAAGAGGCTGTTAATCGTTTCCGATGCTGTTAAAGAACATTTCAGACGGCATGGAAAAAGGCCGTCTGAAAACAAAAAGATGGCGCATTATACCTGATTCCCGTACAAACAGAAAACAAAACATGACTTCCGAAAAACCTGCCCTGCCCGCTTATCTGGACAACATCCGCATCATCCTCACGCGCACCAGCCATCCCGCCAATATCGGCTCCGCCGCGCGCGCCATGAAAACAATGGGTCTGCACAAACTGACCATCGTCGCTCCCAATCTGATGGCAACGCCGATGACGGAAAATCCGCCCGTGTTTGACCCGGAGCATCCTCAATCGTTTAAATTACCGGAAGAAAGCTTCATCCTCGCTTCCGGCGCGGCAGACGTTTTGGAAAATGCCACCATTGCCGCCTCTTTGGACGAAGCCCTTGCCGACACCACCATCGCCTGCGCCCTGACCAGCCGCCGTCGCGAAATCACCGCCCCACTGCAAACCCCGCGCGACTTGGTACCCGAATTACTGCAGGCCGCCAACCGCGGCGAGAAAGTGGCGCTGGTCTTCGGCAACGAGACTTTCGGCTTGAGCATCGAAGAAGTCCAAGCCTGCAACCGACTGATGACCATCAACGGCAATCCCGACTATTTCTCGCTCAACCTTGCCCAAGCCGTGCAGGTCGTGTGCTACGAAATCTTCAGCCAAACCGATTCGCCCATGACCCATCTTCAACAAGAAGACCACGCCGCGACCCACGAGCAAATCAAAGGCATGGTCGCTCACATGGAAAGCGTGATGCACGACATCGGCTTTTTCAACCGCCGTAACGGCGAGCGCCTGATACGCCGTATGCAGAGCCTGTTCGGCCGCGCCAATACGCAAACCGAAGACATCGATATCCTGCGCGGTTTTTTCAATACCGTCAGCCACCGCATCCATAAAAAAGACTGATTAAGGCCGTCTGAAAACATTTCCAGCTTTTCAGACGGCATGACTGATATTCGGATAAGCATGAATTACGCCCTAGATGCATTATGGTGGAAACTCACCAGCCAACCCGTCCGTGACCTCGCCTCGCTGCTGTCTGCGCCGCCTTTGTGGCAAAGCGGTTGCGAATTGAGCGTGCGCGAACTATTGGGGGAACACGGTTTCCGTTACCTTTTGGCATTGGACGCCACTCCCGCTCCGCTGAAGGATTACCTCGCCCAACGCGCCCCATTCGGCCACCGTCTCGGCATTTATGCCGAAGAGCTGCTGGCTTTCTGGTTTGCCAACGCGCCGCACGCCAAGCTGCACGCATACAATCTGCCCGTTTTTTCAGACGGCCAAACTTTAGGCGCCGCTGATTTTGTCGTTTCCCTCAACCAACAGCCCTACCATATCGAGCTGGCGTGTAAATACTACGGCGGAGACCAAGTGCAAAACCTGCGCGGCCTCAATCCTAAAGACACGCTGACGGACAAGACCGCCAAATTGGTGCAGCAATCCCAGCTACTGCATACGCTGCAAGGCAAAACAACCTTAACCGCACAAGGTCTGTCGGAAAATCCGCTCCCTGCTTCCATCGTGCGCGGCATCGGATTTTTTCCACAAGGTTTCCATGCTTTTGAGCCGCCGCTTAATCCATACGGTTGGCGCGGCATCTATATTCAAGATTGGGCGGAATACGGGTTTGAACGCCAAGAAGCCCGCTACCATCTACTCGACCGCATGGCCTATCTTGCACCTGCGCGTGTTGCCAAAACCGAAACATTGAACGAAACCGAAATCCGCCGTATCGACCAAGGCTTAATTGCCGTTTTGGAATTACGGCCGGACGGCTTTTGGCACGAAATCGAACGCATCATGAAGGCCGTCTGAAACCATTTACCAACTTTAAGAGAACCCATTACATTATGAACGCCGCACAACTCGACCATACCGCCAAAGTTTTGGCTGAAATGCTGACTTTCAAACAGCCTTCCGATGCCGTCCTCTCCGCCTATTTCCGCGAACACAAAAAGCTCGGCCGCCAAGACCGCCACGAAATCGCCGAAACCGCCTTTGCCGCGCTGCGACACTATCAAAAAATCAGTACCGCCCTGCGCCGTCCGCACGCGCAGCCGCGCAAAGCCGCACTGGCTGCACTGGTTCTCGGCAGAAGCACCAACATCAGCCAAATCAAAGACCTGCTTGATGAAGAAGAAACAAAGTTCCTCGGCAATTTGAAAGCCCGCAAAACCGAGTTTTCAGACGGTCTGAATACCGCCGCAGAATTGCCGCAATGGCTGGTGGAACAACTGCAACAGCATTGGAGCGAAGAAGAAATCCTCGCTTTCGGCCGCAGCATTAACCAACCTGCCCCGCTCGATATACGCGTCAATACCTTGAAAGGTAAACGCGATAAAATGCTGCCATTGTTGCAAGCCGAAAGTGCCGATGCAGAGGCCACGCCTTATTCGCCTTGGGGTATCCGCCTGAAAAACAAAATCGCGCTTAACAAACACGAGCTGTTTTTGGACGGTACGCTGGAAGTCCAAGACGAAGGCAGCCAGCTGCTTGCCTTATTGGTGGGCGCAAAACGCGGCGAAATCATTGTCGATTTCTGTGCCGGAGCCGGCGGTAAAACCTTGGCTATCGGCGCACAAATGGCCAACAAAGGCAGAATCTACGCCTTCGACATCGCCGAAAAACGCCTTGCCAACCTCAAACCGCGCATGACCCGCGCCGGACTGACCAACATCCACCCCGAACGCATCAGCAGCGAACACGATACCCGTATCGCCCGACTGGCAGGCAAAGCCGACCGTGTATTGGTGGACGCGCCCTGCTCCGGTTTGGGTACTTTACGCCGCAATCCCGACCTCAAATACCGCCAATCCGCCGAGACCGTGGCCAACCTTTTGGAACAGCAACACAGCATCCTCGATGCCGCCTCCAAACTGGTGAAACCGCAAGGCCGCTTGGTGTACGCCACCTGCAGCGTGTTGCCGGAAGAAAACGAGCTGCAAGTCGAACGTTTCCTGTCCGAACATCCCGAGTTTGAACTCGTCAACTGCACCGAACTTCTGCAAAGCCTGAAGGTCGATTTGGATACCGGAAAATACCTGCGCCTCAACTCCGGAGAACACCAAACCGACGGCTTCTTTGCCGCTGTATTGCAACGTAAGGATTAAGGTTGAAAAAGGCCGTCTGAAATCCTTTCAGACGGCCTTTTTGATAGATTTTTTACATTAAAATCATTAGAAACGATAGTCGCGCTCTGCAATAATATACTTTAAGGCATGTATCTCGACCTTTCATCAGAATATTGTGAAAAGCTGGAAAAAATACTCTATGCTTTGTAAATGTATGTGTTCTCGTTCAAAATTCGCCCAGTCATGCCTCAGGCGATACCCGATACAGACAACGATAAGATATAAATTATTTGGTTAAAAATCATGTCGCATATTTATTCTTCCCCCACAAAGCCCCGTTTATTGTCATCGGCCGTTGCCGTCGCCTGCTGTCTGTTGCCGTTTCAGACGGCCTCTGCATACAGCCTGCAAGACATCCTCAGGGACGCTTTAATCAGCGACCCGATTGTGCGTGAAGCCAAAGCCACTCAAGAAGCTGCACAAAGCACGACCAAAGCCACGCGCGCGCGCCATTATCCTGTCGTTACCCTGACCGGCACGAAAGTGCTGGCGCAACACAATAAATACAACAGCAACGATATGGATGACGGTATCGGCGTGCGCGGCAGCGTGAACATTTACTCATGGGGTGCGATTGAAGCCGCCGTCCGCCGCGACCGCAGCCGCGAAGAATACTATCAACACAAATACACCGAAAGCCAAGAGCAGCTGGGCAGCGATATCGGCCGCCTTTATCTGAGCGCATTGCGTGCAAAAGAAACCCTGATCCTCAACGAACAGACTTTGGCGCGTCATAACGCCCTCATAGAAACCCTGACCACAATCGTCAAACAGGATGCCGGCCGCCACTTTGAACTGATTGAAGCGCGCGCACGCCAGCTGCAAGTAGCCAACATTATCGCCCAACAACGCCGCACCATGGATTTGGCGCTGAGCCGCCTGTCCCGCTATACCTCGCGCCAGCTGACTGCCAACGATTTGGAAGATCCGTTTAAAAACGACACGGCAAAATCCATCAGCGAACGCTTCAACAACCCCAACCGCAACAATAATCCGTCCTATCAGGCGCAATTGGCCGAGCGCGACAGCGTCCGTGCAGATTTGGATGCGTCCAAAGCCGAACGCCTGCCTGCCCTCAATTTGGAAGGCAGTGCAACGCGCAACACCAGACAGCTTTATTTAAACGTTGCATGGAATGTGCTGGATATTGCCGCACGACACAATGTAGAGCGCAATGCCAAATCATTGATTGCCGCAGAGGCCAAGTCCGAACAAATCCTGCGCGATATGAACGAACGCGTTCAAACGTCGGCCATCGATATGCAGGAAAGTGAACAGCGCACCGCATTAACAGCTCAACATATTCTTGCTCAAAAAGATGTTATCAAAGCCTATGAAATGCAATTTAGAGTTGCAAGACGTACGCTGACCGACGTTTTGAGCGCATACAGTGAGTTATCCTCCATCGAGCAGGATTATGTTGCCGCCCGCAACGATTTCCGCGATGCGGCGCTCGACTATTTAAATACCCAAGCCAAAATCTCCGCTTGGGTCGGTTTGGCACAAAAATAAAGCCATATCCGCCGGTTAAACCAAAAACATTACGCGAAAAAATATGAAAGCCATCATTGAACATATCGTTTTAGTGACCCGCCTTTTGGGTGCGCCCGTATCCGAAGCCGCTTTGTCCGCCGAAGTCGTGCGTGACAAAAAGCTCAAGGTCAACTATCACTCACTGGTCGAAGTCCTGCGCAGCCACGGCTTTGAAAACACCTTATCCAAACGCAATCTAGAAGACATCCCCTCGCTCGCCGTGCCGGTCATGATTATCCTGCACAACGAAGAAGCAGCGGTTATCACCCAAATCGAAGGCTCCGGCCAAGAGCGCAAATACCATATCCGCCAGGTTGACGGTTTGGAACAAGAACTCAGCCATGAGCAGCTCTCCGGCCTGTATTTGGGCTACTGCTGGTTTATCAAACCCAAAATGGCTACCGATATGCGCTCGGAACTGCCTGAATACCATTTGCCCAAAGCATGGTTTTGGAAAGTCATTTGGCGTTTCCGCAGCTACTACTACCAAGTCATCTTGGCCACTATCATCATTAACTTCCTTGCGCTCGTCAGCTCCCTGTATGTGATGAACGTGTACGACCGCGTGATTCCCAACCAAGCCTATGAAACCTTGTGGGTATTGAGCATCGGCGTGGTCTTGGCGATTTTGTTTGAATTTGTCGCCAAGATGATTCGCGGTCATTTGACCGATATTGCCGGTAAAAAAGCCGACCTGATCATCAGCTCGGCCCTGTTCCGCCGCGTGATGGCATTGCGTCTAGCAGACCGTCCTGCTTCTTCCGGTTCATACGCCAGTAATTTGCGCGAATTTGAAGCCGTGCGCGAGTTCATGACCAGTGCCAGCTTGTTGACTATTGTCGACTTGCCTTTCCTGTTGCTGTTTATCTTCGTGATTTCCATGGTTGGCGGCAAACTGGCACTCGTTCCCCTGACCATCATTCCGATTGTCGTGATTGTCGGTTTTGTCGTACAACGCCCGCTCTCCCGCCACATCAACGAATCAATGAAAGAAGGTTCGCAACGCTCCGGCCTTGCCGTTGAAGCCATCGAAGGTATCGAAACCCTGAAAACCAACAACGCCACATCTTGGGCGCAACAACGTTGGGATGAATACACCGCCAAAACTTCTGCTTCTTCCATCAAAGTCAAGGACACCAGCAACTTCATGGTCAACTTCGCCGTTGCCATGCAGCAGCTCAATACCGTCTTCTTGGTCGTCGTCGGTACCTATCTGATTCATGCCGACAACCATGCGGAACGCATCACCATGGGTGCATTGATTGCCTCCGTGATTCTATCCGGCCGTGCTTTGGCGCCATTGGCACAAATCGCTGGTTTGGCCACCCGCTTCCAACAGGCCAAACTTGCCCTCAAAGGAGTAAACGACATCGTTACCCGCCCTATCGAGCGCAACCCGGAACGCAAATATATTACTTTGGACAACGTTCAAGGCAATATTACCTTTGAAAACGTATCGTTCAAATATCAAGCCGACAACAACAGCGCCGTCGAAGATTTGCGCCTGACCATCAAGCCGGGCGAAAAAGTCGGTATTTTGGGCCGTATCGGCAGCGGTAAAAGCACCATGCTCAAACTGGCCAGCGGTCTGTACGACACTGAAAAAGGCAACGTTACCCTTGACGGCGTCGATATGCGCCAACTTGACCCCAACTTCCTGCGCGATCAAGTCCTGCTGTTGAGCCAATCGCCACGCCTGTTTCTCGGCACATTGCGTGAAAACATGGACTTGGCACGTACCGGCAGCTACTCTACCGACCAAGACCTGCTGAATGCGCTCAACCGCTTCGGCCTCGACAAAATCATCCGCAACCATCCGCGTGGTTTGGATATGCCTCTGGGTGAAGACGGCTTGGGCTTGTCCGGCGGTCAAAAACAAATCATTGCCCTGGCGCGTATGACCTTGCGAAACCCGAAAGTCGTCTTGCTGGACGAGCCGACCACCAGCCTGGACCAGGCTACCGAACGAATGGCGCTCAATGCCATTGCCCAATGGGGCCGCAACCGCACTATGCTTTTGGTAACCCACCGTCCGCAAGTGCTGCAAATCGTCAACCGCATCATTGTGATGGACAATGGCAAAGTCGTGATGGACGGCCCGCGTGACCTGGTATTGCAAAAACTCATGCAAAACGAACAGGCCAAAGCAGCCAACGTCAAACAACAACAGCAACAACAAGCTGCCACAGCCCCTCAATCGGCAGCACAATAAAGCAAAAGGCCGTCTGAAACCTACTTGCCCTTTCAGACAGCCTGCCCTAATGGTTAAAATCCACCAAACACAATAAAGACACACGATTATGAGCCGCGAAAACAACGTCAAATCCAAAGATCTCGACCTTATCAACGACCTCAACGCCGCCCTTCAAAAAGAAAAACACAGTGGCCAGTTTATTGTCATCATCCTGTTTTTTATTCTGATGATTGTCTTCGTTATTTGGGCTTACAACAGCCCTGTCGAAGAAGTGACCCGTGGCAACGGCAATATCATTCCCAGCAGCCGTGAGCAAGTAATCCAAAGCCTGGATCCCGGCATCGTAACCGAAATCATGGTTAAAGAAGGCGACATGGTCGAGAAAGATCAGGTTCTGATGAAGCTCGATGACACGCGCAGCTCCGCCGTTTTGCGCGAAAGCGAAGCCAAAGTCGCAAACCTCGAAGCCACTATTGCCCGCCTTAAAGCTGAAGCCTACGGTACCAAGCTCTCCTTCCCAGAAAGCGTGGGCCCTGAGCTTCGCCGTCGCGAAATTGCCGCCTACAAAGCACGCCGCCAAGTCATGGTGGATGCCATCAACGGCCTATCCCAAAGTAAAGCTGCACTTGATCGAGAGATTGCCATTACTGCTCCTCTTGTTTCCGAAGGTTATGTTTCCGAAGTCGAACTTTTAAGAATGCGCCGTGAGTCTGCCGACTTGGCCACCCAAATTTCCGAACGCCGCAACCGCTACAAAGCCGATGCCAACAACGAACTTTTGCAAGCCGAATCCGAGCTGGCGCAATCCAAAGAAAACGTTGCCATGCGTGCCGACCCGGTTGAACGCTCGCAAATCCGCGCGCCTATGCGCGGCATCGTCAAAGGCATAAAAGTCACCACCATCGGCGGCGTTGTAAACGCAGGCGAAGACATCATGCAAATCGTCCCAGTTGACGACAAACTGCTGGTCGAAGCCTATATCCGTCCGCAAGACATCGCCTTTATCCGCGCAGGCCAACCTGCATTGGTTAAAGTCAGTGCCTACGACTACTCCATCTACGGCGGTTTGGAAGGCAAAGTTACCCTCGTTGGCGCCGATACCGTCAGCAATTCCATGCAAAACCGTGCCAACGACCTGAAACTTGATCCGAACCAAGTCTATTACCGTGTTCTCGTCCAAACCGAAAACAACTCCCTGAAAGACAAAAACGGCAAACCTATGCCGATTATTCCAGGCATGGTCGCAACGGTAGACATCAAAACCGGTGAAAAAACCATCTTCCAATACCTGATCAAACCGATCACGCGTATGAAACAAGCGTTAAGCGAACGCTAATCGATAAAACGATAAAAGGCCGTCTGAACGTTTTCAGACGGCCTTTGATTTATGTTTTCACTATGCCCGTTTATCCGGCAGGCAAATTACTTCTCCTTAAAAGCAGTACCGACAAACGTTCTTTTCGGATTGCCTCGCTCAACTTGATAGAGTTGCGCGTGCTGCTCCTGCGCAAAATTTCCAGCTTGTCCTGCATGATGCTCCGCCAACTTTTGCGCCAATAACATGACCGCCAATTTCTTATTGGCATGCTGGCTGCGTTCGCTCTCGACCCGCACGGAAATGCCGCTTTCTTTATGGGTGGCGCGGACGGCACTTTCGGTTTTATTGACATGTTGCCCACCCTTGCCGCCCGAACGACAGGTTTGAAACTCGATTCCGTTTTCAGACGGCATTTCATACATCTGAGGCATATCGGGCAAGCGGAAAACACCTATATACCAATTTTTGCGCGGATGTTTCGGATGGACAGGGCTGGGGCAAATCCATTGGAGCGTCCCCTGCCAAGTTTGCGCCAAGCTTTCGGCTTTCTGCCCTTCCAATTTGAGCGTTGCCGACAAAATGCCGTGCTTATCGGATGTTTCAGTAACAAGTTCGGCATCAATGCCATTTGCTTGGGCTTCGGCAAGCAGCTTGCCCAAGACGAAACGGGCAAATATACGGCACTCTGCCGGCCCTTTCGCAGTGGAAATTTGCAGATAAATCAATGGTGTATTCTGTTCCATCTTTACGCTCCACACTCGCCGCCGGTTTTATAAGTCAAAACAGGCTTGAACCGCGCGACCAATTCAATCAAACCTGCGTTTTTCATCGCGGCAATAACGCTGTCGATGCTTTTATAAGCCTGCGGCGCTTCTTCAAAAATCAAAGCTTTATCCTGACAAACGACTACGCTGCCAAATTCGGTCTGGCGCAGGCTGTCGGCAGTATATTTGTGCGACAGCCTGCCTTTGCATTCGCCGCGCTGCCACTTCCGACCTGCGCCGTGAGCCAAGGTGTTCAACGAAATTTGGCAATCTTCGGCAGGTCGGACCAGATAGCTGTAATCGCCGCGCGAGCCGGGTATCATGACCAAGCCTTTATCGGTGGGCATTGCGCCTTTTCGGTGCAGCCAACCGGTCGTGCCATCAATCTCGGCTTGTTCCAAAAAATTATGATGGACATCGAGCAGACATGTTCCTTCTGCGCGCCAACGGTCGAGCATTCTGGCCGCAATCAAACGGCGGTTAAGTCTGGCAAATTCCAGGGCTGCTTGGTGTTCGGCAAGGTAGGCTGCCGCCGCTTCGCCCTCTTCCGCCAAACCTTGATGCCCGAAGGCGGCAATATGGCGTTGCAAAATCTGCTGGCCCAATCCGCGCGAACCGCTATGCACCAACAGTTGCAGATGATTTTCATCAAAATCGGGCGGAAGTAGATCGGCGCGATAAACAGTATCAACAGTTTGCAACTCAGCAAAATGGTTGCCGCCGCCAATCGTACCTACGGCAAGGCCGTCTGAAAATTGGCGCATATCGACAGCGTCGCCTAATAAATCGACCTGTTCGTCTTTGTCTAGCGGCGTATCGACATTGCCCAGCTGTTTGGCGAGTTTGGCCGGTTTAAGTTTGGCTGCGCGTAAATCGGTCTGCCAAAACGCCATGCCGCAACCGATGTCGTTCCCAATCAGAGCAGGATAAAAATGACGGTCGCTGAAAAATGCCGCACCAACCGGATAACCGCGCCCTGCGTGTAAATCCGGCATTCCGGCAACGCGTAACATATGCGGTAATCGGGCGGTGGTTTCGAGCTGTGCAACAGCGTTGCCTTCAATCCATGTATTTGAATCGGCAATAATTTGAATATGATGGGGATAATTGCCCATGTGTTTATGCTTTCTTTAAAACGGATAGAAACCGACAACAGATGACAATAAATATCCACCGTCTGCGAAATGTTCAGACGGCCTGGTTTCTAGCCGATAATCGTAGGGAAAGCAGCCCAAAGCGGGCGACATGGAATGCGAAAAGCGTTATCCGAAAATCAGACCGACGCTTGGGCTGCAAAGAATGTGATTGAGCGGATTGAAGTATTGCGTGTCATGGCTTGCTCCTTTCTTTGCATAAAAATATTAAAAACGTTCGGATTATAGAGTGTTCATTTCCAATCATGCAAACTTACTGACATCAATCTGCCAATAATGTTGTATAAATGGCAACTATTGAGAACATGATTTAGGCCGTCTGAAAACTTTTCAGACGGCCTTTAATGCCCAATAATCCTTACAAAACAACGGTCGGATAAGAGCCGACAACTTTCACGAAGGAAGCGCGTTCGCCCAAAAGCTGCAAGGCTTTTTGGACATTTTCATCGCTTTGGTGGCCTTCGATATCGATGAAGAACAGGTATTCCCACAAAACCGATTTGCTTGGGCGGCTTTCAAATTTGGTCATGGAAATGCCTAATTCAGTAAAAGGTTGCAACAAAGAAGTAACAGCACCGGCACGGTTGGGCGCGGAGACGACCAAAGAGGTTTTGTCGTTGCCGCTGCGGCCGGTTTCTTGATGACCCATCACCAAGAAGCGCGTGGTGTTGTTCGGTTCGTCTTCGATACACTCGGCGGCAAAGCTCAACTGATAAATTTCCGCGGCGATACGTCCGGCAATAGCGGCTACATTCGGACTGTCAGATTCGGCAACCAGACGCGCTGCTTCTGCATTGCTGGCTACGGCGATACGCTCGGCATTAGGCAGGTTGCGGCCGAGCCAGTCGTTGCATTGCGCCAAGGCTTGGGCATGAGCGAAAACTTTGGTAATGCCGCCGATTTCATGGCTGTCTTTACGCAACAAGTTGTGATGGATGCGGACAACCACTTCGCCGCAGGCTTTCAACGCAGTTACTGCCAACAAGTCTAAAGTACGGCCCACCGAGCCTTCGGTCGAATTTTCTACCGGCGCCACCAAATAATCGGCTTGACGCGTTTCGACTTGTTTGAAGCAGTTGTCGATGGTGGTACACGCCATGGTGTGTGCGGCGTGGCCGAAATGTTTGATGGCAGCTTGCTGGGTAAATGTCCCCTTCGGACCCAAATAAGCAATCGTCAGCGGACGCTCCACCGCCAAACATTCGCTCATAATCTCGCGAAACAGCCGAGTAACTGATTCATCAGGTAAAGGGCCGCGGTTCAAATCCTGAATCCGGCGTAAAACGGCCACTTCCCGTTCAGGACGGTACACCGCGCCTGTCCCTTTCAATTCGCCGATAGCATGCGCATGACCGGCGCGCTCGTTGAGCAAACGGAGGATTTCCGCATCAATGCTGTCGATGGCATTGCGGTGCGGCAATAATTGTTCGTCTATGGATAAAGGCATAAGCTGTCTCGCAATTTTGTGAGGGATGTTTTCATTTTAACATTAAAGGCCGTCTGAATTCCGTTTTCAGACGGCCTCAACACTATCTTTATCTAACTTTATCGTCTATCAGGTTTGCAAACGCCGCCAATTCCATCATAATTAAGCCTTTTGAACGACAAGGCCTATTCCATGCACTCAAACGGACTGTACACCCGTTTTCTGCCCGATGAAGAAGCAACCCTGAAACTGGGTGAAAAATGGAGCAAACAGCTTTCCGCTCCGCTGACCATCTATCTTGAAGGCGGGCTGGGTGCAGGCAAAACCACGCTGACACGCGGGATTTTGCGCGGACTGGGACATACGGGCGCAGTCAAAAGCCCGACTTACACCATTGTCGAATCTTATCCGCTGGATACATTCACCCTCCACCATTTCGACCTCTACCGCTTTACCATGCCCGAGGAATGGGAAGATGCCGGTTTGGACGAATTGTTTGCGCCCGACAGCGTCTGCCTCATCGAATGGCCGCAGCAAGGTGGGGAATTCACGCCTCCGGCAGACATTACCATTACATTGACGTACACCGATAAGGGCAGAACCTGCACCTTTTCCGCCCACACAAACCAAGGCCGAAAAAGTTTAGAATCATGGTCAAATTAACTAGAAGACACATTCTCCGTCAAGGCACAGGACTATTTCTCACCCTCACACCCGTTGGTGCTGCATTGGCCAAACCGGCCTCTCCTGCGCAATTCCTTGCCGTCCGCATTTGGCCGGCGAACGCCTACACACGCGTTACCCTTGAGAGCAACCACTCAATGAAATACCAACATTTTATGTTGGACAACCCCAGCCGGTTGGTCGTGGATATTCAAGGCGCGGAAATCAACAGCGTCCTGCAAGGCATTTCCAGCAAAGTGCTGTCTAACGACCCTTTTATCCGCAGCATTCGTGCCGGTCAAAATACGCCCAATACCGTGCGTATCGTCATCGACCTCAAACAAAGCACCCATCCGCAAGTCTTTGCGCTCGCCCCCGTCGGCAACTTCAGAAACCGCTTGGTTATCGACCTCTATCCGCACGGCGCAGATGCCAACGACCCGATGATGGCCTTGCTCAACGGCAATATCCCAAAACAACGTCAAAATACCAATATCGCATACGACACCCCTGCCCCTAAAAGCAACCGCGGCAGCGGCGGCAACCGCCGTCCCGTGATTATGATCGATCCCGGTCACGGCGGCGAAGACCCCGGCGCAATCGGCCCGAGCGGCCTCAAAGAGAAAAACGTTGTACTCTCCATCGCACGCGAAACCAAAAAACGCCTCGAAGCCTTGGGTTACAACGTATTCATGACGCGCAACGAAGACATTTTTATCCCATTGGGCGTACGCGTTGCCAAAGGCCGTGCGCGCAATGCCGACGTATTCGTATCCATCCACGCCGATGCCTTTACCAGCCCGTCCGCTCGCGGTACCGGCGTATATATGCTCAATACCAAAGGCGCGACCAGCTCGGCGGCAAAATTCCTTGCCCAAACCCAAAACAACGCCGATGCCATCGGCGGTGTACAAACCAGTGGCAACCCCAATGTCGACAACGCCATTTTGGACATGACCCAAACCGCGACCCTGCGCGACAGCCGCAAGCTCGGCCATTCCGTCCTGACCGAATTGGGCAAACTCAACCAACTGCACAAAGGCCGCGTTGACGAAGCCAACTTCGCTGTCCTCCGCGCGCCGGATGTTCCGTCCATTTTGGTGGAAACTGCCTTCCTCTCCAACCCTACCGAAGAGCGGCTGCTCGGCAGCGAATCATTCCGCCAACAATGCGCCCAAGCCATTGCCACCGGTATTCAAAAATACATCAATACCGCCGTTTTACGACGCGGATAATGGCTTAATGAAACAAAGGCCGTCTGAAAATTTTTCAGACGGCCTTATCTTTTCAAGCAATCCATTTAACCGCATTTCCCTACCGCAGCCGGATAAACGGACACCTTCGTCTGCGTCAATGCAAACAGGTTTTCCAACTGCATTTGCGCCTGACGGTTGGCATGTTCCAAAATCTCAGCCTTACACGCGCTTTGCAATACCTGCCGTTTCGCTTCTTCCTGCACCGTCTTGAATACCGACTTATCCATAGGCAGCAAATTAAACGAGCCGGTCTGAATATCGTACACTTCGATATTTTCCAAATCCACGCTCAAGATTTCCACCGCCGGCAGACTGATCAATACCTTGTCGTCCACAATATTGACATTGTCCGAGTTCAACTTGTCCAAATCCAAACCGGCCAACACCTTGCCGCGCACAATAAAAATACCGCTTTGCGAATCCTGCCACAGCCTGCGCCAATCCCCTTTTTTCTCCGTACGGATAATCGTATCGATATAAAATGCCGTACTTTCCAAGCGGTTCATCTGCTTAATCTGCATCAAAACCCCTTCGCGAGATAAAATCTGATGTTCTTCGTTCTGACCATGAAGGGCATAAAACCAGCTGCCCGCAGCCGTCAGCGCACACAACACCAGCACGACCAATCCGCGCCCAAGCATTTTCATTTCAAACATCCCCCGTTAAAATAATCATCAAAACATTCCTCATATTCTCCCAAAACCGTCAATTTCAAGCCATACTCAGGCCGTCTGAAACATTAAAAAATATTACCAAAAAGTAATAAAAAATCCCAACAAACAAAGTTTGCCTTTTAGTAAAGACAAGACTACAATCCATTACACACAATTCAATTTCATCTCATCATGAATACCACCGACCTGCGCCGCCACAACCTACGGCAATGGATAACACAACACCACAATGGCCAGCAGACCAAGTTTGCCCAAGCCATCTCCATCAACCAAGGCGAGCTGTCCGCCCTGCTGAAAAACAAATCTTTCGGCGAGAAAAAAGCCCGAAAAATCGAGCAGGCAGCCAATATGCCTGACATGTGGCTGGATCAAGACCACCAAGACCGCCACGCCCCCACCATCAGCCAAGAAAGAAATACCATGTCCCACATCTCCACCATCCCCGAAATCCTAGCAGACATCAAAGCCGGCAAAATGGTCATCATCACCGATGCCGAAGACCGCGAAAACGAAGGCGACTTGCTGATGGCCGCCCAATTCGTTACCCCCGAAGCCATCAACTTTATGATCAAAAACGCACGCGGCCTGGTCTGCCTGCCGATGGACGGCGAAATGGTCGAAAAACTCGGCCTGCCCATGATGACCCAAAAAAATGGCGCACAATACGGCACCAACTTTACCGTCTCCATCGAAGCCGCCCACGGCATTACCACCGGCATTTCCGCCGCCGACCGCGCCCTGACCATTCAAACCGCCGTTTCCCCATCCGCCAAACCCGAAGACATCGTCCAACCCGGCCACATCTTCCCACTGCGTGCCCAAAAAGGCGGCGTACTTGTCCGCGCCGGACATACCGAAGCCGGTGTCGATCTGGCACAAATGAACGGCCTGATTCCCGCCGCCGTCATCTGCGAAATCATCAACGACGACGGCACCATGGCACGTATGCCCGAACTGATGAAATTCGCCGAAGAACACAATCTCAAAATCGGCACCATTACCGACCTCATCGAATACCGCAGCCGTACCGAAAGCCTGCTCGAAGACATGGGCAACGCACCCGTACAAACCCCGTGGGGCGAGTTCCAACAACACGTTTACGTCGACAAACTCTCCGGCGAAACCCACCTTGCCCTCGTCAAAGGCACACCAACCTCCGACGAAGAAACCCTCGTCCGCGTCCACGAACCCTTTAGCGTCATGGACTTCATCCAAACCAACCCGCGCCACTCATGGTCGCTGCCCAAAGCTCTTGAGCGCATTCAACAAGCCGAAAGCGGCGTAGTCATCCTCCTGCACCGCACCGAAGACGGCGCCACCCTGCTCGACCGCACCCTGCCCAAAGGTGCAAACCAAGCCTACAAATGGGACAGCAAAAGCTACGGCATAGGCGCACAAATCCTCGCCGGCCTCAACGTCAAAAAACTGCGCGTCCTCGGTCAACCGTCATCCTTCACCGGCCTCACCGGCTTCGGCCTCGAAGTCGTTGGCTTTGAAGAAGCTGAAAAATAATCTTGCTTGATTAACTCTCAAAGCAAATGAAACAAAAGGCCGTCTGAAAGTTTTCAGACGGCTTTTTCATATCTCTATTTATCTGAATATGATCCAAATAAAATCACAATAGAAAAGACTATTTATTAGATTATTTCAATAATGATAAGCATAATCAATTATTAGATAAATATTAATAATATTTAAAAATTTTATATTTTTTATATAAAAGAGTATTTTAACCTCTTATATTAAATTCTTAACAAAGAGAAACTATGTCTGCTTTTACTCCCAAACCCAAAATAATCATTCTCAGCCTTGCCAGCGCATTCAGCACATTAACCGTTGCTAATGTCATCGAAACCTCAGCTCAACCCGAACAATACCAAGAATTGGATACCGTTGTTGTCAGTGGCAAACGTACCAACGACCAAAAAGGCGCGGACGATGTGTATTACAAAAACGTCTCCAACGCCTATGTTGGCAAAGAATACCTCGAACGCTACCGCGTCCAATCCGCCGGCGACGTACTCAAAGGCCTAAACGGCGTATACAACATGAATACCCGCACCGCCGGCGGCGCGATTACGCCCAATATACGCGGCATCACCGGCAAAGGCCGTATCCCGGTTACCATAGACGGCACCGAACAAACCATCGACGTATGGATGAACAACTACGGCGTGGGCGACCGCAACTATCTTGATCCCGCCCTGTTCCGCAGCATCGCGGTGGAAAAAAGTCCCGCCCTCACGCGCGGCGTGAAATCGGGCGTGGGCGGCGCGGTAACCATCCGCACCATAGAACCCGCCGACATCATCCCCGAAGGAAAAAAATTCGGCTTCCAACTGAAAACGGAGTTCTCCAACAACAGCAACAAACAGGCCAACAACCTCAACCAATGGCTGGGCTGGGAAGACTACCGAACCCTGCCCTTCGGCGCGACGGCCGACGGCGCGGGCGGCGGCGTCGACCCGCATACCGGCAAACAAAGCCCGCAGGCCTTGGTGGCCGACGGCCTGACCCCGCCCAAACATAAAAGCGGCCGCGACAATTGGCGTTTCGGCAATGACCGCAGCTATATGGCCGCCGCCGCCTTCAAAACCGAACTTTCAGACGGCCTGGCCGCCTACAGCTACCGCGACAAGGGCAACTACTTTGCCGGACGCAAGGGTGCGGAAGGCTACCTGCACAATCCGGTATACGACCTGCAAAAATGCGGCGATGAAGGCGGCAGCGAATTTGACTGCAAAAACTCCGCCACCTTCGTACCCAATATGGCCAAGGTCTACCATCCCGGCGTGGAAGTGTTCAACAGCAACATCAGAACCAAAACCCTGCTGCTGAAAAACAACTGGCATCTGCCTGGCAACCATAAACTCGGCTGGCAGTATATGCGCACCGATGTGCGCTTCGGTGAAATCAACCCCTTCCACGCCACCTATGTGATGAATATGGAAGAGCACAACCCCAGCAGCCGCCCCAGATCATTGTCGCCGCAGATGCAAAGTATCGATTCCAATATCCGCACCGACACCTACAAACTCGGCTGGGACTGGAAGCCCGAAAACAGCCGCTGGATAGACCTGCAGGCCAACTTGTGGCGCATCAAAACCAATACCACCCGCCACCAAAGCGGCGGCATGGATTTGTCTGCCGCCCGCCCCGACCCCTATTACGATGCCTGGTACTGGTGTACCAAACGCGGACAACTTCCGCCAGATTATGCTGACAACTACAGCAGCTGCGGCAGCCTGCTGAACGATTACGGCATCAACGGTTTGAGCAAAGAAGAAGTGATGAAAATCCTGCCCAACGAAAACGGACAATACCGTGTGCTTTCCGGAGCAGAACAGAAAACCCGCGTCAGCCGTACGGGCTTCGACCTCAACAACCGCTTCCGCCTACACCCGCGCCTGAACATGACCCTGTCCGCCGACTATCAGAACGAGAAGCTTGAGGAAGAAGTGGATGTGGTTAACTCTCAGGATTTGTTCAATCTTGCCGGCATGGCCACCGGCATGACGAAAATCGCCGGCCCACGCGGTGGCAAACGGCGCGAATGGGGAACAAACTTGGTATTCGACTGGCAGGCCACCGACCGTTTGAAAATCTCCGCCGGCATCCGCTACCACAACTTCAGGGGCTTCGATACCGCCCTGGCCGAAGGCCGCGCCCGCCGCGACCCACGCTATCAGGCCGGAGGTGGCGACAGCGGCACTTATTCGGACGGTGTGTACATCCCATATTTCGAGCTGGTTGGCGATCGGGAGCGGCGCGATTGGGACGCGGTATCCGAACAGAGCCGACGTGCCCACCAGTCAGGCGATGATGCCGCCATCGCCGCTGCCGACCGGGCTATGCAGGCGCACGGCGCACGCTATAAACTGCCGAAAGAGTATAATAGTTCGGAATATAAGGTATACGACCAGTATCAATATATCGGCAGTGACGGGCTTGCTTATGGTGACGGTACAGGTTATTATGGTAATAATTCTCAAAATCATCCGTTGTACCGGGTGCGCCCCGTATATGTGCCGTTTGTGAACGGCAAGCTGGACAGCGGTTCGCTGCCCGAACATTTCCATGATTTTGTGAAAAATTATCAGGAAAAGGTTGCCAATCCACAGGGATTGAATCAGTCACATTACCGATATTGGGCAGGGTTGGGGAATTCTGAGAACTGTATAAGAAATAGCGTAACAACCTGTCTTGATCATTACAAAGCAGGAAAACTATCCAATATGGGTGTCGGTTATCCGGAAACCGGCGGTGATACCGGATCAGGACATAAGATTATCAATAAACACTACACTGAAGAGCAATACTGGGCGCAGCCCAAACCGATACGCGCCCATGCTTGGGCACCGACCGTCGCCGTCAGCTACGACCTGACCGACAACAACCGCCTGTTCGTACGCTACGCGCAGATGACCCGCTTCCCCAGCGTGTACGAAGTCGGCAGCTTTTACAACGACCTGGCCTATGTCGGATCGCCCAAAGCACCGAATTTCCGCTTTAAGCCGGAACGCAGCCGCAGCCTGGAAATCGGCTACAACTTTAACTTCGCACCGCACTTTGCCCGGCTGCGCCAAGGCGATATGCGCCTGACCTACTACCGCAACCGCATCCGGAACGTGATCGAGACCACCGACCATTTTCGCACCGTGCAATACGACAGCAAGGATACCGCCGGACTGGAATGGCAGGGCCGCATCGACAGCGGCCGCTTCTTCGCTGCGCTGGGCGCGACCTACCGCCTGAAACAGCAGATGTGCGACCGCGACACGGCCTTCGATTTCGACCCCTACGGCTACACAGGCATACCGGTCTGCATTGAAGGAGGCTACGGCAGCACACGCGGCTACCAGGCACTTCAGCCGAAGTATTCGGTCAACCTTGATGCGGGCATGCGCGCCTTGGGCGAGAAACTCGAATTCGGCCTGCGCGGCATCTACCACAGCCGCGTCAACACCAAGCAATACGACCAACTGCTGAAGCGGGGTTTGGGGCATATCTTCAACAGCACCGGCAAGCCCTACCATTGGAACCCCTCGCTGACATGGGACGTGTACGGCCGCTATCAGGTACACAAAAATCTCAACGTCAATCTCGGCATCACCAACCTGACCAACCGCTACTACCTCGACCCGATGAGTAACGTGCCCGCCCCCGGGCCGGGCAGGACGGTTACCTTCGGGCTGACGGCGAAATTTTAGCCGGACGGATAACGACAGGCGCGGCAAACGCGCCGGACATAGGGATACACAAACCAAACCGCCCCGCAGGGGAAGGCTTTTTGCCGTTTTTTCCGCCAGCCGGCGGCAATAAAGCGGATGTTTGTTGTTATTCACTTAATGTTAAAAAGGAGACTTATTATGTCTATCTTCAAACAAACCCTGTTGGCCGCGACGCTGTGCGGCGTTTTTGGCGTAGCCGTCGCCGCTCCAGAAGGTGGTTCAAGTCAAACGAACATAGACAAGAAGCCAACAACAGTCAAACCCGGTGAATCCGATAGTCAGCCTTTTGGTAAAGGCAAGGCAGGCTTGGCATTCAGTACCGACAACGGCCATAGTTGGTCAAACTCCATCAATCTGGAAAACGGCCCGGTTAAACATATCGGTATCAAATATAAACAGGGCACACAGAAAGTTCCGATTAACGGCAATAACCCCTATGCTAATGTGGACGGCACGCGCAATCCGCATTATCTGACCTTAAAGGATGTGAAACCGGTAATCGGCTGGTTCTATAATCCGCCGTTGGGACAGGTGTGGTATGAAAACCGCGCCCACAACACCGAAGTGTACAGCGTGCGCCAGATGGCCAACCCGGCCATTCCCGCCGCACCCAAATTCGGCGGCCTGGTCATCGCCAAGGTGCCGGGTATGAACGGCAGCGACGGCAACGTGTTCTTCGGCGAATGGGCACCACGCAAGGGCAACCCGTCTGACAACAGCACCGATTTGAATATGGCGGATGGCAAACGCACCGTTTGGTATGTGGGCGACAATCCGACCCGAAATATGCCGAAACTCGTTAATGCTAAATACAATGTATTGGGCGTGAACAAACACACTCCCGGCCGCAACGATTTCTATACCGGTACACTTACCGCCAACTACGGAACAGGGTCAGGTTCACTGACAGGTAGTATCTCCCGTCCAGGCGACAGTGTAAACTTCGCCGGTACCAATATTCGGAGCAACGGCACATTTGACAACGGCAAGGCAAACGAACATATTACCGGCCGTTTCTACGGCAACGGTGCGGAAGCCTTGGCCGGTATCGTGGATCGCGCGGGGGCAGATAAAGATGTAGCCTTCGGCGGCCGCAAATAATAAGCCCAAATTGTCAAGAATACAACGGGATGCAGCTTGACCATAGTCTGCATCCCGCTTTGGTTTTATCAAATCCGACTTCTTTCAGACGGCCTCTCCGCCCAAAGGACCCCATCCCATGAAACACCACTTCTGCCTGCTTTTTCTACCGCTCTGTACGGTATGCCTTGCCGCTCCGTCCGACGATGCCGCGGACGAACGCCGCCGCCTGCTGGACGAAAGCAGCCGCCAAACGCAGCAATACCGCGAAAGCGGCTGGCTGGACACGGAACAGGCACGCGGTGAAGTGGGGGAAAACGACGGCTACATCATGATAGACGGTACAGTCTATCAAGTCGGCGATACGGCGGAAGAGCTGGAAAGCGCGATTTACCACGCCCTCAACGCGCGGCAGTGGCACAAGGTGCGCCAGTTCGCTGCCCGCTACGCCAAACTGCCCCAGCATAAACCCGCGCTGATTCATTTGGCCGATGCGCTGCAAAAACGGGACGAAGGGAATTTCCGCGCGGCAGGGAACAGTTTTCAGACGGCCTTGGAAGCCGAACCCGACAACCTACGCCTGCTGCTCGAAGCGGGGCGGTTTTATGCCGAAGACAACCAAAACAAAGAGTCCGCTGCCGCATTTGAAAAAGTTCTGAAAACAGATATTCCTGCTGAAACCCGCCCCATCGTGGAAAACTACCTATCCGAACTGGGCAAACGCCGCCACTGGCACGGCCAAATCAGCCTCGGCTACGGCTACAATAGCAATGTAAACCAAGGCAACGGCATCAACCAATGCGTGTGGGAAATCTCAGGCATGTGCTTGATGGAGCGTACCCTGCCCGCACCAACGGATTCGACCTTCTCATCCTATAGCGCGACTGCCGAAAAAACCGTCCCGCTCAAAGGACATCACGGCGTACTGGTGCGCGGTGTACTGTACGGCAACCGCTACACGGAAAAAGACAAAGATTCGACAGCCATGCCGGATTACAGCTATCACAACAGTTCGCTGTACGCGGGATATGCCTATGCCGACACACGCTCCTCCTTTTCCCTGCTGCCCTATTTCGAATACGACTTCCGCAACCGCCACACCCACTACCGCGCATGGGGTGTGGATGCCGACTGGTCGCGCACACTCTCCCCGCGCTGGCGTGTCAATGCCCGTGCCGGAGCGAAAAAGACCGGATACAGCGGACAAAGCAAAGATTATTTTGCCGACTACAAACAATACGAACTGGGCGCGGGGACAGAATTTTCTCTCACATCGAAAAGCGGCCTGTTCGCCAACTTTGATGCAACACGCAAAGCCTATCCCGAAAAATCTTCTTCCAGCAAGGAATATACAACACGGCTGGGAGCGTATAGTTTTTTTTCAAGCGGTACTTACCTCAACGCCATCCTGCTTCACCGCCGCAGTCTTTATGATGCGGCAAGTTTTGTCAGCGACAACAAACGGCGGCGCGACAATCAATACATAATGATAGCCGCTGTGGGCTTTCCGCAGTGGAACCTTAAAGGCGTGTATCCTGAATTTCGTTTCAGACGCTCAATCTCCCATAGCAATACAGCACATTACCGCTACCGTCAGAATGAATGGTTACTAAATTTTAAATATCGATTTTAAAATTGAGTCATTTCGAAATACGCTAAAACAGCGATACAACCATACTGTTTTACTCGTTTCTATTTCATGCCGTCTGAAAAAAGCCGATACACCTTTCCGATGTATCGGCTTTCGCTATCTGCTCAACGCTTAATTTCTGCCGGGCAATTCTTTTTCGCTCAATGGTTTGATGTACCAAATATCGCGGCAGTAGTCGGCGATGGAGCGGTCGGATGAGAAGAAGCCCATGTTGGCGATGTTGATCAAGGCTGATTTGCGCCATGCGGATACGTTGCGGTAGTGCTCGTCCGCTTTGTATTGCGTGTCGATGTAGCTGCGGAAATCGGCCATCAGTTGATAGAAGTCGCCGTATGGTTGCAACACGTCGTTGTAGCGGTTTGGCTCTTCCGGAGAGAAAGTGCCTTGGCTGATTTGGTTGACGACGCGGCGCAGGTCGCTGTCTCGCTCGATATAGCTCAACGGGTCGTAACCGTTGCGGCGGATTTCTTCGACTTGTTCTACGGTGTTACCGAAGATATAGCAGTTGTCCGCGCCGACTTTTTCCAAAATCTCAACGTTCGCGCCGTCCAGTGTGCCCATACAGATTGCGCCGTTGAGGGCAAATTTCATGTTGCTGGTGCCGGATGCTTCTGTACCCGCCAGTGAGATTTGTTCGTGCAAATCGGCGGCCGGGATGATGATTTGGGCAAGGCTGACGCTGTAGTTTGGAATGTAAACGACTTTAATCAGGTCACGGATACGAGTGTCGTTGTTGATGACTTTGGCAACGTCGTTAATCAGTCGGATGATTTTCTTCGCCATGTAATAGGCGGAAGCGGCTTTACCGGCAAAGATGAACACACGCGGCTGCCAATCGAAATCCGGGTTTTCCAGGATTTTGTTGTAACGGTCGACGATGTGCATCACGTTCAACGCTTGACGTTTGTACTCGTGGATACGTTTGATTTGGATGTCGAAAAGTGCATCGGTATTAACCTTGATGCCCAGCTCGGTTTCGATGTATTTGGCAAGGCGCTCTTTGGCGGCTTTTTTCACTGCGCCGAATTCTGCCTGTACGGAGGCATCGTCCACTTTGTCGTTGAGCTTGGTCAGGTTGTCCAAATGCAGGCGCCAGTCTTCGTTGCCCAGATGTTTGTCCAAGAATTTGGTCAGGCCCGGGTTGGCGATGTTGATCCAGCGGCGCGGAGTGACGCCGTTGGTTACGTTGGTAAAGCGTTCCGGGAATACTTTGGCGAAGTCGGCGAAGATGGATGTGGTCATCAAATCGGAGTGGATTTTAGCCACGCCGTTGACTTTGTGTGAACCGATCACGGCAAGCCATGCCATGCGGACACGACGGCCGTGGGTTTCGTCAATGATGGATACGCGGCGGACAAAGTCGTCGTCGAAGTTGCCGATGGCGCGTAAGGCATTGAGGAAGTAAGCGTTGATTTCAAAGATGATGTCCAAATGGCGCGGCAGCAGACGACCCATCAGGTCAACCTGCCAGGTTTCCAAGGCTTCGCTCATCAATGTGTGGTTGGTGTAAGAGAAAATCTTACAGCACATATTCCATGCTTCAGTCCATTCGATGCCCTCTTCGTCAATCAGGATGCGCATCAATTCTGGAATAGCGAGCACCGGATGGGTGTCGTTCAAGTGGATGGCGACTTCGTCCGCCAAAGTGCGGATGCTTGGGAAACGGCATTTGTGGCGGGCAACAATATCTTGAACGGAAGCGGAAACCAAGAAGTATTCTTGCTTCAGGCGCAATTCGCGGCCGGAATCGGTAGAGTCGTTCGGATAGAGGACGCGCGAGATGTTTTCGTCGCTGTTTTGTGCGCGAACGGCAGAGGCATAGTCGCCTCGGTTGAAATCGGCAAGGTCGAACAGGTTGCCTGCGTGCGCAGTCCACAAGCGCAATGGGTTGGCACATTCGCCGCCATAGCCCGGAATGATTTCATCGTATGCCCAAGCGGAGATTTCTTCGCTCGGCTGCCATTCTTTTTTGTTACCCAAGTTCAATACTTGGCCGCCGAAACGGACGGAATATTGTTTGTTCGGACGGGCAAACTGCCATGCCAAATCTTGGTCGAGCCACAAATCGGGTTTTTCAACTTGTTGGCCGTCCACGATTTCTTGTTTGAACATACCGTATTGGTAACGGATGCCGTAGCCCATGGCAGGAATGCGCAGGGTTGCCAAAGAGTCGAGGAAGCAGGCGGCCAGACGGCCCAAACCGCCGTTACCCAAACCCGGATCTTCTTCTTGTTCGCAGACATCGGCAAATTCTTTGCCCAGTTGCTTGAAGGCTTCTTCAAACTCAGCATAAACGCCTTCGTTAATCAGCGCATTGACAAACGCACGGCCGAGCAGGAATTCCATAGACAGGTAATAAACCATGCGTTTGCTGTTGTCGATGTGGGCGCGGCGTGTTTTGAGGAAATCCTCGGCAATCAGGTCGCGTGCGGCCAACATGGCGGCGTTGAGCCATTGGTGTGAAGTTGCTTCTTTAGGATCGACGCCCAAGATGAAAATCAACTTGTAAACAATGGACTTGCGGATGGTTTCTGCATCCGGTTTGGGCATAACGTAATCGTAGCCGGAGATGGGGAGTTTTTGCTTAGCCATGGAAGCCTTTCTCTAGCGTGAGGCACTGGACAACGCGCCTGATGGTTTTATTAAAAACAACGAAACTCGGTTTTCAGACGGCCTGACAACGGCAACAGGCCGTCTAAAAGGAATGGTGCGTAGATTTGTTACAAACCAAGGAGATTATAGCGGAAAGATTCAAAAAAAGGATATATTTTTCTTTATAAAACATTCAATTAACAGTTAAACCATTCATCATCTTATTGGCATTTTCAATTTATACTACTAAGCTGCAAATCAGAAAATACTGACAAAATATCAAAGAGTTAATCAACAAATAGTTTAATTCTCATTTAATTTGTTTTATGTAAAATCCAAATCCCCATATGCTCAACAACACATTTTCCTGATTCTTCGTAATTAAATTTCTCAGATGGTACGCAAGAAATTTCCCAATTACCTTGAGGCAGGTTAAATAACTGACGACTACGTTTGGCATTGACCAACAGCAGCCACTCATCGTCCAAAACAACCTGAATCGCTTTACTGCCCCTGTTGTGCCAACAATATTCGGTCATCGGGCTGCTATCCGCATTGAGCCATTGCACACGCTCTTTTTCCCACCAGTAATCATCTGTCAGCAGCTTGATTCGGCTGCGGACGCGTATCAGCTCTTGAGTGTAATCTTGCAACACATGGGACTCATTTTGCCAATCCAACCATGTAATCGGATTATCTTGGCAATAGCTGTTGTTGTTGCCTTGCTGACTGTTGCCAAACTCATCGCCCGCCAAAAGCATGGGCGTACCGTTGGATAAAAATAAGGAGGCAAGCAGCGCTTTGGAAGTGTATTCGCGGTTGAGCAAAATTTCTTCATCATTGGTTTCGCCTTCTACGCCGTGGTTGTAGCTGATGTTTTCATTATGCCCGTCGCGGTTGTTTTCGCCGTTGGCTTCGTTGTGTTTTTCGTTGTAGCTGACCAAATCGCGCAGAGTGAAGCCGTCGTGTGCAGTGATGAAGTTGATGCTGGCAGACGGGTGGCGGCCGCTGTGGTTGAAAATATCGGACGACCCGGCCAAGCGTTCGGCAAATGCGCCCAAATTGCCGCTTTCCCATGACCAAAATGCGCGCATATCATCGCGGAAACGGCCATTCCATTCAGCAAAAGGTTGCGGGAAATTGCCCAAGTGATAACCACCCTCGCCGATGTCCCATGCTTCGACAATCAGCTTCAAACCAGCCAAAACCGGGTCTTGATACAGGACTTGGAAAAAACGGCCATACGATTGGAAATCGGGCTCGCGTCCCAATACGGTTCCCAAATCGAAACGGAAGCCGTCAATATGAAACTCTTCAGCCCAATAGCGCAGGCTGTCTGCCGCCCAACGGGTAACGTCGCGACGGACAATATTGAGCGTATTGCCGCAACCCGACCAGTTTTCATAATTGCCGTAAGGGGTGTGCCAATACCATAAGGTGTTGTCGATACCGCGCTGACACAGCATCGGTCCTTTGTCGTCCTGCTCTGCCGTGTGGTTGTACACGACATCCAAAATCACTTCCAAACCAGCCTGATGCAAGGCTTTGACCGCTTGTTTAAACTCCGCCACCGCACGCTCGGGATTGTCGGCATAAGACGGCTCGACGGCAAAATGGGAGTAAGTGTTGTAACCCCAATAATTGCTCAAGCCCATCTGCTGAAGATGGTATTCGTCCAGATGATAATGAATCGGCAGCAGCTCGACCGTTGTCACCCCCAACTCTTGTAGATAGGCCAAAACCCGTTTATCGCACAAGGCCTTATAAGTGCCTGCATATTTCAAATCGGGGAATTGCTTGGTAAACCCTTTGACATGGGCTTCATAAATAACGGTTTTGCCCCACGGTATTTCCGGACGGCAATCTTTGGCCCAATTAAATCGGCTGCGTCCGATCACGACGCTTTTCGGCGCAACGGCGGCATTGTCGCGTTCATCTTCCGGCCTGAACCATGCCATTTCTTCGGCGGTACGGTAGCTTGGTTTGCCGTCAATTTTTTTGGAATACGGGTCAATCAGCAATTTGTTGGGATTAAAACATGAGCCGTATTCTGCGTTTTCACGTCCATACACGCGAAAACCGTATCGCTGCCCTGCCTTAACGTCCGGCACAAATCCGTAAAATACCGAACCGCGCCGCGAAGGCATCTCCAAACGGGTTTCTTTATCCTTATCAAACAGACACAATTCGACCTTTTCGGCATTGATGGAAAACAAGGTGAAATTCGCGCCCTTGCTTGTCAGGGTCGCACCCATGGGATAAGGCTTGCCTTCCTCGATATGCCATGATTTGGCAGTCATAGAATGATTCCTTGGTATGTATTTGGTTTCGTGTCCAATATAAGGCCGTCTGAAAATCTTTCAGACGGCCTTGAATCATATTGATATCACTATCTTTTAATTTTCAGCTGATTGGGCAGGCATGATGCCCACCCTCAAAGTTGATTTACGCTTCTTCTTTGACTGCCGCCTGATACAGGTAAACGGTTGCCAACGGCGGTACGGTAACAGACAGGGAATTTGGTTTGCCATGCGACCAAACTTCTTCTGTTTCCACCGTTGCGCCGGCAGAAACGCCGCTGCCTTTGTAATGTAGGTCGTCTGAATTGAGAATTTCGCGGTATTCGCCGGCAGAATTTACGCCGAAGCGATAGCCTTCGCGTACTACTGGCGTGAAGTTGCTGATCACGATAACGCGGTTGCCTTCGCGGTCGCGTCGCTCGAAGACGAATACGGAATTGTCGCCGTCATCGGCAACCAACCACTCAAAACCTTCAGGCCATTGGTCCAATTGGTAAAGCGGCGCGGTGTCTTTATAGATATGGTTCAATTCGCGCACAAAGTCTTGTACGCCTTTGTGCCAGCCACCCTCTTGCTCCAGCAGGAACCAATCCAGTCCTTCGTTGTAGTTCCACTCTCGGCCTTGTGCAAACTCGCTGCCCATAAACAACAGTTTCTTACCGGGGAAGCCGTACATAAAGCCGTAGTAGGCGCGCAGGTTGGCAAATTGTTGCCAGCAGTCGCCGGGCATACGTCCGAGCAGCGAGCGTTTGCCATGCACGACTTCATCGTGTGAAAGCGGCAGGACGAAGTTCTCGCTGTACTGGTACATCATGCCGAAAGTCATTTTGTTGTGGTGATATTTACGGTTGATGGGGTCTTCCATCATGTAACGCAAAGTATCGTTCATCCAGCCCATATTCCATTTGAAGCTGAAGTTCAAACCTTCTTGGCGAGTCACATTGGCGAACGAAGTAGATTCTTCGGCAATTTCAGTTGCAGCTGGAACTTCCTCTTTCAACATGGTGTTGGTATCACGTAGGAAAGCGATGGCTTCGAGGTTTTCATGGCCGCCGTATTGGTTCGGAATCCACTCGCCGTCTTTGCGCGAATAGTTGCGGTAAATCATCGAAGCCACCGCGTCAACGCGGATACCGTCAAAGCCGAAACGTTCTATCCAATACAGGGCGTTGCCTTGCAGGAAGTTTTTCACTTCGTTTCTGCCGAAGTTGTAAATCAGGGTGTTCCAGTCTTGGTGGTATCCTTCGCGCGGATCGGCGTGTTCATACAGCGCGGTTCCGTCGAATTTGGCCAGACCGTGATCATCGGTTGGGAAATGGCCGACCACCCAGTCGAGGATAACGCTGATACCCTCGTCGTGCGCAGCTTTAATCAATGCGCGTAATTCTTCCGGCGAACCGAAACGGCTGGTCGGTGCATACAAACCGGTTGCCTGATAGCCCCATGAGCCGTCAAACGGATATTCGGAAACAGGCAGAAATTCAATATGGGTAAAGCCCATGTCTTTGACATATGCGACCAATTCTTTGGCAAGCTCTTCGTAAGTCAGCCAAAAGTTGTTTTCCGGATTGCGTTTCCACGAACCCAAATGCACTTCATAAATGCTGATCGGCGCATCAATGGCGTTGGCACGGGCGCGGAAGGCCGGTTCTTCCACTTCGTCAGGCAAACCGCGCACGATAGATGCCGTGGTCGGACGCAGTTCCGCACCGAAAGCATACGGGTCGGCTTTTTCACGTACATTACCGTTGGCATCGCGGATTTCAAATTTGTAGAGGGCATTGAGTTTGACCGCAGGAATAAAGATGTCCCAAATGCCGTTGTCGCGATGGAAACGCATCACATGGCGGCGGCCATCCCAGTTATTAAATTCGCCGATGACGGAAACGCGTTGCGCATTTGGCGCCCAGACAGCAAAGCGTACGCCCTTCACGCCGTCCAACTCGGCAAAATGCGCGCCTAAAGTCTCATAAGGACGCAGGTGCTTACCTTCTGCCAACAGCCAGGAATCCATGTCTTGCAACGCAGAGCTGAAATGATAAGGGTCTTCTTCAATCACTGGCTCGGTGTCTTCGGTGTAACGGATACTCAAAGCGTAATCGGGCGCATCATCGGGCAAAACAGCCACAAAGAAACCGCGTTCATCAATTTTTTCAGACGGCACGATGAGTTCGCCGCTGCGGCGGTTCACAATATCCACGCTTACTACTCCGGGAATCAAAACGCGTACAACTTCATCACCCTCTGCAAGGCGGTGTCGTCCCAGATAAGCGAACACATCGCTATGGGTGGCAAGAAACAGGCTTTCGACCGTATCGCGCTCGATTTGGTCAAGTTCATGATAAGTCTTGATTTGGCTGTTTGTTTTCATGCGTACCTCGTCAATAATGGCAAGTTGGCCGCCCATGAGGCGGTGTTGTAGGAAATCTTCCAAAGAAACCGGCATTTTTTGCGCCCAGTTCGGATAGCCTTCGGTTACACCCGGGACATTCAGATTGTCAATGACGCCCAGCAGGTTTTCCAGTTGTACGGCGTAAAGCTTGCTGCGGCTCAATGCGCCGTATTTGTGCAAAGCCGCAAGCAAGGTTTCATCGGCTTTTGCCGGCATTTGTACGTCCGCACCCAGACAGCCGGTATATTTCAATTTATCCAGCAAATCGGCTTTATCGTGTTCGCGCTCGTCCAAGGCCGTCTGAAAAGCGGCTGCATCAGGCAAAGTACCGAGTTTGAACATCGTATCTAAATCTTGGCCTATCCAATAACCTGCCAAGGGCGCGACATCGTGGGTACTGATGACCGTAATCGCCTGCTCTGGGTATTCTTCAGGCAGTTGGAAACCGTTCCAGCCCTTGCTGAAATACATCACTTTGTAGGAAAACACTTGATAGCGGTTGAGCAGATAACGCGCTTGATCGGGTACCGTCCCCAAGTCCTCGCCGATGATGACGCAACGGTTGCGCTGGCTTTCCAAAGCCAAAATAGCAAAAGTCACTTCAGCATCGTAATGCACATATGCGCCGAAATCTGCTGTTTTATCGTTTAAAACCCACCACAAACGACACAATGCCATCACATGATCAATCCGCAACACGCCATACAGGCGCATGTTTTCGCGCAACAGATGGGCAAACTTTTCATAGCCCGTATGTTTCAACATCGACGGATTAAGCGGCGGCAAATTCCAATTCTGCCCTGTCGGCCCCAAAGGATCGGGCGGCGCACCAACCGATACGTCCATACAATAATCTTGACGGTTTAACCAAGTATCCGCGCTGCCGCGCGCTACGCCGACCGCCAAATCGCCGTAAATACCAAGTTTGACACCGTATTTGGCAGCGGCTTGGTTGACTTCTTGCAACTGCTCCGCGCAAAGCCATTGCAGCCACATATAAAAACGGATTTCCCGCTCATGACTGCACGCGAATTTTTCTACTGCTTCGCCATCAGGCTGATGAAATTCAGACGGCCACGACTGCCAGCCCACTTGTCCGGGACGGCTGTAATACTGGTCCAAAGCCTCAAACAAACCGAAGCCTTGCAAAGCTTTGCCTTTTTCTAATACAAATGCTTCAAATGCAACGCGTTCATTTGCCGCAGCTTCGCAAGTATCTTGTTCAAACGCGTTAAACGCCATCTGCAGCGCATCACGCTTACATGCCCAAACCGCTGTATAAGTCACTGTTTCCGTAACACGCAAAGCGGCGATGCGCTGACGGATTTTCGGTTGTGCCAGCCAGTTTTTCAGTTGCTCGTTATAAGTAAACGCGCCCACTTTCTCAATATCCAAATAAATTGGATTGAGCCATTCGCGCGAAGAAGGGCTATACGGGCTGGCAAAGGCGGGCTTACTGGTAAACAAAGCGTGCAAAGGGTTGATACCGACAAAATCCAGCTTTTTCTCCGCCGCATATTTCATCAGGTTCAGCAAATCGGTAAAGTCGCCTATGCCCCAGTTGCGCTCGGAACGCAGGCTGTACAAATGCATGGTCAAACCATTCATCCGACCGCCATTGGCAAGCAGTTTGGGTTGGTAAACCGATTCAGGAGCAACAATCAGGCGTACAAGGCGACATTTGCCGCCGGTCTCAGCCGACAAAGTGTAATAACCACAAGCCAGTTGGGGCAGCTTAATCCAAAGCGTATCGTTGTCGCCCGGATATAAAGTCAAGGTCTGGCACTCATCCGACTCATCAATCAATACGACCGCTTCCGCACCATGAAATTCAGACGGCATCTGTAAAGATTCTTCGCCGTTTTCATGCGCGACCATCGTATTCAGATAAAGGCCGTCTGAATCCGGTTTGCTTTTATCCAAAACAGCAACGATCGATTCCAAAACTTCAGGTTTGGTCGCATGATATATACCGTTGATGTCGTGGTAGCCCAAATCAATACCGGCCTTTACAGCCTGCTGCTCCAATGTTTCACTCATTGCATTCTGCCTGTTTTACCAATATCTGAATCTTAATACAGATTTTGTCGCACCGTTACATGTAGTTTATTGTAGTCTCTAACAAAATCCATATTTCCCTGTTTGATTTGACCTGCGCCAAAATTTCCTATTTATCTGTCTTGTAAAAACTTAAAGGCCGTCTGAAAAGGAAGGTTTCATTCCTTTTCAGACGGCCTTTATCATGCTTCAAGCCTGATTAGTGGTGGTGATGACCGTGCGGGCCATGTACGTGACCGTGGGCAATTTCTTCCTCAGTCGCATCACGCACACCTTCAACGGTCGCTTTGAACAATACTTTCATACCGGCCAAAGGATGGTTGCCGTCTACTACGGCTTTACCGTCGGCAACATCGGTTACACGATAAATCAACACATCGCCTGTTTCCGGATCATCGGCTTCAAACATCATGCCGACTTCAACTTCGACAGGAAATACGCTTACATCTTCAATACGCACCAGCTCAGGATCTTGCTCGCCGAAAGCATCATCAGGTGACAAAGCCACTTCAACGGTATCACCTACATTTTTGCCGTGCAACGCTTCTTCCACCAAAGGGAAAATACCGTCATAACCGCCATGCAGGTAAGCAATCGGCTCTTCGGTTTTATCCAACAACTGGTTGTTTGCATCGTACATTTCATAATGCAGCGAAACTACGGAATTTTTAACAATAGACATCATGTCGTCCTTAATCAATATTTAAAAGTCAAGTTCAGGCTATTCTATCACAGCTGTAACTAAACAATCGGTTTACCTTAAACAAATACTTTTGGCAAACACAACAAAACCAAAAAGCCCATATAAAAAACCAAATTGAATGATTCCAATCCATAAAAGTTGCTTTTTCACAACACAAAGTTGCTAAATTACAAAAATTTCCCTAAACGCAAAAACATTCTAAATCCTTAAAACCAACAACAGTTAAAAATAATCAAATTATTGAATATAAACAACTTTTTAAAAGTTCATTAATTATGAATATTTTTAGATGATTTTTTATCTGCCTCCCTGATTTACATTATTTTCGCTAATTTTGTATTGATTTTAATCCGCAAACGGTTAAGCAACGTTGCATTGGCCCACCCCGTGGGGCATAATAACGAAAATTCAGCAATGAATTTCTACTGTACAGGCCGTTTGACGGCTATTTTTAGTTTAAATGTTTAAATCGATTTAAAAAGGTCCTCAAAAATGAAAAAATCTCTGTTCGCTGCTGCTTTGTTGTCTTTAGCTTTGGCCGCTTGTGGCGGTGCTGATAAAGCTGCTGAAACTGCCGCTTCTGCTGCTTCTGAAGCCGCTGCTTCTGCTACTGAAGCTGCTGCATCTGCTACTGAAGCCGCTGCTTCTGCTGCTACCGAAGCTACTGAAGCCGCTGCTTCTGCTACTGAAGCTGCTGCATCTGCTACTGAAGCCGCTGCATCTGCTACTGAAGCTGCTGCTTCTGAAGCTGCTAAATAATATTCTTTTGAATATAAGAAAAGCAGGATACCATTGTGTATCCTGCTTTTTTACATTTCTCACACTCCCCTTCCCGACTTTTCCGCCTGACTGCCATGCACTTTCACGACCGTTTTGCTGAGTTTCTTTCCGCCTCTGAAATCATCGAAGCCACTCCGGCCTTGTTAAACGACCAACGCCGCCGTTTTGTTTCTTCGCCGGATATTGTCTTACAGCCGAACTCCGTCGAGAGCGTGCAGAAAATCATGCGTTTCTGTTTTGAAAATCGCATACACGTAACCCCGCAAGGCGGCAATACCGGATTATGCGGCGCAACGGTAACCAGCGAAGGCGTACTGCTCAATCTCTCCAAGCTTAATCGCATCCGCGATATCAACCTTGCCGACAACAGCATGACGGTTGAAGCAGGCATGATTTTGCAAAATGCTCAAAAGGCAGCAGCCGAAGCCGGGCGACTGTTTCCGCTCAGCCTTGCCAGCGAAGGCTCTTGCCAAATCGGCGGCAATATCGCCTGTAATGCCGGCGGTTTGAATGTCTTGCGTTATGGCAGCATGCGCGATTTGGTATTGGGTTTGGAAGTCGTTTTACCAAACGGCGAACTGGTTTCCCACCTTCAGCCCCTGCACAAAAACACAACCGGCTACGACTTACGCCATCTTTTTATCGGCAGCGAAGGAACATTGGGCATCATTACCGCCGCCACACTCAAACTCTTTGCCCAGCCCAAAACCAAAGCGACCGCATGGGTAGGTTTAGACGATATTGAATCCGCCGTTTCGCTTTTAACTGCGGTGCAAGGCCATTTTGCCGAGCGCTTGACCAGCTTCGAGCTGATCAGCCGCTTTGCCCTCGATTTATCTTCGGAATTCAGCCAACTCAAAAAGCCTGCTGATGCGGAATGGCATATTTTGATAGAACTTGCAGATTCCGTTCCCGATGCCGGACTAGATGAAAAACTTGCCGAATTTCTCTATCAAAACGGATGGGAAAACAGTATCTTGGCGCAATCCGAGCAAGAGCGCTCCGACTTATGGACCTTGCGTGAAAATATTTCCGCTTCCCAACGCAAACTCGGCACCAGCATCAAACACGACATCGCCGTCCCTATCGCCCAAGTGGACGCCTTTGTCCGCCAATGCGCCCCTGCCTTGGAAACCCGCTTTCCCGGCATACAAATTGTCTGCTTCGGACATTTAGGCGACGGCAGCCTGCATTACAATACATTCCTGCCCAACGTATTGAGCAACGAAGCCTACCAATACGAAGACGCCGTCAATACCATTGTTTATGAAAACATCCTTGCCTGCCACGGTACGATTGCCGCCGAACACGGCGTAGGCATCATTAAAAAACATTGGCTGCCCCGAGTACGTACACAGGCCGAACTTGCTCTGATGCATGCTATCAAAAATCAACTTGACCCTTATGGCATCATGAATCCGGACAAACTCCTGCCTTCTTTGGATTAACCAATACAAAAAGGCCGTCTGAAACATTTCAGACGGCCTTTTTATTTTATCCAAACTATTTCAATGCCGTTTTCCAATCCAATCCGCCCAACGACGGTACCTGTATCACTTCGTTGGTATCCAAATTGACCGCTGTCAGCTCTCCGCCCCACAACGCACCGGTGTCCAAAGCGATGACCTGATCGGTATTAACGTAGCCCAATGACGACCAATGCCCAAACACGGTAATATAATCCAAATTTTGTCTATCGGGCGCTTTAAACCAAGGGCGCAGGTAAAGCGGCATTTTTTTCAAAGTGGATTTATATTCGTAATCCAATTCGCCTTTGTACGTCAGCGCCCGCATACGGGTAAAGACGTTGATAATCATGCGTAGGCGCTCATAGCCTGTCAAATCGTCCGTCCACTCGGTCGGCTTGTTGCCGTACATTTTGCCAAAAAATTTCCTGTATTTTTTACCTTGCAATTCATCCTCAGCTTCACGGGCAAGGCTTTCAGCCTTATCAACCGACCATTGCGGCAAAATACCGGCATGCACCATCACATGCCTGTCGCCGCGCACCAACAGCGGCTGATGACGCAGCCAGTCAAGCATGGCATGACTATCGGGATGGGTCAAAATCGGCTCAACCGTATCGCTGCGCTTGAGCGTTCCTTCACCGCAACCGACTGCCAAAAGATGTAAATCATGATTGCCCAAAACCATTTGCACGCTGCTGTCATGCTCTTTGGCAAATTTCAGGGTTTCCAATGACTTTGGGCCGCGATTGACAATATCGCCGACCAGCCAAAGGGTGTCCGTACCATGATTAAAGCCGATTTTGGCAAGCAACAAAGTCAGCTCGTCAAAACAGCCTTGAATGTCTCCGATTGCGTAATGTGCCATTATTATTGTTTTCCGTTGTTATTATTTTCAGACGGCCTCAAGCCCAGCCAAGGTCGTCTGAAAAATCAATTATGCATTTAAAACCAATACTGCTTCCGCTTCAACCTGAACGCCTTTAGGCAGGCTGGCCACGCCAACCGCCGCACGCGCAGGGAAAGGTTGTTCGATAAATTCAGCCATCACTTCATTGAATACGGAAAAGTTGGCCAAATCAGTCAAATAAGCATTGAGTTTGACGATATCGTTCAAAGAACCGCCGGCCGCTTCGGCTACGGCTTGCAGATTTTTAAATACTTGCACTGCTTCGGCGCGGAAGTCGCCATTGCCGACCACAGTCATCGTAGCTGGATCCAAAGGAATCTGACCGCTCATATAAACCGTATCGCCTGCGCGGAGTGCTTGGCTGTATGCGCCAATCGCGGCAGGGGCTTTGTCAGTATGGATAATGGTTTTAGACATGATATTCTCCTCAAATAGAAATGTCAGAATCAGGGGGAAGCTTCGAATTTTACTTTCAACAGAAATACGTTTCAATAAAAGCATTCAATTAATGCATTTAGCCCATCTTGTTCTTCCTCGATTTTAAACCTACAATCCCACACATTATTCATTTCAAAGCCGAAATTATTATGTTTTTTGTCTTATCCCCAGCCAAAAACCTCAACGAAAAAAACCCCTCCCCCGTCAGCAGCTTTACCCTGCCCGACCTTCTGCCCGAAGCAGAAATCCTGATGCAGGAGTTGCGCCAGCTTGCCCCCCAACAAATCGCCGAGCTGATGCATGTTTCCGACAAAATCGCCCTGCTCAATGCCGAACGCAATGCCGTATGGCACACGCCGTTTACGCCTGAAAACGCCAAGCAGGCCGTATTTATGTTCAACGGCGACGTCTATGAAGGCATCGCCGCCGATACGCTCAAACCTGAACAAATCGACTACCTGCAACAACACGTCCGCCTACTTTCCGGTTTATACGGCGTACTGCGCCCGCTCGACTTGATGCAGCCCTACCGCTTGGAAATGGGCACGGCCTTTGCCAACACGCGCGGTAAAAACCTCTACGAATTTTGGGGTGATAAAATCACCGACCTGCTCAACCAAACGCTGAAGCAGGCAGGCAGCGACGTTTTAATCAACCTCTCCTCACAAGAATATTTCAAATCCGTCAACACCAAAAAACTCAACGCACGCCTGATTACGCCGATTTTTAAAGACGAGAAAAACGGCAAATACAAAATCATCAGCTTCTACGCCAAACGTGCGCGCGGTTTGATGGTGCGCTACGCGGCAGAGCACGGCATTACCGAGCCTGAAATGCTCAAAAATTTCGACTACGAAGGCTATTCATTCAATGAAGCAGCTTCAAACGAAGCCGAATGGGTATTCATGCGTGAAGAACAATCCAAATAAAAACAAAATACTAGATATTTTCCCTAAAATACCTCTTGGCAAAGGCCGTAAGTTCCATTAGTATTACGGCTTCAAGAACGGAAGCGTGGCAGAGCGGTTTAATGCAACGGTCTTGAAAACCGTCGAGGGTTGATAGCCCTCCGTGAGTTCGAATCTCACCGCTTCCGCCATTCTTGATAAGGATATAAAGACTTGATTGATTCAAGTCTTTTTTTATTTTTGTCCTTTTGAAATTTAAGTTTATGTTGACGGGTCAACATTATCGATAAACAAAAGGCCGTCTGAAACTTCCCTATCCGGTTTCAGACGGCCTTTTAAACTTTATACCTATCCAAGTACCCCTTCCCTGTTTATAACCGAATACAAAACTAGAGGCTGTCTGAAAACTACTTCAGACGGCCTTTTCTACAAATCAAACGCGGCGTTAATCAAACGTTTGGTGTAGTCGTTTTGCGGATGGTGGAAAATTTGATCCGCGCTGCCGTACTCAACCATTTCGCCCTGCTTCATCACAATCACATTATCGCTGACAGCGCGTACGACAGACAAATCATGACTGATGAACATATAAGTCAGGCCGTATTTCTTCTGCAAATCGCGCAAAAGTTCGACCACTTTGGATTGTACGGAGCGGTCAAGTGCAGAGGTCGGCTCGTCCAAAAGGATGAATTTCGGACGCAGGATAACGGCGCGTGCAATAGCGATACGCTGACGCTGGCCACCGGAGAATTCATGCGGATAGCGGTTGAGCGCATCAAGCGGCAGGGACACTTCCTTCATGACTTCCAAAACGCGCTGGATACGTTCTTTTTTGGTCATTTCAGGATGATGAACCGTCAAACCTTCGCCAATAATTTCGCCAACGGTCAGGCGAGGGGAAAGCGAACCGAACGGGTCTTGGAACACAATTTGCCGTTGCGATTTCAGACGGCGTGCTTCTTCAGCGGTATAGTTTTTCAGGTCTTTGCCTTCAAAGGAGATATGGCCAGTATAAGGCAGCATCTGCATGACGGCTTTGCCCAACGTGGATTTGCCGGAACCGGACTCGCCGACGACGCCCAACGTTTCGCCTTCTTTAATTTTGAGGCTGATGCCTTTGACGGCGTCAAAAGTTTTGAGCGGCTTGCCGAAAAAGTTTTGCTTCAATACGAAAGAAACATTGACATTATCGGCATCGATTAACACACCGGCGTTGTTTTCTTCCGGCTCTTTCATGCCTTTGGGAATGGCATTGATGAGTTCGGCAGTATATTCGTGTTTCGGATGGGCAAATACTTCTTTGATTTTGCCGCGCTCAACAATTTCGCCGTTACGCATGACGCAGACGGTTTTGGAATAGTGTTCCGCCAAACCCAAATCGTGGGTAATGAAGATAATCGCCATGCCCATTTGCTGTTGCAAATCATGGAGCAAATCGAGAATCTCGGCTTGAATAGTCACATCCAAAGCCGTGGTCGGCTCATCGGCAATCAGCAAGTCAGGTTCATTAATGAGAGCCATGGCAATCATGATGCGTTGCAGCTGACCGCCGGAAAACTCGTGCGGATATTGCTTCATGCGGCGCTCGGCTTCTTTGATGCCGACACGTTCCAGCAATTCCAATGCTTTCTGCCCTGCTTCTTTTTTGCCAAGCTTTTTATTGTGCACACACGCCGCTTCAATCAGTTGCGCACCGATACGCATAAACGGATTGAGCGAGGTCATCGGCTCTTGGAAAATCACGCTGATGCGGTTGCCGCGCAAATCACGCAGGGTTTTCTCATCGGCATCCAAAATGGAAATACCGTCAAAAGTAATGCGCGAATCTTTGCCATAACGGGCAAATTTCTCAGGCAACAGGCGCATAACGGACATGGAGGTTACAGATTTGCCCGATCCGGACTCGCCGACCAAAGCCAATGTTTCGCCCTCTGCCACTTTAAAGCTGACATTACGCACGGCATGAACGGTTTTCTCATGCAGCTCAAAATCGATGTCCAGATTTTCTACAACCAGTAACTGTTTTGTCATTTTGATTATCCTTTTGGTTGCGGTTTAGCGGTCTTTCGGGTCGAGCGCATCGCGCAGGCCGTCACCGATAAAGTTGAAACAGAACAAAGTGGTTACCAAGAAGAAACTCGGCACGAGCAGCTGCCAAGGTGCGGCTTCCATCGAAATCGCGCCTTCTTGCAACATCGAACCCCAACTGGTCATCGGCTCTTGTACACCCAAACCCAAGAAGCTCAAGAAGGATTCAAACATAATCATGCCCGGCACCAACAAAGAGGCATACACCATCACCACACCCAAAACATTCGGAATAATGTGGCGCGTCACGATTTTACGTTTTGCCACGCCGCTCACACGCGCCGCTTCGACAAACTCTTTATGCTTCAAGCTCAAGGTTTGACCGCGCACGATACGCGCCACGTCTAGCCAAGACACCAAACCCACAGCGGCAAAAATCAAAAGCAGGTTGCGGCCGAAGAACGTGGTCAGCAGAATCACGAAAAACATAAACGGAAACGCGTTCAAAATTTCCAAAAAGCGCATCATCAGCGAATCGAGCTTACCGCCGATAAAGCCGGCAATCGCGCCATAAAGCGTACCGATGACAACAGCCACCAATGCGCCGGCCACACCGACCAGCAAGGAAATACGTCCGCCGGTTGCCGCACGCGACAGCAAATCGCGGCCGAGCAAGTCCGTACCCAGATAGTGATGGGTAGAAAAGGACGGTGGAATCTGCATATTGTCCCAGTCGGTGAAGTCGTAGGTGTAGCGGACAATCCATGGTGCCACAATCACAAAAATGCTGATCAGCAACAGGATGATAATGCTGTACACCGCCGCTTTGTTCTGTTTAAAACGCCGCCATGCGTCGCTCCACAGGCTTTTACCGTGTACTTGGGCGTATTCTGCTGCCTCTGCGAGGGCCTGAGTCTGCTTCTTTTTAAATAACATAATGTTCTCTCTCGCTTTTTATTCTTTCTTCAGGCCGTCTAAACTTTTCAGACGGCCTTTGCGCAAATGGGATTAATAACGGATTTTCGGGTCAATAATGGCATACAGAATATCGAGGATGGCATTGAACAAAATGGTCATGATGCCGACCAAAATCGTCAAACCCAAAATCATGCCGTAGTCACGGTTGAGCGCGCCGTTGACAAATAATTGTCCGACGCCGGGAATACCGAACACGTTTTCAATCACAATGGAGCCGGTGATGATGCCGACGAATGCCGGGCCTAAGAAAGAAACAATCGGCAGCATGGCGGGACGCAGCGCATGGCGCAGGATGATGCGGCTCATGGGCAGGCCTTTGGCGCGTGCCGTGCGAATAAAAGGGCTGTTCAATACTTCAATCATCGCGCCGCGCGTAATCCGCGCGATACTGGACACATAACCAATGGACAAAGTAACGACAGGCAGAATCAAGTTCATCAGTGCGCCATCGTTCCAACCGCCCGCAGGCAGCCATTGCAGTCTGACGGCAAACACCAGCACCAATACCGGTGCCATCACAAAGCTGGGAACGACGATACCGGTCATCGCGCCGCTCATCAGCGCATAATCCAGCCAGCTGTTTTGTTTTAAGGCGGCGATAATGCCGATAAACATGCCGAAGATAGCGGCAATCAAAAAGGCGTAGAAGCCAAGTTCCGCCGATACCGGCAGGGATTGGGCAAGCAACTCATTAACGCTGAAATCTTTATATTTGAACGACGGCCCCAAATCCCCCTGCGCCAACTGCTTGAGATAGTGGAAATATTGGAGGTACATCGGATCATTGAGGTGGTATTTGGCTTCGATGTTGGCCATGACCGCAGGCGGCAGGTTTCGTTCACCTGTGAACGGGCTGCCCGGTGCAAGCCGCATCAGAAAAAACGATACGGTAATCAACACCAGCATGGTCGGGATGGAAGCACATATCCGTTTGATGATGAATTTCAACATAATCAGGCTGTCCTGTCTGAACATACCGGACTCGTGAAAACAAAGCTGACCTGAAGCGGAAATCGGATGAATGGCAGCAGGCATCTGTAACGTCGCCGCGCCGGTTTCTCTCTCTATTCCGACCGGGTTATTGTTTTTATTCGGAGTCGGGTAAGGTTTTTTAGTTTTTAGATAATTGTTGTTATAAGGCCGTCTGAAACTTTGTATCCGCCGTTTCAGACGGCCTTTCACGTTAACGCGCCAAAGGTTCGGTGCGTTCAATCAGCCATGCTTTGGCCGCGCCTTCTGTCAAAGGCTCGAGACGGCGGCGCACTTCGGCGTGATATTGGTTCAGCCATTCGATTTCGCTGCCGGTCATCAGTTTGGTATCGATCAGACGCGTATCGATTGGACAGAGGGTAACGGTCTCAAAATACAGGAATTTGCCGAACTCGGTTTCCTCTGGGTTTTCAACCGGACGGTTGATTACCAGGCTTTCGATACGGATACCCCATTTGCCCGGACGGTAAAGACCCGGCTCGTTGGAAGTCAGCATGCCTGACTTCATCGCGTGATGCGGTTGCGGCACGGCGGCAACGGCAATGCTTTGCGGACCTTCATGCACATTGAGGAAATAGCCCACGCCATGACCTGTACCGTGACCGTAATCGCATTGTGCCTGCCAGAGTGATTTACGACAGATGGCATCAATCATCGGGCCTTTGATGTTTTCAGGGAAAATGGTTTCCGCCAGAGAAATATGCGCTTTCAACACCAAAGTGTAATCGCGCTTCATGGCCGCACTCGGATTGCCGACAGGCACCACGCGCGTGATGTCGGTCGTACCGCCCCAGTATTGACCGCCGGAGTCAATCAGCAACATACCGTCGCCTTTGATTTTGCTGTTGTTTTCCGGTGTCGCGCTGTAATGAGGCAAGGCGGCATTGGCATTGTAGCCGGCGATGGTGTCGAAACTTGGCGAAATAAAGCCGGGACGTTGGCTGCGGTGTTTGTAGAGCATGCCGTCGATGTCCAGTTCGCTCAATTCGCCGCCTTCTGCCAAGATTTGTTCAAACTCGGCAAAGAAGCCGCACAATGCCGCGCCGTCTTCCGCCATGGTATTGCGGATATGGGCGATGTCGGCATCGGATTTGACTGATTTGAAGAATGTGCTTGGGTGGATGGCTTCAACCAAACGAACGTCTTCAGGCAGGCGGCGCAAAGTGCCGACAGCGGTTTTGTTCGGATCAATCAGCAATGCGCCCTTAACACCTGCCAAGTAGTCCGCCGCTTGCGCATAAGGCAATACTTCAAAATCTGCCGCTTTCAAAGCTTCGGCAGATTCGGCTTTCAGACGGCCTGCATCGGTAAACAATACGGCTTTGTCTTGGCTGATAAACAAATGGGACAAGAACACGGGGTTGAACGGCACATCATCGCCGCGCAGATTGGTAATCCAAGCGATGTCGTCCAAAGAAGAAACCAAATGTGCATCTGCGCCCTGCTCTTTCATGGCCGCACGGATACGGGCCAGTTTTTCGGCTGCAGTTTCGGAAACATAGTCGGGATGGTGAACGTAGATTTCCGGAGTCGGCAATGCAGGACGGTCGTCCCATACTTCGTCCAACAAGGTTTCAGGATATTCGAGGCGGATGTTTTTGGCGGCAAGTGCCTGTTTCAAACCGCGCTCGCCGCTGAGTGCGAACATATCGGCAGGCGCGCCGACCACTGCACCCTCGGGCAGATTTTGTGCCAACCACTCGGTATAAGGCGCATCAACACCCATTTTTTGCAGCTCGATGCCGTTTGGCGCAAGCTGTTGACCTGCCTGTTCCCAATAGCGGCTGTCCGTCCACACGCCTGCTTTATCGGCGGTCACCACCAAAGTACCGGCCGAACCGGTAAAGCCGGAAAAATCGCGACGTGCCTGCCAATGTTCAGGCAGGTATTCGGAAAGGTGCGGATCGGCAGAAGGAATGACAAACGCGTCTACGCCATGTTTTTTCATGGCTTCGCGTAAAGCGGACAAACGTTGTTGTACAGATTTCATGTGTTATGTCTCCTATTGTTTCAGACGGCCTCTGTCATCAAAGCCGTCTGAAAACTTGTGCTGTCTATAATCAATCTATTTTTTCGGTGCGAACGACCAGCTCTTGACCGTGTAGTTCCGCAAAGGGTCTTTGTCGGAATAGCCGATAATATCAGGTTTGACCATACGCACTTCAACCTGATGATACAGTGGAATCAGTGCAGCGTCTTCTTGAAGCTGCTTCTCCGCATCGGCATAGAGCTGGCTGCGTGCTTCCTTGCTGACACCATCTTTCAGCGTATTGTTCATAAATGTATCAAACGCCGCACTTTTGTAGCGGAATGCATTGTTTGAGTTGTTGGATTTCAAGATATTGAGCATACCAGCCGGATCGTTGAAATCGGAACACCAGCCGCTGAACGAAACCTTGAAATTACCTTGCGCGCGCGTATCCAAATAAGTTTTCCATTCCTCGTTGGACAAAGTCGGACGGATAAACGGAATGGCGGCTTTCCACACCGACTGCACGGCAGTAATTTGTTTTTTAGACGCTTCGCTGGTGCTGTACAAAATATCGAACTCAAGCGGATGGTCATCGTTGTAGCCTGCTTCGTTCAACAGTTTGCGCGCAGTTTCGATGCGTTTTTCAGGCGTCCACTCTTTCCACTCCGGATAAACAGGAATCACGCCCTGCATTTGCGGCGGCGTCAACTGGAACGCAGGCGTATCGCCACGACCGCCCACTTTGACGACGATGTCGCGGCGCGTCAGCATATTGAGCGCCTTGCGGACGCGCGGATCGTTAAACGGCGCTGCTTCGTGGTTCGGCTCCAAATACCAGCTACATAAAGAAGTTGTACGTTTCACTTGTCCCGGAAACTCAATATCCGCCACTTTGACCTGATCACTGGGAATGCCGTAAGTCACATCAATTTCATTGGCGCGATAGCGGTTGTATTCGCCACTGCCTGACAAGAACACCGCCTTCGGAATGGCTACTTTGTCTTTATCGTAATAATTGGGATTGCGTTCCATATTAATGTGGCTGTTGACTTTCCAATCCGTTAACAGATAAGCGCCACTGGAAACGTAATGATCGGGCTGCGTCCACTTATTGCCGTATTTTTCAACAGTGGCGCGGTGAACCGGAAATGTGAATTGCTGAATCAGCATATCGGGGAAATAAGGCACGGGCGCAATCAGCGTAAATTGCAGGGTCTTTGCGTCCAACGCCTTGACACCCAATGTCTCAGGCTTGGCTTTGCCATTTAATATATCTTCCGCATTTTCCACTTGGGCATCGACCAAATAGCTGCCGAAAGGTGCGCCGGTTGCCGGATCGGCAAGACGGCGGAAGCTGTATACAAAATCTTCGGCAGTAATCGGATCGCCATTGCTCCATTTGGCATCACGCAGATGGAAGGTCCAAATACGCTCGCCCTCGCTCTCCCATTTTTCCGCCAAAGCAGGAATGGTTTTGCCTTCGGCATCCGTACCGACCAAACCATCCATCAACTGACGGATAATCGCACCGGCCGCCATATCGCCGCTCATTTGAGGATCCAGCGTACCCGGCTCGACGCCGTTGCTGACCACCACGCGCTCATAATCGGTACGTTTAAACTCAGGAGCAGGCTTAACATCACGGCTGCACGCCGACAACGCGAATACGGCAGCCAATGATGCAGCCAACAGCGGATAGGTTTTTCCGGCCATATTTCATTCCTTCTTTTTGGGTATTCTTCTTTTTCAGACGGCCTGATGATTCAAACTACACTCGACTACATTTAGTTAGAATTTTTCCAATGCAGTTAAATCGTCTATTTCAAGTCATGAAAATAGTGTTTTAAACTACATATTCCATCAGAATAATAGTGAGCCATCCAAGATTGTTGGCAAATTAACACAAAAATACGTAACTGAAAACTATTTTTCAATTTATCCTACGATAAGTTACAAATGTATTGATTTTTTATAATTTGTCAAATAAGATTATCCGAATTCTTTCGCCGCAAGCAAGAAAAAGACACAAAAAGGAGAATTAAATGAAGAAGTTACCCTACCTTATTGCCACTGCACTCATCGGCTCTTCCATAAGCGCCGCCCACGCCGAACCTAAAATGAGCGGTACCATCTACCTCATGACCGAGGTTGAACACAACAATAAAACCGGCGTCACCAATACAACCATTTCCGATAAAAGTTCCAGTCTTTATCTCTCCGATGAAGTACGACTCAACAACGACTTATGGCTGAAATGGCAACTTGGCTCCTTTATTTACTTCGATTCCGACCGCTGGGGCGGCTGGGGTACTGCCGACTCATACGTCGCGCTCAACAGCTACAAAAACCTTGGCACCGTCAAAATGGGTTACATCAGTACGCCCATGAACAGCATTTATCTGAACCCATTCGACACCAACAGCTCGATTTTGGAATTCGGCAAAATTTCCCGCTTCGGCCAACGCCGCGTTTCCATGGCTTATGAGTCTCCTTGGAAAAACGGTTTCCAATTCAAATTCAACGTTTCCCCCGGTTCCAATGCCGCGCGCAACAACAACGACTGGAGTCCGGATAAAAAACGTGACGGTGACTGGGTCTTCGGCTGGGGTGTAGACTACTACCACCCAAGCAACGGCTTTAAAGCCCACTACGCTGCCGAATACGCACCTAACGACTCTCCAACCGAAACCAAAGACTTCCAAGCCCATGCATTCATGGCCGGATACAGCAAAGACAAAATCTCCGTCGATGCCGCGTTCCAATACGCCAAAAACACTTGCGACGGCTTCAGCTGCTGGGGCGTATGGAAAGATGCGGCAGGCAACGTAGCCGGTTCTTACGACAAAGAAATCAACAACACCAAAGAATTTATGGTGTCCGGCTCATACAAAGTGGGCAATTTCAAACCTCAAATCGGCTTTGCCTACGGTAAAAGCTCTGTCGGCGAAGACTACAAACACGTCGCCGTCAGCACCGATTACAGCTTCTCCAAACGGACGACCGCCACACTCGGTGCCGGCTGGTTGAAAGAAAATGTCAATCCGAAATACGACGAAGATTTGCCGAAAAAATCTTCTTACGCAGTGGGCATGGTATTCAAACACCGCTATTAATGCCTGACAGATTAAAGGCCGTCTGAAACAATTTGTTCAGACGGCCTTTTCTACATCCTATAATTAAACTTGCAGCCCACCTTAAAAATCATTACATTGCCCACACTCAAGCAACAAAAACGTCATCATGAACGCCCACCGCACCCTCATCATCTCCGTTTTTATCGTCGCCAGCTGCGGCCTCGCTTACGAGCTCATCATCGCCGCGCTCGCAAGCTATCTTTTGGGCGACAGTATTTTGCAGTTTTCCTCCGTCATCGGGCTTTATCTGTTTTCAATGGGTATCGGTGCCCACCTGACCCAATACATCAAAGATAAAGACGTGTTGCACCGCTTTATCGAAATCGAGCTTCTAGTCGGCATCATCGGCGGCATTTCCGCACTGGCATTATTTGTGGCCTTCGGTTTATCCGCCGCCCCGTTCCGCACCCTGCTCTACACTTTTGTACTGATTGTCGGCATGGTTGTCGGCATGGAAATTCCTTTGGTCATGCGCGTGTTAAACCAAAAAGGTGCGGAATTTAAAGAACTCGTTTCCAAAGTATTGACCTTCGACTACTTGGGCGCACTTGCCGTCTCGTTATTATTTCCACTTCTGCTCGCCCCCAAACTCGGCATGGCGCGTTCAGCCTTATTGTTTGGCATCTTCAACGCCGCCGTCGCCTATCTGACCGCGCGCGTGTTTAAAGCGGAATTACCCCGCTATCACGCCATCCGTACGCGTGCGTTTATCGTATTGACCGCGCTCATTACGCTCTTCGTCTACGCCGACCGTATTTCCTTTAAAGCCGAACAAAGCTATTTCGGCGATCCCGTCGTCTATCAAAGCCATTCACCCTACCAACGGCTGGTCGTGACACGCTGGAAAGACGACACCCGCCTCTATATCAACGGCAACCTGCAATTCTCCTCACGCGACGAAGCCCGTTACCACGAAGCACTCGTTCTGCCTGCCATGCAGATGGTGCCGAACGCCGAACACGTCCTGATTCTCGGCGGCGGCGACGGATTGGCGGCACGCGAAGTCTTGAAATATCCGCAAGTCAAAAATGTTACTTTAGTCGATCTCGACCCCGATATTACTGCTACTTTTAGAACCTCCGCCACCTTAAGCGCACTCAATCAAGGCTCGCTGTCCCATCCCAAAATGCACGTCGTCAACGACGATGCCGCCAAATGGCTGGAAGGGTCGTCTGAAAAATTCAACGTTATCATCATTGACCTGCCCGACCCGTCCAATTTCTCACTGGGCAAACTTTACTCCGTCCCCATTTACCGCCTCGTTGCCCGCCATCTTGAGCCGCAGGGCAAGATTGTTGTGCAATCGACTTCGCCTTATTTCGCCCCTAACGCCTACTGGTCGGTCGTCGCCACCCTAGAAGCGGCCAAGTTGAATACCGCGCCCTATCATGTTTACGTCCCTTCCTTTGGCGAATGGGGATTTGTATTGGCAGGGTTTGACCAAAACTTCCCCATTCCGCAAAAATTCGACGTACCCACCCGCTATCTCAATGCTCAGACCGTTGCTGAAATGTTCCGTTTTCCGCCCGATATGGCAAGGCGCAAAGTGGAAGCAAATTATTTGAACAACCAAATTCTCGTCAGTTATTTTGAAAGCGATTGGAACAATGTGATGCGATAGAATATCTAAAGGCCGTCTGAAACATCTGCCTTCTTTTTATCTCCGTTCAGACGGCCTCATCGCCCGTTTACGCTTTTTCACACAGCATTTGCTTGAAAAAATAAGGTTTATCTTTATCTAGATAGAACACAATCGACACTATCCGTTGAATGAAGGAACAAACTCTTATGCAGTATTTTGGAATCGGTTTTTTGGTTTTAATCTTTTTGGAAATCATGTCCATCGTCTGGGTTGCCGACTGGATAGGTGGCGGCTGGACGCTGTTTGTGATGGCTCTCAGCTTTATCAGCGGTATCTTTATGCTGCGCCATACCGGCATTTCCGGCCTTTTGCTCGCAGGCGCAGCCGTCCGCAGTGGCCAAAACATTTCCCTCTATCAAATGCTGTGGCCGATTCGCTATACCACCGCCGCGGTTTTCCTGCTCAGCCCCGGTTTTATTTCAACCGCCGTTGCCCTGCTCTTGCTGATTCCGTTTAAAGGCAATGCGGCCGTTTCCTCTACGCAGTCTTTCCAAAGCCGCCAGACTTACAGCTCCGCCAAAGATGATGAAGACATTATCGAAGGCGAATACACGCTTACGCGCACCAGCAAAGCCGACAAACCGCAAGACTATATCGAACACAAACCCGATTGACGACTGCCTTCATAACAGGCCGTCTGAATTAGGAATACCTCAAAAGTGTTTCCTATTTCAGACGGCCTTCGTCATCTCCAGGCTTTGAAAATGTAAATATCGGTTTGTAATTCGGTTATTCCGCATAAATCATTTAAAATAAGCAGTTATTTTGATTCTAAAAACGACACGGTACCCAATGAACGTTCAACGTCTTTTCCCTCTCTCCCTCAGCTTGATTACCGCCGCTGTTTTATCGGCGTGCGCCACCCAAAACACACCGACTGCTTCGAAAACCGAAACCGTCGTTCAGCCTAAATCTACTTCTATTCCTTCACGCCGCACCGACAGCGAGTCCAAAGTCCTGTCCGATTACAGCCAATACCAAAGCGCCATCAATGCCGCCAAACGCGGCGACGATGCTTGGGTACAACAATTTTTATACCAAGCCAGCGACAGTGCAATGGCTGAAAACGTCCGCAACGAATGGCTGAAAACCTTGGGTGCACGCGGCCAATGGGATTTGTTCCGTCAAGAATTCAGCAAATTGAACGCCGCCGGCGTCGCACAAGAAGTGCAATGTTATGCTGATTTGAGCAGCAGCAATTACAGCAAAGCCGCCGAGCTGGTTCGCGTTACCGGCAAACTGCCTGCCGGGTGTACTCGCTTGGTTGAAAGCACGGCAGCTTCAGGCCGTCTGAACACCAACGACGCATGGCGTCGCGTGCGCGGCTTGTTGAGCAACAGCCAAACCACGGATGCACGCAACCTCGCCGCCGCATTGGGCAGCCCGTTTGAAGGTGGCGCGCAAGGTGCGACCGAATACAGCCTGTTGAGCGTGATCGGCAAAGATGCACGCAAATCCGCTTCTGCCGCCGCTACCCTGTCCGGCATGGAATCCGGCCTCAGCCGCGAACAACGCAGCTTCGCATGGGGCGTATTGGGCCACTACCATGCACAAAGCCAAAACATGCCGACTGCTTTGAGCTACTACGGCCGCGTTTCCGACCGCAAGCAACTGACCGACGAACAATTGGAATGGTACGCACGCGCCGCTTTGCGCCTGCAACGTTGGGACGAATTGGCAAGCGTAATTCAGCATATGCCTGAAAAACTGCAAAAAGACCCGACATGGCAATATTGGCTGGGCCGCAGCTTTTCCGCACAAGGCAAAAGCGGCCAAGCCAAAGAAATGTACGAAAAAGCCGCCGCTTCCGGCCGCAATTTCTACGCCGTAATGGCAGGTGAAGAACTGGGCCGCCGCATCAATACGCGCAACAACGTTTCCGATGCCGATGCCAGAGACGTCCGCCGCATGAGCGAAGACGGTGCCATCAAACGCGCATTGGTTCTGTTTAAAAACAGCCAAAGCAACGGCGATTCCAAAATGCGCCGTCAGGCACAGGCGGAATGGCGTTTTGCCACCCGCGACTTCAACGAAGATAACCTGCTGACTGCCGCACAAGTTGCTTTTGACAACCAGTTCTACGACATGGCAATCAACAGCGCAGACCGTACCGACCACAAACTCAACTACAAACTGCGCTACCTCTCTCCATTTAAAGACCTAACCGTCCGCTATGCCGCACAGGCTGGTATTGACCCGGCATGGGTTTACGGTTTGATTCGCCAAGAAAGCCGCTTTGTCATGGGCGCACAATCCAGCGTCGGCGCACAAGGCCTGATGCAGGTCATGCCTGCGACCGCCCGCGAAATCGCCGGCAAAATCGGCATGAGCAGCAGCGAACTCTACATCATGGACGGCAACATCCGCATGGGTACTTGGTACATGGCAGATGCCAAACGCCGCCTGCAAAATAACGAAGTGATGGCCACCGCAGGCTACAATGCCGGCCCCGGCCGCGCCCGCAACTGGCAGGCTTCTTCGCCTTTGGAAGGCGCCATCTACGCCGAGACCATTCCATTCACCGAAACCCGCGACTACGTGAAAAAAGTCATGACCAACGCGACTTATTACGCGTCATTGTTCAATGAGCCGCAAACTTCGTTGAAACAACGTATGGGTACGGTTCCCGGCCGTTATTAATACCCGATAGGCCGTCTGAAAAGTGAGACAGAATCAAACGTTCAGACGGCCTACAACCTTGACAGACTATCGGGTTTATAAGATAATCGCCCGATTGTTTCCGACCGAAAAGGTCACTTGCACGGCAAAAGCCGACTTGTTAGGAGGTGATGTTTACATCACGGCGCGTATCCCGCCCTGCCCTAGGCAAACCAGTGATACAACAACTACTCCATTATGACAAACCGTCCTCTATTTCTTAAAACGGTTTGATTGAACAAAATTTAAAGGAAATAAAATGCCTGCTATTCGTGTTAAAGAGAATGAACCATTTGAAGTTGCCATGCGTCGTTTCAAACGTGCCGTAGAAAAAACCGGTCTGTTGACCGAACTGCGCGCCCGTGAAGCGTATGAAAAACCAACTACCGAACGCAAACGCAAAAAAGCTGCTGCAGTCAAACGTCTGCAAAAACGTCTGCGCAGCCAACAACTGCCTCCTAAAATGTACTAATTACAGGCCTGCCCTGTGATAAACGACACACCGCAAGGGCAGCTTTGCGGTGTGTTTTGTTTTTCAGACGGCATCTTTTTATATAAAGTGAGAACATTATGAGCCTAAAAACACAATTAACCGAAGACATGAAAACCGCCATGCGTGCCAAAGACCAATTGTCTTTAAGCACCATCCGCCTGATTAATGCCGCCATCAAACAGTTTGAAGTAGATGAGCGCACTGAAGCCGATGACGCAAAAGTTATCTCTATCCTGACCAAAATGGTGAAACAGCGCAAAGACAGCGCCAAAATCTATACCGAAGCCGGCCGTCAAGATTTGGCTGACAAAGAAAACGCGGAAATCGAAATCCTCAACTGCTACCTGCCGCAAATGATGTCCGCAGAAGAAATCAAGACTGTCGTTGAAGCAGCCATTGCAGAAACCAGTGCATCAGGCATGGCCGATATGGGTAAAGTCATGGGCGTACTGAAAACCCGCCTGGCCGGCAAAGCCGACATGGGCGAAGTCAATAAGGTTTTGAAAACCGCATTGACTGCTTAATCCCCAATAATCAAAAAGGCCGTCTGAAATATTATTTTCAGACGGCCTTTCTTATTGTGCCAATCAAGCAGCAGTTACTTTACCTTCATGACGCAACAAAGTAATCAAATCGCTGATACGTTTTTTCATGGAACGGCGATCGACGATTTGGTCGATTGCCCCCTTCTCCAACAAGAATTCTGCACGTTGGAAACCTTCCGGCAAGGTTTCACGTACAGTCTGCTCGATAACGCGCGGACCGGCAAAACCAATCAGCGCATTCGGTTCTGCCAAAACCACATCGCCCAAGAAAGCAAAGCTGGCAGACACGCCGCCCATGGTCGGATCGGTCAATACGGAAATAAACGGTAGACGTTTTTCAGTCAGCAAATGCAAAGCCGCGCTGGTCTTCGTCATCTGCATCAAAGAGTTAATCCCTTCCTGCATACGCGCACCACCGGAAGCCGCCACACAAATAAACGAACAATTATCTGTAACAGCACGACGTACACCCTGAACAAAACGCTCACCCACGACCGAACCCATAGAGCCGCCGATAAAACGGAATTCAAACGCAGCCACAACGACAGGCAGGCCGTTCATGGTGCCTTTCATAACAACCAATGCATCGTCTTCGCCAGTTGCTTTACGCGCAGCCGCGAGGCGGTCGGGATATTTTTTGCTGTCTTTGAATTTCAGCGGGTCGGTCGGTTTAATATTGGCTGCAATCTCTTCACGGCCTTCTTCATCCAAAAGTAGATTCAAACGTTCGCGCGCAGAAAGCGGATTGTGGTGATTACATTTCGGGCAGACTTCGCTGTTTTGCTTCAACTCGGTTGAATAAACCGTTGCCGAACAAGACGGACATTTGTGCCACAGGCCTTCAGGGACGCTGGACGAACTGCTTCGGTTTTTAATTTTCGGAGGAAGAATTTTATCTAGCCAGCTCATGAATGACTCCTTGGTATTCAGAATTCAGACGGCCTGTTGAATGTAAGGCCGTCTGAAATAATGGAATAAAAAATATTAGCGAATCGCGTCTTTCAACTCTTTAACCAACACGCCTACCGCTTCGGCCTCGCTACCTGCGTGGCTTTCAATCTCTTTGACGATACGGCTGCCGACAATAACAGCATCCGACACCGCGCCAATCTTACGCGCACTCTCCGCATTATTAATGCCGAAGCCGACACCGATCGGAATATCAATATATTTGCGCAAAAGTTCTATTTTACGCGAAACTTCTTCAGTATCCAAATTTGCCGCACCGGTTACACCTTTGAGCGATACATAATACACAAAGCCACCGGCTACTTTGGCAATCGTTTGAATACGCTCTTCAGTTGTTGTCGGCGCAATAAGGAAAATACAATCAATACCTTGCGCTTTCAACGAGTCATGCAGTGGGGTAATGGTTTCTACCGGAGAATCCACAGTCAACACGCCATCTACGCCCGCGTCGGCAGCCGCTTGTGCAAACGCTTGATAACCCATTTTATGTACTGGGTTCAAATAGCCCATTAACACAATCGGCGTTTTATCATTGGTTTGGCGGAACAAACGTACTGTTTCCAATACGTCGTGCAAAGAAACATGATTTGCCAACGCCCTTTCGGCCGCACGCTGAATGGTCGGACCATCCGCCATCGGGTCAGAAAACGGCACACCCAGTTCCAAAATATCAGCACCATTAACCACCAGGCTATGCATCAATGCCAAGGTTGTCTCAAGACTGGGATCACCCACCGTAATATAAGGAATCAGTGCTTTTGCGCCATTGAGCGCTGAGAAAGTTTGTTGGATTCTGCTCATTTCCTGCTATCCATTTCATCGATTTGAATGTTGTCCGGCAGCCTGTTTATTCTGCCGTTACATTTATTTTAAAAACCTCAGTCTGCCATGAAAAGGCGGCATTTATCCGCATTATCTAATGACTGTTTCTTCCCAATCGGCAAACAAGAGGCTAAGTATAACATTTACGGCTATTTCATAGAATCATTTGCAATCAAGATTCTGATATTTTGAAAGCAATATAAAACAATAAAGGCCGTCTGAAAATCATTCAAACAGCCTTTATTAGAATCAATTATGCAAATCTTTATATGCCTTCGCACTTTTGATCAAAATTTCCCTATCGATTACAGCTCGACATGGTGGTTTTGTTGTTCAGAACCAAGATGACGCTCCAAATCAGACAAAATCTGCGTCAGACCATGACGGACTTCTTCTGCATTGGCGGCAGGATTGCCGTTTGCATCCAAAGCACCACGGCTAAACGTATCGATATACGGTTCAAACGTATCTTTTAGTTTCAACAACTTAACTACATCTGAGCGTGTATATCTATCGCCACCGTATCCAATCACAACATTATTTTCATGTTGCCATTGGGCAAACTGAGCCGGACTGATTTGCACCAATTGGCACATCTCATCCAACGTAAAATAACGCTTGGCAGGAATAACCGGATTATTGTTGTTTGTCATAGTAATGCTCCACCATGCCTTTGAGTTTTTGGCTGGCATGGAAAGTTACCACACGGCGTGCGGTAATCGGCACTTCTTCGCCTGTTTTAGGGTTACGGCCAGGGCGTTGAGGTTTGTCGCGCAATTGGAAATTGCCGAAACCGGAGATTTTAATTTCTTCACCACGCGCCAAAGTGCTGCGGATTTCTTCAAAAAAGAGCTCGACGATTTCTTTGGCATCATTCTTGGTGACGTTGCTGACTTTGTCGACCAAAATATCAGCCAATTCTGCTTTAGTTAGTGTCATGTGTTTACCTTCATTCAAACTGGTGCAATTATTACCAAAATTCTTTTAAAAATCAAGTCCTCACCAAAAAATCAAATATTATTGGTGATTTTTGGCGACAACTTTTATCTTATTTTAAGCGCGAAGCTGTGCGTCTTTTTCGGCTGCCGCTTTAATCATTTTCGCAACCAAAGGCTCGATGACTTCATCTGTCAGCGTGTTTTCCATATCCTGCAAAATGATTTTGACGGCAACACTCTTCATGCCTTCAGGCACGCCCGTACCGCGATAAACGTCAAACACGCTGATTTCTTGAACCAGCTTGTTCGCCGCCGCTTTCAGGGCATTTAACAAATCATCATGCGTCACAGCTTCAGGCATTACAAATGCCAAATCTCGGCGTGCAGGTTGGAATTTGGATACAGACTGATAACGGGTTTTCTCACGACCCAATACCGCATCCATATCGATTTCAAATACCAGCGGCGCTTGTGGCAAATCATATTTTTGCAGCCATTTCGGATGCAACTCGCCAACAAAACCAACTACTCGGCCGTCTGAAACGATATTGGCGGCACGCCCCGGATGCAATGCCGGATGTTCGGTCTTAACAAAGGATACTTCCTTGTTTTTCAAGAGGCTCTCAACATCGGCTTTCATATCGTAGAAATCTACGTTGCGTGTTTTCTCGCCCCATTGCTCAGGCAGCACGGAGCCATACCACAAACCGCCGATACGTTCGTTTTGAACAAATTGATCAGCCGAATCTTTGCTGAACACACGGGCAATTTCAAATACGCGTACACGGTTTTGCTTACGGTTCAAATTGTTTTGCAAAACTTCCACCAAACCGCCGATAAGCGTAGAACGCATGACGGCATACTGCGCTGCCAACGGATTTTGCAGGCGGATAGGATGGGTATTGGCAGCAAAGTCTTGCTCCCATTGCTCATCCACAAACGCATAGCTGACCACTTCGCGGTAACCGCGAGCCGCCATTTCGTTATAAACCGCAAAACGCGGGCGTTTGGTTTCAGGCAAAGCCAACATTTTCAGACGGCCTGAAGTATAGTCGTCAGGAATATTTTCATAACCGTAAACGCGGCCGATTTCTTCAATCAAATCTGCTTCGATTTCGATGTCGAAACGGAAACTCGGCGCGGTAACACGGAAGCCTTCTTCGGTTTTCTCAGGCTGCAAACCCAAGTGTTGCAAGATAATTTCGACTTGCTCAGCAGGGATTTCAACGCCCAATACCGTTTTCAGACGGCCTAAACGCAATTCGACCTGTTTTGCCTCAGGCAATTTGCCTTGTGCCTCAACCATTTCACCAGCTGCACCACCGCAAATCTGTACCACCAATTCGGTAGCACGCTCAATGGCATCAGCTTGCAAGCAGTAGTCCACACCGCGTTCAAAACGGAAAGAAGAATCCGAACCAAAACCGTATTGACGGGATTTACCGGCAATAATCTCCGGTGCAAACCAAGCAGCTTCCAACACAATATTTTGTGTCTCATCAGAAACCGCGCTTGCCTCGCCGCCCATCAAGCCGGCCAAGCTCAACGCACCTTTTTCATCAGCAACCACCAGTGTATTGTCAGCCAAAGTAACCGTCTTCTCATTAAGACACGCCAAAGTCTCGCCATTTTGAGCACGGCGGACAATCAGACTGCCTGACAGCTTGTCAGCATCGAAAACATGCATAGGCTGACCGATTTCCAGCATCACATAGTTACCAATGTCCACCAATGCGGAAATGCTGCGGATACCGCTGCGTTCTAAACGTTGTTTCATCCAATCGGGAGTAGCCGCTTTCGCATTGACATTTTCAATAACGCGGCTGATAAAACGGCCACAGTCGGCCGGTGCATCAATACGGACAGCCTGTTTTTTCTCGCTGCCAATAGAGGCCGTCTGAATTTCAACAGGCGTAAACGCACATTGAGTCAATGCAGAAACCTCACGCGCAATACCCTTAACACTCAAGCAATCAGCACGGTTAGGCGTAATTTTCAACGTAAACAGCGTATCATCCAAATCCAAGTATTCGCGGATGTTAGTACCGACAGGCGCATCTTCAGGCAGAATGTGCAGGCCGTCTACACCATCATCAGGCAAACCCAGTTCATTGGTCGAACACAGCATACCGTTTGATGGTACGCCGCGCATTTTAGTCGGCTTAATTTTGAAATTACCCGGCAAAACGGCACCCGGCAACGAACACGGCACTTTAATGCCCGGCTTGACATTCGGCGCACCACAAACAATCTGAACCAACTCACCCGTACCGGCATCAACTTGGGTAACGTTCAAACGGTCTGCATCAGGGTGTTTCTCAACGGATTTCACTTCGGCAACAACCACGCCACTGAAAGCAGGGGCGGCAGTATCGATTTCTTCCACTTCCAAACCGGCCATGGTCAAAAGATGTTCCAGTTTATCGGCAGAAAGATCAGGATTGGCTTGGGTTCTCAGCCATGAGTAGGAGAATTGCATGTTATGTTCTCAATCAACTAATTAACTTTTTTATCAGATTTTGTTTTCAGACGACCTGTTTGTTTGGGGACGCAGGAGGCTTTCCAAGGCGGCAGCCTTTTATCGGGTTTTAGCATAAGTTATAAACTTCTTAATTTTTCCATCCAAGTGTGGAAATGTTGGCATTCACGTTCAATTACTGAGAGAGTAATGTTTTTAGCTGCTAATGGTCCATGCCTTGTTTTTCTATAAGAAGGATTTCTTAAACATCCTTCTAACCGTTTAGAAGGTTTTGTTTCATAACTATTATTGATATGCTCAGGCGTATCAAATTGTGACCGAATCGCCTTTAAACAATCTAAATATGATTCCCATCCCGGTTCTTGCTGGCTCAAAACCTCTACATCTGAAAAAAGTAGGCCTTCAAATTCATAGGGTTGAATATAGGGAATAAAACGTTCCGGACGACAGCCAATTTCACCAACCACTTTCTCCATTAACCCCTGTTCCAACATATCTACTTTCTGATAGACATCAGAAGAAGATAAGGCGGTTTTATAATTGGGAAAGTCCGTATCTAATGCATATAAATCAAGCATAGTCGAAACATAGGTATCTTGGCGTTGTCGTAAGGTATTGCGAACATGACACATAAAGCGATCAATTGTTACTGCACCACCTCTACCAGATTTGGAAGTAGGAATACAACGCGCCTCAAGAAAAATTTCTGAATGACTAAATACAGGAGCAACCACATCGCGAATAAAAGTTTCTTCACATTGTCCTTCAGTCAATATAACAATAGTTTTCATCAAGGCCGGCCTCCGAAAACATTTTGCTTCCAGAGTTCTCCCAAAGCATAGTCCTCTAACCAATCCGCCAAATTCTCCTGTGATAATCGCTCAAATTCAGAAGCTCCTTCTTTCTGATTTGCAACCACCACATCTTCAGGACTAAATTCATTAACCAATTCAACAGATTGTGTAGATACAATTAACTGCTTGGACTCAGCCACCTGCTTAAAAATGTCAGCCAACACAGTAATAGCATAAGGATGCAAACCCAATTCAGGCTCATCAATCAATACGGTATCTGGCAACAATTGACTAGGCTGTAATAAAAGTGTTGCCAAACAGATAAAGCGTAAGCTGCCATCTGAAAGTACATGTGCTTTCAAAGGCGTATCTGTTTTACCAATCTGCGTCCATTCTAATTCTATATATTCCGGTTCACCTTCTCGATGGACAAAATCGGAGAAAAACGGCAGAACCAAACGGATATTTTCCACTATCCTTCTGTATTCTTTAGGGTGCTTGTTATACAACATGCGTAGATATGCTGCTAAATTAGCAGCATCCGTTTTAAGCTTTAGGTTATCGTTAACAGCATGTTTTTGTTTGACCTTAGCTGTTTCGCTAGTATCGTGAAAATGATAGACACGCCAACCTTCAATAGCTGGGCGAACATATAGAGAGTATCCATCTTTGGCTTCTTTTAATTTCGATTCGTCATGTCCCAATCCCAATAAAGCACTTGGGCTATTAGGATAATAAACTCCCTTAAACCAACTTATCTCAGATTCAAAAATTAATCTATTATCATTAGTAGGAATTAAATTAATTTTGTACCCATTTAAATCAAAATAAAATTCGGCATGAATTTTTTCTGTTTCTTTCCGGCCAAAATGTAATAAAGCGTCAGGTCCTCCCTGTTTCTGCACATAAAGCTGCAAGTGTTGCTCATAAATCGCATTCAGCATACGAAACAGGCTAATAAAATTACTCTTACCTGCACCATTTGCTCCAATCAGAATATTTAAATTCTTAAATTGAAAATCTTTCAATTCACGGATGGATTTATAACCACTAACAGTAAGTGATGAAATTTTTGCCATAACAGCCTGCCCAAAACATTTTGCCTTAGTACATAATTACAACCAAGACAACAGAAAAAAATCAAAATTCAAATTAATCGAACTGTTTTAAAAACCCCAAATCGTTATCAAAAAACAGTCGCAAATCATTCACGTTGTAACGCAACATGGCAAAGCGGTCGAGACCGATACCGAAAGCGAAACCGGTATATTTTTCAGGGTCGATATTGACGTTTTTCAACACGTTAGGATGTACCATACCGCAACCACCTACTTCCAACCATTTACCGTTTTCACCCATGATATCGATTTCGGCAGAAGGCTCGGTAAACGGGAAGAAAGACGGACGGAAGCGTACTTGCAGGTCATCGCGTTCAAAGAAGCGACGGATAAAGTCAGTGAACACTGCTTTCAAGTCAGCAAAAGTCACACCCTCTTCAACCCACAAACCTTCGGCCTGATGGAACATAGGCGAGTGAGTGGCATCACTGTCCACGCGGTAAACGCGGCCGGGAGCAATAATGCGGATAGGTGGCTCTTTTTTGTCGAGCATATAGCGGATTTGAATAGGTGAAGTGTGTGTGCGCAAAACGTCGCCGTTTTCAACGTAGAAGGTATCTTGCATCGCGCGCGCTGGATGATTTGCAGGAATATTCAATGCTTGGAAATTGTGGAAATCATCTTCGATTTCAGGGCCGTCCGCTACTTCAAAACCCATACCGTGAAACAGCTCGACCACACGTTGCAAAGTCAAAGTAACTGGATGCAAACCGCCATGTTCTTGCGCACGGCCCGGCAAAGTAATATCCAAGGCTTCTGCAGCCAATTGGGCTTGCAGCTTGGCTTCATTCAGGGCATCGCGTTTGGCATTAAAGGCCGTCTGAAACTGATTTTTACATTCGTTGATATGCGCACCTATGGTTTTACGCTCCTCAGGAGACATTTGACCCAAAGTTTTTAAAAGCCCGGTCAATTCGCCGGTTTTACCAAGATAGCGTGCTTTAATTTGTTCTAAGGCATTGAAGTCTTGCGCGGCTTCAATAGCGGCAATACCTTCTGCAACGATACGGTTTACATTTTCCATAGTGGTTTATCGTCTGTTTGTTGATGGCAGGCCGTCTGAAACAACAAAGCCGTCTGTTGGATTTGATTGCAAACCCGTTCAGACGGCCTTTTGTCTTACTGTGGCCAATCCGTTTGATAAGAGAGGCCTATTTTATCGCAAATTAGTATAAAAAAATAGAGTTTAAAGAAAGAAAATCAACTACATAGGGTTTCTTTAAGCAAAGAAAAAAGGAAGCATAAGCTTCCTTTTTAAATAATCTTATCGAATTAAGCAGCCAAAGCAGCTTTAGCTTTTTCAACCAATTGTGCAAATGCAGCTTTGTCGAATACAGCCAAATCAGCCAATACTTTGCGGTCGATTTCGATAGCAGCGCGTTTCAGGCCGTTCATGAATTTGCTGTAAGACAGACCATTTTCACGAGCACCTGCGTTGATACGAACGATCCACAGTTGACGGAATTGACGTTTGCGTTGGCGACGGTCACGGTATGCGTATTGACCGGCTTTCATTACCGCTTGTTTGGCAACACGGTAAACGTTTTTACGACGACCGCGGTAGCCTTTGGCTAACGCGAAGACTTTTTGGTGACGGGCACGAGCGGTAACACCGCGTTTTACGCGTGGCATATTCTAAACTCCTTAAGCGTAGGGCAACATTTTAGCAACAGAAGCCAAATCGCGTGAATCCACCATAGCGGTGCCGCGCAATTGACGTTTAGTTTTAGTGGTTTTTTTGGTCAGGATGTGACTTTTGAACGCATGACCGCGTTTTACACCACCGTTACCCAGTACTTTAAAGCGTTTTTTCGCGCTAGACTTGGTTTTCATTTTAGGCATTGGAAAACTCCATTCGTTATTAGATAAGGTATAAGGGGTTTTGAAATAAATTTCAAACACTTGGAACCCAAAATACCACGGTTTTTGCCGCTAATTAAACCTTACTCCGAGCGGCAATCGAAATAAGCCTTGCATTATAGCTTTATTTTTTCTTAGGCGCAATCATCATCACCATTTGGCGGCCTTCCATTTTAGGGAAGGACTCGATTTGTGCCACTTCAGCCAACTCTTCTTTTACGCGTTCAAGCAGTTGGGCGCCCAATTGTTGGTGGGCCATCTCACGACCGCGGAAACGCAATGTCACTTTGACTTTGTCACCATCGGCGAGGAAACGGTTGATGTTGCGCATCTTGATTTGATAGTCGCCTTCATCAGTACCCGGACGGAATTTAATTTCCTTAATTTGTACCTGCTTTTGGTTTTTCTTGGCTTCGTCGCGCTTCTTGGCTTGTTGGTATTTGTATTTACCGTAATCCATCAGTTTGCATACGGGCGGTTTGGCAGTCGGGGAAATTTCTACCAAATCGACATCTTGCTCTTCGGCCATAGCCAGAGCTTCACGAACTGAAACGACACCAAGCTGATCGCCTGACTCACTGATTAATCGCACTTCTTTGGCGGTAATTTCACCATTGATTCGTGCTTCGCGTTCTTGAGCGATGATGAATACTCCTATAAAAATTAATGATTGACGAGGGCATCAGTGATTTCTTGCTGCAATTGCGCAATAAAATCATCTACATTCAAAGAACCCAAGTCTTCTGCTTTGCGGCGTACCGCAACTTTGTTTTCTTGTTTCTCTTTATCGCCGACAACGATTTGATAAGGGAAACGGTATTGGCTATTGTCGCGGATTTTGTAACCGATTTTTTCGTTACGCAAATCCAATTCGACACGGAAGCCTGCCGCCTGCAATTTGGCAGCCACTTCGCGACAATAATCTGCTTGGTTCTCGGTGATATTCATAATCACCATTTGAACCGGAGCAAGCCACAATGGGAATGAGCCTGCATGGTTTTCAATCAGAATACCGATGAAGCGCTCCAACGAACCCAAAATAGCACGGTGCAACATTACAGGACGCGCACGGTCGTTGTTTTCAGTTACATATTCGGCATTCAAACGCTCCGGCAATACGAAGTCCAACTGCAGGGTACCGCACTGCCAAGAGCGACCCAAGGCATCTTTGACATGATATTCAATCTTAGGACCATAGAATGCGCCTTCGCCAGGCAATTCTTCCCACTCTACACCGCAAGCGGTCAATGCATCACGCAAACCTTGTTCGGCCTTATCCCAGACTTCGTCAGAACCTGCACGTTGTTCAGGGCGGAGGGACAACTTCACAGCAACATCATGGAAGCCGAATTGTCTGTAAATGCGAACAAGCAATTCATTGAATGCACGTGCTTCATCAACGATTTGATCTTCGGTACAGAAGATGTGCGCATCATCCTGCACAAAACCGCGAACACGCATCAGACCATGCAATGCGCCGCTTGGTTCATTACGGTGGCAGGAACCGAACTCAGCCAAACGCATCGGCAAATCGCGATATGAGCGCAAGCCGTTATTGAAAATTTGCACATGACCCGGACAGTTCATCGGTTTAACCGCGTATTCACGTTTTTCGGAACTGGTCACGAACATATTGTCTTTATAGTTTTCCCAGTGGCCGGATTTTTCCCAGAAGGTTTTATCCATAATCTGAGGCGTTTTCACCTCTTTATAACCAGCAGCATTCAGCTCTTTGCGCATATGCTGCTCAATCACTTGCCACAAAGCCCAGCCTTTAGGATGCCAGAACACCATGCCCGGTGCTTCATCTTGCAGGTGGAACAAATCCAATTGTTTACCCAGCTTACGGTGGTCGCGTTTTTCCGCTTCCTCGATGCGTTGGATATAGGCTTTCAATTCATCTTTACTTGCCCAAGCCGTACCGTAAATGCGTTGCAACATTTCATTATTGCTGTCGCCGCGCCAGTATGCGCCTGCCAGCTTGGTCAGCTTAAAGTTTTTCAAGAAACGGGTATTGGGAACGTGAGGACCGCGGCACATATCGACGTATTCTTGATGATGATACATACCCATTGCTTCCACTTCAGGCATATCTTCAATCAGACGCAATTTGTACTCTTCGCCGCGATCTTGGAAAATTTTGATGGTTTCTGCACGAGGCGTCATCACTTTAATAACGTCATAGTCTTGTGCAATCAACTCTTTCATGCGCGCTTCGATAGCGGCCACATCATCAGGCGTAAATGGTTTTTCAGTCGCAATATCGTAATAGAACCCGTCTTCAATCACCGGGCCGATAACCATTTTTGCATCTGGGTAGAGCTGCTTGACCGCATGACCGACCAAGTGCGCGCAGGAGTGGCGGATAATTTCCACGCCTTCTTTGTCTTTTGGCGTAATGATTTGAACATGGGCATCTTCAGTAATCGGATCGCAAGCATCCACCAATTTACCGTTAACCTTGCCCGCTACCGTTGCCTTTGCCAGACCTGCACCGATAGACGCTGCAATTTGCGCCACGGTAACGGGTGATTCATATTGGCGGACCGAACCGTCCGGCAAGGTAATGTTCAACATCAGAAAGCTCCAAAACATTAAAAAATAACGGCATAAAGCCGTTATGGAAATTTGGTAGGCACAATTGGACTCGAACCAACGACCCCCACCATGTCAAGGTGGTGCTCTAACCAACTGAGCTATGTGCCTTCATCTAAGTCGCTTATTGTAACGAAGCGTGTTCCCTTTTGCAAGCATCTGTAAATACTTTTCAGACGGCCTGAATATTTTTGTTTGATTTATACCTCATTATTCTATCTCCTCCGTCATTCAGGCCGTCTGAAGCATTGTTTTGACAAAGATAAAATCCAGCCGTCAACCAACGAAAAATCCTTTATAATCTGCCCTTTCAATTCGCACACACGCGAACGTCCAATCTATTATTACTATGCTCAAATTTACCTTACACAAAAAAGACGGTCATGCCCGACGCGGCACTTTGGAACTGAACCACGGCAAAATCGAAACGCCGGTATTTATGCCGGTCGGCACTTATGGTTCGGTCAAAGCGATGAATCCGCAAAACCTGCATGACATCAAAGCGCAAATCATCTTAGGCAACACTTACCATCTGTGGCTGCGCCCCGGTTTGGAAGTCATTGAACAATTCGGCGGCCTGCACGAATTTATAGGTTGGGATAAGCCGATTTTGACCGACTCGGGCGGTTTTCAAGTATTTTCGTTGTCCGACATGCGCAAGCTGACCGAAGAAGGCTGTACATTCCAAAGCCCGATCAACGGCGACAAACTGTTCCTCTCGCCCGAAGTGTCGATGAAAATCCAAACTGTGTTGAATTCCGACATTGTGATGCAGTTAGACGAATGCACCCCTGGCGAAGCAACGCACAGCCAAGCGCAAAAATCGCTGCAAATGAGCCTGCGCTGGGCGGAACGCAGCAAAAAGGCTTTTGAAGACCTGAAAAACCCAAATGCGCTGTTTGGTATTGTCCAAGGCGCGATGTATGAAGATTTGCGCGAAGAATCGCTGAAAGGTTTGGAAGAACTCGACTTTCCCGGCTTGGCCATCGGCGGCTTATCTGTTGGCGAACCCAAGCCCGAAATGTACCGTATGTTGCGCGCCGTCGGTCCTATCCTGCCGGAACACAAGCCTCATTATTTGATGGGCGTCGGCACCCCTGAAGACTTGGTGTACGGCGTGGCACACGGCGTGGATATGTTCGACTGCGTCATGCCTACCCGCAATGCGCGTAACGGCTGGCTGTTTACCCGTTTTGGCGATTTGAAGATCAAAAATGCCAAACACAAACTCGACAAGCGTCCGATTGATGAAAGCTGCACCTGCTACGCCTGTCAGAATTTCAGCCGCTCCTACCTGCATCATCTGCACCGAGTCGGCGAAATCTTGGGTGCACAGCTCAACACCATCCACAATCTGCACTTCTACCAAGTCATCATGGCCGAAATGCGCGAAGCCATCGAACAAGGCAAATTTGCCGATTGGCAGGCGCAATTCCATGAAAACCGCGCCCGTGGTGTGGATTAATCCTTTTAAAGGCCGTCTGAAATCAGGTTTTAATTCAAACTGCTTTTCAGACGGCCTCAATTTTCTTAATTAATAAAGCACAATCATGTCCCGTTTCCATACCGAACCGCCCTTAGCCTACACCGCACAAAACCGTACCGCCGTCCTGCTGCTCAACCTCGGCACACCTGACGCACCCACTGCTGCCGCAGTCAAGCCTTACTTGAAAGAATTCCTGTCTGATCAACGTGTTGTCGAACTGCCCAAGCTCTTATGGCAACCGATATTACGCGGCTTGGTATTGACTTTTCGCCCGAAAAAAAGCGCGCATGCCTATGAAAAAGTTTGGTTTAAAGAAGGTTCTCCGCTTGAGGTTTACACACGCCGCCAAGCAGAAGCCCTGGCCAAACATTTGCCTGATGTCATCGTCCGTCATGCAATGACTTACGGCAATCCAAGCGTTGCCGACGTTTTGGCGGAACTCAAAGCCCAAGGCGTGGGCAAATTGCTGGTCATCCCGCTCTATCCGCAATATGCCGGCTCTTCTACTGGCGCGGCTTTGGACAAAGTGTTTCAAGAGTTATTGCTGCAACGCAACCAAATGAGCGTCCGCACCGTCTCCCGTTATTACGACGATACCGCCTATATTCAAGCCATGAAGCAGCATATTGAAGCCTATTGGGCCCAAAACGGACGCGGCGAAAAACTGATGTTGAGTTTCCACGGCATTCCGCAAAAGCATCATGACGACGGCGACCCTTATCCTGACGAGTGCCACCATACCGCCAAGCTGTTGGCGCAGGCATTGGGCTTGTCCGAACAAGAATACATCGTTTCTTTCCAAAGCCAGTTTGGCAAATCCCAATGGGTCAAGCCCAGTACGCAAGCCCTGTTTGATCAGCTACCGAAACAAGGCACGACCAAACTCGACGTATTCTGCCCCGGCTTCCTGGCCGACTGCCTCGAAACCATGGAAGAAATCGCCATTATGGGACGCGAACAATTCCACGCCGCAGGCGGCAAAGAATACCGTTACATCCCCTGCCTCAACGATTCCGCCGACTGGATTGCCGCACTTGCACAATTAAGTCGGGCTAATCTGCAAGGCTGGATTTGACCTAAACCAAAGGCCGTCTGAAAAATTCACTTTCAGACGGCCTTTAGCGTTATCATCAAGCTATTAAAACGCAAACCAAGCGTGTGGCCATCAAAAACACTACTCTAAAAGGAACACATCATGACTGCACTCCGCCCTATCCTGCTCCTTCTGACCTCACTCAGCATCCCAACCGCTTTTGCCGCCGATGTCGCGTTGATGAGCAAAGGACAAAAGATTTACGAAACCAACTGCGCCGCCTGCCACGGCAAAAAAGGCGAAGGCCGGGGTGCCATGTTCCCGCCTTTATTCCAGTCCGACTATATCAACAAAAAACCGCAAGTCCTGTTGCAAAGCATGACCAAAGGCATCAACGGCCCGATTAAAGTAAACGGCAAACCCTACAACGGCTTCATGCCTTCTACCGCCATCAACGATGCCGATGTTGCCGCCGTTGCCACTTACATCATGAACGCCTTCAATAATGGCGGTGGTACGATTACTGAAGCAGATGTCAAAAAATCTCACGGGAAAAAATAAAACGTCTCGCCCATAAAGGCCGTCTGAATATTTCAGACGGCCTTTTCGATATGGAACACATTTTTGTTTCTATATTTATGGTTACGCAACATCAACAAACATACGCAAAAAACCGTCAAACCAAAAAAAGCATATGCGTTTTATGTTAAAGTAAACATTATTTAGCGGCTGTTTTGCGTCCAGGCCGTCTGAAAGGTTTTATGTCATGAACTTTTTCCGCAAGACTGTTTTATTTTTAGTCGTCCTCTCCATATTTGCCGCCTGCGGCTCCTTTATTTCCCAATACGTTTTGGGCATGAACCCGTGCGTATTGTGCATCCTGCAACGCTTGTGTGTATTGGCTGTCGGGCTGTTGGCCATTGTTACAGCATTCAGTTCTCAATCTTCCAAATTTGCCCGCTCGCTCTCGGCATTGTTGATTGCCGCTCCAGCCGTTTACGGCGCAGGTGTCGCCGCCTATCAAATTTGGCTGCAAAGCCTGCCGCCCGGCACCGCCCCTTCTTGCGGCGCACCTTGGACCTTCCGCCTGCGCGACTGGCCTTTGTTCGATTGGTTTGAACCCATCGTCCGCGGCTTCGGCAACTGCGCCGAGCCGGACTATCTATTCGGCGTCACCCTGCCGGTGTGGAGTATTTTGTATTTCAGCTTCGTGGTATTGCTGCTGCTTTGTGCTTGGTTGAAAACCAGAAAAATCTGATTGGTTTCGATATAAAAAGGCCGTCTGAAATTTCAGACGGCCTGAGACCTTTGCAAAAAAGTCCTCCCCC
>NZ_JAPWBB010000007.1:0-140971 GCF_041433235.1 Neisseria sp. 27098_8_112 | reverse complement strand
GGCCTTTTATGGGGTGATAATAGAGTGGAAAGGAGATAAGAAAGTAAAAAGGACGTGCACAGGCACGTCCCGGGAGAGGGTAGTTTAATTGTCCAGCTAACACAACCAACCTCAGTTAGCTAAGGAAGGAGAAGAAATATTTAGTCTTATCAGATTGGCACACTATCAATTTTCAGACGGCCCTTTGTTATAATCTTCTCTTTTCCTGAACATAAAACAGGCCGTCTTATGGAAGTCATCCAATACCCAAATTCCCCCTTCAAACTCCACCAACCCTTTCCGCCCGCAGGCGACCAGCCCACCGCCATTGCCGGCCTGCTCGAAGGACTTTCAGACGGCCTTGCCTACCAAACCCTTCTCGGCGTAACCGGTTCGGGCAAAACCTACACCATGGCGAACGTCATTGCGCAAAGCGGCCGTCCCGCCATCATCATGGCGCACAACAAAACCCTTGCCGCCCAACTCTACGCCGAAATGCGCGAGTTTTTCCCCGAAAACGCGGTGGAATATTTCGTCTCCTACTACGACTATTACCAACCCGAAGCCTATGTGCCCAGCCGCGACTTGTTCATCGAAAAAGACAGCGCGATCAACGAACACATCGAGCAGATGCGCCTTTCCGCCACCAAAAACCTGATGACGCGCAACGACGTGATTATCGTCGCCACCGTGTCCGCCATTTACGGTATCGGCGACCCGACCGAATATCAACAAATGGTGTTGTCCGTCAAAGAAGGCGACACCATCGAGCAGCGCGACATCATCGCTACGCTCGTTTCCATGCAATACGAACGCGGCGATTTGGACTTCAAACGCGGCAGCTTCCGCGTACGCGGCGACGTGATCGACGTGTACCCCGCCGAAAGCTCCGAAAACGCCTTGCGCATCAGCTTGTTCGACGACGAAATCGACCGTCTCGATATGTTCGACCCGCTTTCAGGCAGCCTTATCCAGCGCGTCGGCCGCTACACCGTCTTCCCGTCCAGCCACTACGTTACCCCACGCGACACCGTCTTGCGCGCCTGTGAATCCATCAAAGAAGAACTGCGCGAACGCATTGAATTCTTCGCCCGCGAACAACGCCCCGTCGAACAACAACGCATCGAACAGCGCACCCGCTTCGACCTCGAAATGCTCTACGAAATGGGTTTCTGCAAAGGCATCGAAAACTACTCCCGCCACTTCTCCGGCAAAAAAGAAGGTGAACCGCCGCCCACGCTGATGGACTATCTGCCCGACAACGCCATCATGTTCATTGACGAAAGCCACGTTACCGTAACCCAAATCGGCGGCATGTACAAAGGCGACGCCTCGCGCAAGCAAAACCTCGTCGATTACGGCTTCCGCCTGCCTTCCGCCCGCGACAACCGCCCGCTCAAATTCCACGAATTTGAAAAAGTCATGCCACAAACCATCTTCGTTTCCGCCACCCCCGCCAAATATGAAGAAGAACACGCCGGACAAGTCGTCGAACAAGTCGTCCGTCCCACAGGGCTGGTCGATCCTCAAATCATCATTCGTCCCGTCGCCACCCAAGTCGATGACTTAATGAGCGAAATCAACGACCGCATCCAAAAAGGCGAACGCGTGCTCGTTACCACCCTCACCAAACGCATGGCGGAGCAACTCACCGACTATTACAGCGAACTCGGCATCAAAGTGCGCTACCTGCACAGCGACATCGACACCGTCGAGCGCGTTGAAATCATTAGGGATTTGCGGCTCGGCCTGTTTGACGTACTCGTCGGCATCAACCTCTTGCGCGAAGGTCTCGACATCCCCGAAGTCTCCCTCGTCGCTATCCTCGACGCCGACAAAGAAGGCTTCCTGCGCTCCCACCGCAGCCTGATTCAAACCATAGGCCGCGCCGCACGCAACGTGAACGGCGTTGCCATCCTGTACGCCGACAAAATCACCGACTCCATGAAAGCCGCCATTGACGAGACCGAACGTCGCCGCGAAAAACAAATTAAATTCAATGAAGAACACGGTATCGTACCGCAACAGATTAAAAAACAGGTTAAAGACATCATCGACGGTGTGTACCACGAAGAAGACGGCGGAAAAGGCCGTCTGAAAGGCAAAAACAAGGTTAAAGTCGGCGAAATCCACAACGAAGAAGACGCGATTAAAGAAATCGCCAAACTGGAAAAGGCTATGCAACAGGCGGCTAGGGATTTGCAGTTTGAAGAAGCGGCTGTGTTAAGGGATAGGATACGCGGGATTAAGGAAAGTTTGTTGTTTGGAAGTGAGTAAAATGGATATTAAACGTAGGCATCATTATGTACCTAGATTTTATTTATCAGGCTGGGAAAATAAAAAGAAAATCTATGTGCTATTGGATAATGAAATTAAACAAATGAAAGCAAAAGGAGTTTTGTTTGAGCAAAACTTTAATGAGTTACCTATTTTTAATCAAAATCAAAGAAGTTTCTTTTGGAATGTATTATGTAAAAAGTATGTTGAATTTAAAAACCCCGCAATGCAATCAGCAATAAAAATTGTTAATAATATATTAGATGTTGAATTTAATTTACAACTTTCATTAATAAAATGTATTGATGAATTAGAAGGAATAACCAATAATAGTAACTTGAATAAACAAATTTTGGAATATAGAGCAAATTTAATTGAGGATTATCTATCTAGATATGAAGATAAATGGGCAATTGTCTTACAAAAGTTAAAGAATAATAGAACTAATGAGATAGAAAAATTGGATTATGCAGATTATGAGGATTTGTGCTCATTTATTGCTTTCATGTTATGCAGAACAAAGTTTATGAGAGATAATCAATTAAGATTAATTAAGCATGGATTAAGTGAGCAAAATAGTATTGTATTATCAGACGAAGAAATTAATGGAATATTGTTAATTTTTTTGAATTTTATCATGCCTGCTCAAATTACTAACTCATTTCTTAATGAAAAAATAATTTTTACTTTGATAAAAAATACTTCTGATATGAATTTTATTACTAATGATAATCCTGTAAGGAATATAAAGTTTAACAAAAATTTAAAAGATACGGAATTTCTTGTTCCAATTTCACCTAAAATACTTTTAAAAGCTGAAATATTGTTTGATGACGAGGTGGTAGATTACTTAAATGAAGAATTTAAGGATGACAAAGTTAAAATGCAAAATTGGATGGAAAATCTGAATGACACTAAGTCAAGCGACTTTCCAAGATCAACTGGAAAATCTATATGCAATTATTTGCTATTTCAAGAAAGCTGTGATGCATTTAAAGTGCGAGAAGTGAATAAAATGATCAATGATAAAAGACACTATTTTATAGTGGGTTATCAAGAGTCAGATTTGGAAATTTTTATTTCAGATGAAGCAAACAAGTAAACATAGCATGGGTCATGTAGTAAGTAAGCATCGGGCATGTGGCTCTGTCACGCACGCCATCCCCAATCACCCAAAACCACGTGCGTGGCAGAGCAAGCCGTAGCCTGCATCCCCACCAACCGCACGCGTGGCTGCGCCATACACCCTCTACCTGCGGACGGCACAAACTTTAAAACCGAGGTGTAGGGTGTGTGCGGTACGCACGCACGCGTTTTTTGCTGTTCAAACCATTGTTTCCAACTTTCAGACAATCTCAAACGTCGTCTGAAAACCTCTTAGCGCAAAGGCCGTCTGAAATCCAGTTTTCAGACGGCCTTATTTTTCTTAATTCAAAATGTTAGCAGTCAAACTCGGCAATAACCGGCGCATGGTCGCTGGGGCGTTCTTGGGCGCGGGTTTCTAGGTCGACGGTGACGTCGGTAAGGGTGGCGGCGAGTTCGGGGCTGCTGAGGATATGGTCGATACGCAGGCCGAGTTTGCGTTGGAACATGGCGCCGCGGTAGTCGAACCATGTGTAGAACGCGCCTTCGGGGTGGATTTTGCGGAGGCTGTCGGTCAGGCCGAGGTCGAGCAGGGCTTTAAACCATTGTCTTTCGATGGAGGAGCAATGGATTTTTTCGTGCCATTTTTCGGGGTCGTAGCAGTCGGCATCGGCCGGGGCGATGTTGAAGTCGCCGAGCAGAACGAGTTTGGGGTGAACGGCCATTTCTGCGCGGACGAACTCGGTCAGTGCGGCAAACCATTGTTCTTTGTATTGGAATTTTGGGCTGTCCAGTGCTTCGCCGTTGACGCAATAGACGTTGATGACGCGTACGCCGTTGATGGTGGCGGCGATGACGCGGCGTTGCGGGTCGTCGGGAAGGGCGGGAAGGCCGCAATGTACGTCTTGCGGTTCGTGGCGGCTGATGATGGCGACGCCGTTATAGGTTTTTTGGCCGCTCCAGACGCAGTGCCAGCCCATCATTTGCAGGGCGGCGGCCGGGAATTTGTCTTGGTCGAGTTTGAGTTCTTGTAAGGCGAGTATGTCAGCTTGGTGGTCGGCCAGCCAGTTTTGTACTTGGGGCAGGCGGACGTTGAGGGAATTGACGTTCCAAGTGGCGATTTTCATGATGTTTCCGTGTGTGCTGTTGGGTGTGAAGGCGGCGGATGGCGCCTGTGGGCATGGGCGGTATTGTATAGCGGATTGATTTATTTTTCGATATGGGTTGAAAGTGGAGGCCGTCTGAAAGCTGATGTTTCAGACGGCCTTGTTGTTGTGATGTGGAATAATTTGTTTATTCGGCTGAGTCTTTGAGCGTGCGCAGAGTATTGAGGATGGTGGCGGCTTCTTCGGAGATGAGGCGGTATTCGATGATGCGGTGGTAGCGCGTGAAATCGATGATACCTTCGGTGCGCAGGCGTGCGAGGTGGTTAGCGATGCCGGTCGGGGAGGAGCCGAGTGCTTGTGCCAGTTCGGTAATGCTGCGGTCGCCGTCCAGCAGCAGGAAAAGGATGGCCATGCGTTCGGGGTTGGCAATCAGTTTGAGAATGGTAGACAGACGTTTGATTTTCATGTTTTTGTTCCTTTTATTATATGAACGCTTGATATTGGTTAAATTGGGATGATTGTAGTTCTTATTACGATTATTCTTATAATTCAAAATCTTAAGTTGGAAGTGTACACGGTTTTGTAAATTTTGAGGGTATTGTGTTGCAATTTTTTTGTTAATTTTTGATATTTTGTTTCGGTTGCGAAACTGAATTGAAAAGAGACGAAAAGGCCGTCTGAAATGTTCCGTTGCAGATGATTTTGCTGACGGATTTTTCAGACGGCCTTTGATTTGGCTTTAAGTTGTTTTTTCTTTTGCGGTTATTTGTTTTGGATGAATTAATTGGTTTTAAACGAATAATGGGTTTCTATGCCAAAGGCTACGTGTCGGGGGGCTTGGCCGCTTGAGCGTGTTGTCGAAATGCGACTACTTTTTCTTCCAGCCTGCGGTCATGGCGAAGGTGATGGGATCGTAGTATTTCGGCAGCTTGGACGGAATGCCTACATCGTTACGGTACACGACGCGGTAGCGGTCGGCGAACCAGTTTGGAACGATGGTGTATTGGTGGCGGATCAGTCGGTCGAGCGCGCGCGAGGTGGTTTGCAGCTCTTGGCGGTTGGTAAAGCTGTTGAAATGGGTCAGCAGTTTTTCAACCGCGGGATGGCAGACGCCGGATAGGTTGCGGCTGCCTTCGGTTTTGGCGGCGGCGCAGCTGAAGTAGTCGTATTGCTCGTTGCCGGGACTTTCGCTGTTGCCGTAGTAGCCGGTGGTTACGTCAAAATCGAAGTCGTTCATGCGTTTTTGGTACACGGCGGAATCGGCGGTGCGCACGTTCATGGTAATGCCGATTTTGGCGAGGTCGCGCTGCCATTTGGCGGTAATGCGTTCGTAGTTTTTGCTGGGGGCTAGGAATTCAAAGGTCAGCGGTTTGCCTTGTTTGTCGACTGCTTTGCCGTTTTTGTATTGGTAGCCGCCTTTTTCAAGCAGGGCGCGTGCTTTGAGCAGGTTTGGGCGCACGCCCAGTTTGGGATCGGTAACCGGCGGCATAGGGACGTCTTGATCTAATACGCCATCGGGCAACTTGGCGCCCAATGATTTGAGCAATGTGGTTTCCGCGCTGTCAGGCTTGCCGGTTGCGGCCATGGTGCTGTTGGTGAAGAAGCTGTCGGTGCGGCGGTATGCGCCGTAGAAGATGCGGCTGTTGACGCTTTCGTAGTCGAAGCTTTCAATCAAGGCGCGGCGGACGTAAATATTGTCCAAGGGCTTGTGGCGCATATTGATGACGAAGCCTTGCATGCCGGCTGTGCTGTTTTGTATCCATTCGTGTTTGGACAGATTGCGTTTTTTGAGGACTTCGTCGGAGTAGGCGCGCGCCCAGTTGCGGGCGACGTTTTCTTGTACGAAGTCATATTGGCCGCCTTTTAACCCTTCGATGCGGACAACTTCGTCTTTGACGTATTTGATGCGGATGTGGTCGTAGTTGTAGCGGCCTTTGCGCACGGGCAGATTTTGCGCCCAGTAGTTTTTGTCGCGGACAAACTCGCTGATGCGGCCGTTTTCGGCTTTAGCAAAACGGTAGGGGCCGGAACCGATGGGCAGGCTGTTGGGAGCGGCGGCCAGGCCTTTGGGATAACTTTTATGCGAGAAGACGGGCAGGCTGCCGAGAATCATGTGTAATTCTGAGTTGCGCTGTTTGAAGCGGAACACGACGGTGCGATCGCTGGGCGTTTCTACTTTGGCCACGTCGCTCCAGTAGAAGTGGTACATGGGGGCGGCGGCTTTGTCTTTGGTCAGGATGTTAAATGAAGCGGCAACGTCTTTGGCCAAAACGGGGTCGCCGTTGTGGAATTTGGCTTTAGGGTTGATTTTGAAGGTAACGGAAAGACCGTCAGGAGCCAGGGCGATGTCTTCGGCAATCAGGCCGTAAACGGCGTAAGGTTCGTCCATGCTTTGCTCGGTCAGGGTGTCGAGCGTCAGCATGCTGATGCCGTATTCGTGGTTGCCTTTGAGGGTAAAGGGGTTGAGCGTGTCAAAAGCACCGAGGAAAGGCGTGGTAAATGAGCCGCCTTTTGGGGCGTTGGGATTGACGTATTCGAAAGCGGTGAAGTTGGCCGGATATTTGGGTGGTTGGCCAAGGCCTACGCCGTGGGCGGCAAAGGCGGCAGATGGAATCAAACCGAGCAGAGAGAGTAGGGCTGGTGTTTTCATCTATTTTTCCTTGTAGGTCGAATGTAGTATTCAGTAGTGTGCCGATTATAGCAAAGGCCGTCTGAAACTTGATATTTTTGGTTTCAGACGGCGTTAGGTTTAAGAGGATTGCTTTTTCGTATGGGCGCCGAACTCGGCAAGCGTCATGTTCAAGGTTTCCAAGCAGGGCTGCATGATGTGGTCAACCGTTTGATTGACCTTGTCTTTATTAAGCGTTTGCGGACGGTAGACAAAGAGTTTGAACAGCTCTGCCAAGTCGATGGACTCCGCGCCCATTTTCAAGACCCAGCCCTGACGGCCGGAATAGACATAACCGTGTCGCGCCAGTTTTTCTAAAAGCTCGCCCAATTCGTCAAAGCCCATATTGATATGCCGTCTGAATTCCTGCACCGGCAACGCCTTGCCGTTTTGTTGGGCAGAATCGAGCAGCAGCAGGATTTTCAATACATCGTCAAAGCGGCCGCGCGCATCCAGACTGCGGCGGAATGCTTCGCCGCGCCAGTAGGAGAGGGACGAGGTCAAAACCGCGCCGCCCAATACCAGCGTCCACAATAGGTTGAGCCACAACAGGAAAAACGGTACAGCGGCAAATGCGCCGTAAATCGATTTGTAGCCGTCAAAGTTGCCCATGTACCAAGCGAACAAAAAGCGTGCCGTTTCCAAACAAAACGCCGTTACAGCCGCGCCGACCAAAGCATGGCTGGCAGGCACAAAACGGTTGGGCACAAAGCGGTATAAACCCCACAGCAGCACCGTAATAAATGAAACTGTAGTGATAACCCTCAGCCATTCCGAGCCGCCCACTACTTGCACCTGACCGATTACGACCGACAAGCCCACACCCAAAGACAAAGGCCCAAACGTCAGCAACGCCCAATACACCAAAAACTGCATCATCCAAGGCCGTTGCGAATTGACGCGCCAAATCCGGTTGAACGCATTGTCTATCGTCCGAATCAGCATCAGCGAGGTTACGACCAACATCACACTGCCGATGGCCGTCAGCTTGGTGGCCTTATCGCGGAACGCATTGATGTAGTCAAACACCATGTCCGCACCCTGCGGCACAATGGTGCGGTTGATAAAAGAGACAAATTCCCCCGACCATTGGTCGAAAACGGGGAAGGCCGAAGCGATGACGACCATCACCGTCAACACGGGCACCAAAGCCAAAAGCGTCGTAAACGTCATGCTTGCCGCTACCTGCGGCACACGCTCCTCATCAAAACGGCGCACGACAAACCAAGCGAACGCCACGCCTTTACTCTTTAAAAAACCTTGCCACCATTGCGAAAACGGCATAACCTTTTCCCACTTTTGAATAGAAATTTTTCTTTTCAGACGGCCCGAGTATTTAAAAGGCCGTCTGAAACCTGACAGCATTGTAACGGAAACCCCAAATGAACCCAAATCCTCTGAAAATCCTCGTCCTCTTTTATTCCCAAAACGGCAGCACACGCAACCTTGCCCGCCAAATCGCACGCGGTATCGAAAGCGTGGACGGATGCGAAGCCGTGTTGCGTACCGTTCCCAAAGTTTCCACCGTTTGCGAAGCCGTTGAAAAAGCCATTCCCGACGAAGGCGCGCCATACGCGACTGCCGACGACCTCAAAAACTGCGCCGGCCTTGCGCTCGGCAGCCCGACACGTTTCGGCAATATGGCCGCCGCGATGAAATACTTTATCGACGGAACCATTCCCCTTTGGCTCGGCGCAGAACTCGTCGGCAAACCTGCCACCGTATTCACCAGCACATCTTCTCTGCACGGCGGCCAAGAAAGCACCTTGCTGACCATGATGCTGCCCCTGTTGCACCACGGCATGGTCATCAGCGGCATTCCATATACCGAGTCCGCGCTCAGCAATACCCAAAGCGGCGGCACGCCTTACGGCGCAAGCCATGTTTCCGGCCACGACAGCAAGCCGGCATTGACTGCCGAAGAAAACGATATTGCCTTCGCACAAGGTAAACGTTTGGCAGAATTGGCAAGAAAATTGGCAGACTGATTGCCTTATCATAAAAAGATTAAGGCCGTCTGAAAACCTGATGATGCGGGTTTTCAGACGGCCTTTTTAGTTAATTAGGACTAGATTAAAAATAAATATTTTGAATTAAACGAACTACTTAGAAAATAGTGATTGGAACATAGTTTCATCGGACTACATCTTTTTGATAGAATCTGCGACCAAATTGAAAGATAAGCTAATTGGAGAGGCTATGTCACTACCTGTATTTCCCTATGGCAAATTAAGCTTTGCCGTCAGTCTGGCGCTGTGTTCGGCGTATTCTTTCGCGACCGAAGTAGAAAATACCCAGCCGCAAGAACGTGTCGATTTACCGACAGTTACCGTCCAAGGTGTCGGAAAACAGACTACTTCCAACTACACCATTCCCGTTTCCTCTGCCGCGACAGGCATCCGCCTGACCCAGCGCGAAACGCCGCAGTCCTTGTCTGTCGTTACCGAAAAACAAATGGACGACCAAGGTTTGGATACCTTGCAGGACGTGTTGAAACAAACACCGGGCGTGTTCCACAGCAAAATGGGCAACAACGTATCCGGCCACAGCCAATTTATTTCACGCAGTCAGGCGATTGACAGCATTTCCGTGGACGGCGCGCCCAAATTCCTTTACGACGGTAAAGCCATCCGCCGCGGCACCAACAATCTGGACAGCACGTTGTACGAACAAGTCGTCGTCGTACGCGGCGCAAGCGGTTTGTCCAACGGCGGTATGGGCGAGCCGGGCGGTACGGTTGCTTTGGAACGCAAAAAACCGACTGCTAAGCCTGCCGTCAGCGTGGAAGCCGGTGTCGGTTCGTGGAACCACTACCGCTTCGTCCTTGATGCCAATCAGCCTTTGAATGCAGACAATACCTTGCGCGGCCGCGCTATTTTGGTTAGCGACCATGGAGGCGATTACCTGCCGAACACATCGCGCCATAATCACACTTTCTACGGTACGTTGTCTTACGATATCACGCCGCAAACCGAATGGCGTCTCGGTACGGAAATACACCGTTTCCGCAATACCGGCAGCTCGCGTTTCAGCTATCTGACCGCAGCAGGTTCGCGCCGTACTGGATTCATACCGTTTGAGTCTTCGCCGCGCAGCAATTCTTCCGCGCGCTGGGCATACGGCAAAGACACCAGTGCCGAAGTATTCACTTCCCTCAGCCATGAGTTTGACAACGGCTGGAAACTGACAGGCGATTACAGCCATGTTTTGGGTAAAAACGACATCGTTTCAGGCATTGCCGGTACATTTGAAATCAATCCCGATTACTCTGCACTTTTCACTTCAGACCGCGACCGCAGCAAATACCGCGATCAGAATTTTGCGCTGGCCTTGGACGGCAATTATCCAGCGCTGGGCCGCTCGCACGAGTTCAATGTCGGTATCAGCTATCAGGACAACAAAGAAAACCTTTCTTTCTATGAAGAAGGCGAGTCGATGATTCCTGATTTGCGCCTCTTTAACGGCAACATCGCCAAACCCGATATGCCATATCTGCGCGATGGATTTTCACGTATGAAAAACCTGTCGGTTTACGGCTCGACCCGTTTCAAACTGACCGACAAACTCGCCTTTATCGGCGGCAGCCGTTTTGTGGATTGGCGTTACCGTTACAGCACCAGTCGTAACAAATTCGCACACAGCAGCCACAAACAAAACGTTTTCATTCCTTATTTGGGCGTAACCTACGACATTGGCGACAATCTGACTGCCTATGCGTCTTACACCACCATTTTCCGTCCGCAAGTGCGTTACCTGACCAAAGACGGCGCGGCGCTCAAACCACAACGCGGCAAAACCTACGAGACCGGTTTGAAAGCGTCATGGTTTGAAGGCCGTCTGAATGCTTCCGCCTCCGTCTTTATGAACAAACGCGACCATTTGGGCGTGGTTGCAGGCAAATTCGCGAATGGCGAGGAATACTACCGCGCAGCCGACAACACCACAACAAAAGGCGTGGAGCTCTCTATCGGCGGCCGCCTGAGTGATAAATGGCTGCTGAATGCGTCTTATGCACGTTCTAAAATCAAAGACAGCGAAGGGGTTCAACTGCATCCGTCTTATCCGGTTCATTTGTTCAAACTCTTTACCGCGTATGACGTAACCGACCGTTTGAACCTGGGTGCCAACGTCAACTGGCAAAGCCGCAGCCATACGCTGGACGAATACCCTGCAGACATCAATCCGGCCGCCGCCGCCGCATTGACCCAACGTCCGTACGCAACGCTGGACTTGACCGGTCATTACAAAATTGGCAAATCCACCCGCATCAGTTTGGACTTTGAAAACGTGTTTAACAAACGCTATCGCACCATGCCGGATATTCACGTTTACGGCACGCCGCGTAGTGTGACTGCAACGGTTAAACATACGTTCTAATTGAAAAGAAAAGTAGGACAGGCCGTCTGAAAACCTGAGTGATCGGGCTTTTCAGACGGCCTTTTGTTCATATCTTAAACTTGCAAAAACTGTCTGTTTGTTTTATAAATGCAAACCATTATTATTCAAATGATAGGGTTATGTAATGAAAAAGAAAGCGATTGCCTGTGTAATAGGGGCGGTTTTTTCTGGACAGTTATATGCGGCTCAGATGCCGGTGGCTCAGGCAGAAATAGAGCCTGTGGTGGTCACGGCTGACCGTAATGCGCAAACCTTGGATAAAGCCGCGCCGAATGTGTCGGTTATCGGACGCAAAACCTTGAATCAAGCCTCAGCACAGAATTTGGACGATATCGTGATGTATGAATCCGGCGTCAGCGTGCCGTCAGACAACAACCGCCGCGGTCATGCGGGTATCAATATCCGAGGCATAGACGGCAACCGCATTCTGATGATGGTGGACGGCGTGCGCATTCCTGAATCTTATGCAGGTGGCGGCTCCAACGGCGCGATTTCGGGACGCGATATGGTCGAAAGCGACACGCTCAAGCAGGTCGATATTGTCAAAGGCCCTTATTCCGCGCTGTACGGCAGCGACGCGCTCGGCGGTGTGGTGAATATGGTGACGCTTTCTCCGAGTGATTTTGTCGATGAAGGCAAACGCGGTTATTTTGGGCTGAAACACGGCTACCGCAGCCGCGACCGCAGCCATGGCGTAACGGCGACTGTGGCAGGTTTCCATGAAAACGCCGAAGGTCTGCTGATGCTGACGCGCCGCCAAGGGCACGAAACGGAAAACATGGGCAGCGATACCAGCTACTCGACTGCGCGTACTGCTACCAACCCGCAGAAAAACAATGCCTACAATATCTTGGCGAAAGGCAATATCGGCAACGAACGCCACCGCTTGGAAACTTTGTACGAACAGTATTACCACGCCAACGATACCGTATTGGCAAACGGCTTGGGTTCGCAATCGCGCGGGCCGGTAACCATCGCAACATCTGAGAGCAACGCCCGCGACCGCATCCGCCGTCAACGTATCGAAGCGGGCTACCGCTACACTGGCGAAGGCCGTCTGAAAGAAGCCAACCTGACTGCCTATCAGCAAAAACTGCGTACGGAAGACGATGCTGTCGATGCGAGCATTACGCGTATGGGCGCGCGCCAATTAGGTAATTCGACCCGTTATTCCGACTACGGTTTCAATCAGACCATACGCGGGCTGAACGGGCGCGGCGTGTGGGAGTTTGACGGCGCGGTCAAACAAACTGTCGTTGCCGGTGCAGAATACAAACATACCGAGACCGCCCGTCCGCGCGACAGCCTGACAGTGGACAATCTGACCGGCGCCGTCAGCAAAGTTTATGCAGGCAGCACCTATCCGAATAAAACCTTCCCCGACAGCAAGCGCAAAACGTTCAGCGTTTACGCACAAGACAGCCTAACCTTCGGCAACGGCATCGTCCTAACTCCGGCCTTACGTTACGAAAAAGACAAGCTGAACACGTCGACCGACCAAGCCTATCTCAATGCCAATCCCAGCGGAACGGCGACGCGCTTCAACGATTCCGCGCTTACACCCAGCCTGCGCCTGAGTGTGCCGATGGGTGAGCAGTTCACCGGTTTTGCCACTTATTCCCAAGGCTTCCGCACGCCGCCGTTTGACAGCGCGACCATGGCGTTTGCCAATACGACCTACGGCTATGCCGTCATCCCGAATGCCAACCTCAAATCCGAACGCTCCAACAGCTTTGAATTGGGGATGAAATTCAAAAACGAACGCGCCCGTGCGCAAGTCACCGCGTTCTACAACCGTTACCGCAACTTCATCAACCGCACTGAAATCGGTACCTCCACTGTTGGCAGACGCCCGATTATCCAGTACCAATATCAAAACCTTGATCACGTCAAAACCTACGGTGCTGAAGCTTCTGCCGCCTACAAATTCCTGCCGGGCTGGCAAGTCTCCGGCAGCATCGCTTGGATGCGCGGTGAGCAGCAGGACGGCAAACCGTTGGATTCCGCTTATCCGCTCAACGGCGTTTTGGGTTTGGATTACACTCAGGAAAAATGGGGTGTCGGCACCAAGCTGCGCTGGTCGAAAAAACACAGCCGCGTCAGCAGCGATACTGTTTTCCAAGCGCCGGGTTATGGCGTATGGGATGTCGGCGCGTGGTACAAGCCGTTTAAAAACCTCGAAATCGGCGCAAACATCTACAATGTCGGCAACAAAAAATACTGGCAGCACGCCGACGTTGCCGGCATGAGCCGTACCAGTGTGATGGACTTGTACACCGAAACCGGCCGTAATTTCGCCGCAACCGTACAACTGAAGTTCTAATGTGATTCAACCGTTTTCAGACGGCCTGAGAAAGCGAGCAGGCCGTCTGAAAGTATTCGACAAGGAAAAACAATGAAACTCAAACTTCTCCTGCTTTCCGCGCTTATTTCGTTGGCCGGCACTGCACACGCGCAACGCATCGTCGTGTTGACCCCCGATACGGCAGACATCGTTGCCGCGCTCGGCGCATTGGACGAAATCGTCGGCCGCGATCAGACCGTTCAAAATCCGGCGTTGAAAAACAAGCCCAGTATCGGCATTCATCGCCGCCTGACGGTTGAACCGATTGTGGCCGCCAAACCCGACATTGCCATCGGTTCATGGATGGCGCAGCCTGCCGATATTTTTTCCCACCTGCAAAAAGCAGGCATTAAAGCCGTCAATGTTGCGCCCGATGACAGCATCGCCGCCTATCCGCAAAGTATCCGCAACATTGGTCAGCTTATCGGCAAAAGCGCGCAGGCGGACAAGTTGGCAAGCAAGTGGCAGGCGGATATGAAACAGCAGCCTTCCAGCGGCAAACGCTACCTCTTCAGCTACGACGGGCGCATCGTATCGGGCAAAAATACTGCCGCCGACGAAATCATCCGCCGTGCCGGCGGTATCAATGCCGCAGCCGCCATTGACGGCCTCAAACCTATGACGCGTGAGGCATGGATTGCGGCCAAACCCGACATCATCATTATTGCCGACCACAACACCGCCATGATAGGCAACGTCAAAACCTTTGCCGCACGCCCCGAAATCGCCGGCTCGCCTGCCGCGAAAAACGGCAAGATTTATTTGTGGAAGGCCAACGATATGTTCCGTTACGGACTGGATACGCCGCAAGTGATTCAGCGTTTGCACGGTTTGGCGAAATAAACGCACCTGTTTTGAAATCCCTGCCCGATTTTTGTTTTCAGACGGCCTTGATTTGTTCCTTCTTGTTGAGTAGGAAGCAAAATGGTTGTCTTAAAAATGCCGTCTGAAACTGTCCCTCAATCCGCTTGAACCGCATGATGTCATGAAACCGCATATCCTTACCCTTTGCCTGCTGCTTACTGCCGCCGCTGTTTATTTGTGCTGCGGCATCGGTTTTGGCGCGTGGGAGTCGCCGTTGGCGATGGATGAAACCGTCCGCCAAATTCGTTTACCGCGCATCTATACCGCGCTTTTGGTCGGAGCCGGTTTGTCCGCTTCGGGGGCGGCATTGCAGGCTTTATTTGAAAACCCGCTGGCCGATCCGAGTTTGATTGGGACATCGGGCGGGGCGGCCTTGGGCGTGATTGTGTTATTGGCTCTAGGCGGTGGTGCGATGGGTGTGCCGGCGGCGGCTTTTCTCGGTGCATTGGGTGTGTGCCTGCTGATTTTGGCGGTGCACAAACTGCTCGGCGGGGGTACTTTGGGATTGCTGGTGTTGGGTTTTGTGTTGAGCGCGTTTTCGGGCGCGGTGGTCAGCATGATTTTGTTTTTATCTGATGATTTAGTATTGCGCAGCGCGACCACATGGCTGTCGGGCAGCCTTGCCGAAGCCGGTTTCTCATCGCCTGTCGCGGCAATCGCGGTCATGTTGCCCGGTTTTCTGATTTTGCTGTCGGCAGGCAGGCGGCTGGACGTTTTGATGACGGGGGAAGACACGGCTGCCAGTATGGGGGTATCAGTTGGGGCATTGCGTGTGCAAACCGTAATCGGCGCGGCATTGATGACGGGGGCGGCGGTATCGCTTTCGGGCATCATCGGTTTTCTCGGCATGATGATCCCCAATGTGCTGGCGCAAGCCGTCGGCGGCAGCCGCCGCAAACTGATTGCGCTGTCGGCTTGGTTGGGCGCAGTGTTTTTGATGGTGGTGGACGGAGCGGCGCGCTGGCTGACATACCCTGTCGATCTGCCGGTCGGTATCGTGATTGCCTTATTGGGCGGACCATTTTTTATGTATTTGTTTATCAAGCCTTTGAAAAGCCGTTGATGCCTAGACAGGCCGTCTGAAACTTCATTGCCCCATATCTTTTGCCATGCATACCTTATTTCAAATCTGTAATCTTTCCGTCCGCGTCCAAGACAAAACCCTGCTTGAAATTGATCAACTGGATATACCTTCGGGCATGACCGTCATTATCGGTCCGAATGGTGCGGGCAAATCCACTTTGCTGCGGGCCTTAATCGGGCAAACAGGGCAGGGGGGAATCACGCTTTTCGGTGAGGCCGTTGCGCCGCAAATCCGCGCGGGCAGGGTGGCATGGGTCGGGCAGCATGGCCGTTACAACATGCCGATGACCGTACGCGAATACATTACGTTGGCGTCATTCGTACAAAAAGGCCGTCTGAACCATGAATGGGCGGACGAGTTGCTCGATTATTTTGATTTGACGGCATTGGCGGATAAGCGCATCGGCAAGCTCTCAGGCGGTGAACAGCAACGCGCCAACATCATCCGCGCCCTGTTGCAAAACGCGCCGGTCTTGCTTTTGGACGAACCGTGCAACCATCTCGATATCCGCCACCAACACCGCCTGATGCAGTATTTGGTCGGGCATTCAAACCGTGCCTCATCAATAATGGTATTGCACGATTTGAACCTCGCCGCGCGTTATGCGGAACATATTATTTTGATGAATGAGGGAAAAGTCGTTGCATCAGGCAAGGTGGGAGAAGTGATGCATCCCGACTTGCTTGAATCGGTTTACGGTTGGCAGATACGCCGTTGCGAAGATGAGGCAGGGTTTTATTTCAGAAGCTGAGCGCCAACAGGCCGTCTGAAAAACGATAAATAAAATTTATTTTATCGTTCAAAAATAAAACGAGATGGGAGGATGTTCCCGACTTGAAGAACCAAATTTTGCGCATTTCACAAGTAAAATGCCGATTTTCATCAAATAGAAATACATTTTATTATTTATAGAATACAATATTTTAAAATAATACTAATTTTTAATTACGCAAAAATATTGACAAGAAAATGATGATGGTTATTTAATATATAAATCTTATTAATAATTTTTATTAATCATTATCATGGTACAGCAGCTTGTTTGGACTCCGAAACAATCCGCGCCCAAGGCATTTCCCGAACGTCAGGCATTAATGCCGGTTTGGGGCGGCGTTCCAATGCCGCGTCCCCAGTGGCAGAACATTTGGAAGAAAAAGCTTCCCCATGCCACCGATGTGGACGCGCTTGCTTATCTGCATATTCCATTTTGCGCCAACCATTGCGTTTTTTGCGGCTTCTACCGCAATGCGTGGAAGGACAGCCAAAGCAGCGTGTACACCGACAAAATTATCGAAGAAATGGCCGCTGAAGCCGAAGTCCGTACAGGAAAGGGCAAAATCCGAGCCGTTTATTTCGGGGGCGGTACGCCCACCGCGTTGCTTACGGAAGACCTCGTCCGCCTGATTCGTGCCTGCTACCAATATTTGCCTCTTGCCGAAGATTGCGAGTTCACCATTGAAGGGCGCATGAGCCATTTCGATTTAGAAAAAGCACAGGCTTGTCTCGAAGCAGGGGCCAACCGCATTTCCATCGGCGTGCAAACCTTCAATACCGCCATCCGCCGCCGTCTCGGCCGCAAACACAGCGGCGACGAGGCGTTTGAATATTTGGCAAAATTGTGCAAACTCGATGCCGTGATTGTGGCCGATTTGATGTTCGGCCTACCCAATCAAACCGATGAAGTTTGGCAAAACGATATCGCCCGCGCCACCGAGCTGCCGCTGTCTGGTTTGGATACGTACGCGTTCAACCTTTATCCCATGCTGCCCATCAACCGCATGATTGAAAAAGGCGCATTTCCGACACCGCCAGGTTTCGATATTCAGGCAGACCAATATGCCTACACGGTTGAAACACTGCTGGAAAAAGGCTGGGAACAGGTCAGCAACAGCCACTTCGCCTATCCCGGCCGTGGCGAGCGCAACCGCTACAATACCCTGATCAAATCCGATATTTCCTGTTTGGCTTTCGGCTCCGGCGCAGGCGGTAACTTCGGCGGTTTCAGCTATCAGGTGCAGGGCGATTTGGAAAGCTATCTCACCACGCCGAAAGGCGAGAAAAACATCGCATTTATGAGCGGCCATAGTCCAAATAAAGCACTTCTCAGCAAAGTCCAGCACGATATTGAAACAGGCCGTCTGAATCCATTATTGTTCGACGGCAACAAAGCAGCGCAAAAGCTGATTGCTCAATGGCAGGAAATGCAGCTTTTTAAAGAACCTGATTCAGACGGCCTGATCCGTTTGAATACCAGCGGCCGTTATTGGTCGCCCACTCTTATCCGCAAACTCATGCTCACTCTTCCGACTCAAGAAAAGGATCAAACCATGCAAAAACTTTCAGCCGAACAACAAACCATGTTGCGCCAATCATTAGAAAAAAATCCCGGCCAAGTACTGGAGATGCTGGCAGCGCAAAACCAATGCAGTTTTGAAGACGTTATCCGCTGCCTGCCTGAAGAGAACGTGCGCCAAACCGAAGGCAGCCGCATTGTCGAAATCCTCCAAGCCATCGCAGCATGGAATGAATCCGTGACCTTCATCGCCCACACCCCCGATGCCATCGTCGAAGTCAGCGGCAAACTGCCAAACGGCAAAGTCGGCCGCGGTTTCTACAACTTTGACCATCCTGAAACCGACGGTGGCGTACACGGCCACATCTACTATGAAAACTGCGCCTCCATCTACCTTTTGGAACGCCCGTTCATGGGTAAAGCCACTTGCTCGCTCAACTTTATTAACCGCAACGGCGGCGCCATGTTTAAAATTTTCGTCGGCCGTGATGAAGCAGGCGAGTTGAAACAACATCAAATCGAAGCCATGCGCAAATTGTTTGATGCCGCTTAAACGGTTTCAGACGGCCTGAAAATCCGTTCCTTGTTGCATAGAGGAGCGGATTTTCTAACAATAAACATCTACCATACAAAGGAATCTCAAACATGCAACTCATCTTCGGAGCCAACGGCCCGTCCGGCCGCGCCTATATCCGCACATTGACTGACTCAGCCGATACCGTCGCCGTATTGAGAAGGCCGTCTGAAGACAGCTTTTTTGCCGAACACAATATTCAAACCGTCGTCGCCGATGCGCTTGATGCCGACGCACTCGATAAAGCGTTGGCACAATACCGTCCCGATACCGTGATCAGTTTTGTCGGAGGCAAAAACGAAGAGGGTATCCGCAGCGATGCGCTGGGCAATATCAACATCATTGCCGCTACGAAAGCCGCTAATCCGCAAGCCCGCTTTGTACTGATTACCAGCATGGGCTGCGGTGAACAATGGGACATGATGAGCGAGCCGTTCAAACAGGCACTCGGCGAAGCTGTCCGTGCCAAAACGGAAGCCGAAATCTATCTCAAACAAAGCGGTTTGAATTGGACTATCTTGCGCCCCTGCGGCCTTGCCGATGGCGAAGATAATGCCTATACCTTGACACAAAATGCCCAAGAAATTCCGCAAAAATACATGACGCGCAACGGCTTGGCCGCTGCCGTTGCTGCCATTGTCGGCCAAGCGGACAGCAAGGGCGAAACGTATAGCGTTGGTGCGGCATAAACGGATTGAGTAGGCCGTCTGAAACTGTCTTTTAATTGTTTCAGACGGCCTGATTTTTTAACATACTGTTTTTATTATAAACTTTAGCAAAGAAATCAAAATAACAGGCATAATAAAGACCGGAACATATCCGGTCTTTTTAATGGTTTCGCACTTATGCTTGGTAACCTTTCGCTTCGGCAAGCAGGGCCAGCAATTCTTCAGTCGTATCCCAACCGATGCAGGCATCCGTAATACTTTGACCGTAAACTTCAGGCTTGTCTTGACGGCCTTCAACCAAATGGCTTTCCACCATCACGCCCATGATGTTTTCTTCACCGGCTTTCAGCTGCGCCGCAACATCGCGAGCTACATCCATTTGTTTGCGGAAGTCTTTACGGCTGTTGGCATGACTGCAGTCCACCATCAGTTTGCTGCTCACGCCGGCTTTTTGAAGCTGCGCAACCGCGTCTTTAACGTGCTCCGCGCTGTAATTAGGCTCTTTACCGCCGCGTAAAATCGCATGGCAATCAGGGTTGCCGCTGGTGTGGACAATCGCGGAATGTCCGGCTTTGGTTACAGACAGGAAGTGGTGCGGATGATTGGCGGCACCGATGGCGTCGATGGCGATTTTTAGATTGCCGTCCGTACCGTTTTTAAAGCCGACAGGGCAGGAGAGGCCGCTGGCCAATTCGCGGTGTACCTGGCTTTCAGTCGTACGCGCACCAATCGCGCCCCAAGAAATCAGGTCGGCGTAGTATTGCGGCGTAATCATGTCCAAGAATTCAGTCGAAGCAGGCATGCCCATTTCGTTCAAAGTCAGCAACAACTGACGCGCTTGGCGCAGGCCGTAGTTGATGTCAAACGTACCGTCCAAGTGCGGATCGTTAATCAAACCTTTCCAGCCAACGGTTGTACGCGGTTTTTCAAAATACACGCGCATCACAATCAGCAACTCTTTCTCATATTTTTTGCGCAAGGTCAGCAATTTTTGCGCATATTCTACCGCCGCCTTAGTATCGTGAATCGAGCATGGGCCGATGATAACCAGCAAACGGTTGTCGCGGCCGTGAACCAAATCCGAAATCTCATGACGTGTTTTATAAACTAAATTGGCAACCTGAGGCGTAACAGGCAGCTCATACAAATGTGCGATTGGAGGGAGTAACTCTTTGACTTCCTTGATCTTAATATCGTCGGTAGGGTGGTGTTGGGACATGATGAACTCTCTTGTTTATTTTTGATACAGGTTACAGGTTTTAGCAGAATTAAACAAGGCTTAGTTTTTTGTTTTAGCAATTTTATTCTAAAATTTCTTTATTTTAATTATTTTATAGAATTTAAAATCAGTTTATTTGTTTAAATTAATATTTAATGCTATTTAAAAATTTCATTTATATAATAAAGGGCTTTGAGTTTTTATCAAAATACAGGCCGTCTGAAAATTTCAGACGGCCTGAAGTTTTACATAGACCAAAAAAATTGAGAAGCGTGGAGACTATCGGTATTGTTCCAGCAAGGGCGAAGAAAAAGGAGTCCAATAAACGCCTTTCAGACCGCTTTCCACCAATTTGTCATTCAGCCAAGTGTTACAAGTATTGAATAAATGATAGCGCCCTTTGGCTTCGTAAAAAGCATCGTTAGACTGATGATGGACTCCTTTTAGTAAGATGGTTTGCCCATTTTTTCGTTGAAAATCGGCCAAGAGCGATTTTGTTAAATTCCTGTATTGCTCAGGCGTGACTAAAAATTTGACGACGTGGCTATTTTCTCGTGGTTCAAAAGGATAATAAGTAACATGAATCAGCGTACGGTTCAGCCCGCTTAATGCTCCTAAAGCATTGGAGAACGTTAAATCTTTCCATTCAGGCGTGTATAAATAAAAATTGCGCTCCCCCCAGCCTAAACCGATATGCGTTATTTGAGGATCAGCAGTGAGCGTGTCTTTTGGATTAACGACATCCGACCAATCAAAAATATCATTCTTCAACGGCATGACTACATCAGTATGCACGCCGTTACTGACTAAAAATAAAGTAATTTCCCCTTTGGGCTGCTCTTCATTAAGCGGCAATGAAGCCATCATCCAAGCAGACAAAAAATACAATAGGGCAAAAATAGGGATAATCAACGCTATTTTACTGATTTTCTTGAGGATGTGGAGAAAGGAGCGCATTCGTTTCTTAAAGGCGATTAAGTTTGAGGGTGAGTATTTTCTATTAAATTTGTACTTTTTTCATTAGAAATGAGAGTGTGGTATCTTACGACCAATGATAAAAATGATTGTTGAATTTGAATACAAAAGGCCGTCTGAAAATGTTCAGACGGCCTTTCTTTAATTAAAACAGGATACCAAATCTCATCTCAATCTATGTTGTGGACGCTTATTTTGCAGCGCTGCTGACCTGTTTCATCCAGGCAAACAGTTCGTCCAAGTCATAATCGCCGCCGTGGCCGACATCCCAAGGCAGGGCGTAGTCAACGGTTTGGCCGTTGTTTTGAAGTTTGGCGGCTAAGACGGCGGAGACTGCCAGTGAGGTGTCGCGGTCGTTGGTGCCGACGCGGATGCGCCAGTTTTGCGGCAGGTTTACGCCTGGTTTGCCGATGTAGTTGAGCGGGTTCATGATTTTGATGGTTTCTTCGTCCGCGATTTCGGCGTTGGCGGCGGTGTTGTGTTGCATAGAGAACGCGGTGAAGTGTCGTTTATCGACGGTATCGGTGCCGAAAAGCTGGTTTTCGCCTGCGCTTAAATCTACGCCGTCAAAGGCCGGTGGTGTTTTTTGGCGGCCGGCGGCTTTGGCGTAGGCATCAAAATCGACGGAGACGACTTTGCCTTTGCGGACGGTCAGCCAAGTGCGGTCGCTCAGGTCTTTGCCTGCATCAAGTTGGGCTTGTGCGGATTGGGCAAGTAAACCGGCAATATGGTTTTTAAAGCTGCCGTTGCCTTGGGCATCCAGCGTCAGGGGTTTGCCTTCAGGGGATTTCAGGTTCAGGCTGTTGAGGTATGCGGGGTATAGGGGTTTGAGGAGGTCGGACAGTTTTTTCTCGTCATCGGTCAGTGTGCCTGCGACCAGCTCGCGTTTGACGCGGTAGTCGAGCATGGAAATGTTCATTTTTTTGTAGTCGTTGATACCGTTGAACTGCCATTCGTAAGCCATATCGGCATGGTCCAAATCGGTAATCGGGCAGTATGCGGATACGGCGAAAACTTTGTCGCTGCTGTCTGCCGCACCTAAGGCTTTGAGGTGGTTTGCGTAATCTTTTTGGTCGGCTGTTGCGCCTAAGAGGGCGGACATCGCGCCGCCTGCGCTTGTGCCGTTGGAAATGATTTTTTCGGCATCGCCGGGCATGACTTTGTCGTTTGCTTTCAGGTAACGGACGGTGGCTTTCAAATCGACAATGGCGGCAGGTGCTTTGCCGGTGGGTTCTGTTCGGCCGCGTACGCCAGGGGAGGCGACGACGTAGCCTTTGGAGAGGGCAACCAGGGCGGCGTTAGGCGATTTTTGGCCGTCTTCAGGCTCGCCGCGTTTGCCTTCTAAAGCAGGTTTGCCCGGTTCGGCCGGCATATAGCCGCCGATTTGGTTGGGCAGGAAAATCGGTGCGGTTTCGGCGTTGAAACCGTCTATCTCGCCGCCGTTGTAATAGGCTTCGGGTACATAAATATTGATGATTTCGTAACGGGTATCGACAGGATTGCGGACGTAAACCACGCCTTCGTAAGCGCGGAATTTGATGGCTTGACCGTTCACTTCGATGCTTTGTTCCGTGTATTTTTGTTTGGAGAAGTCTAGGTCGTAGGTGTCTGCGGTTTTGACGGAAGCGCAGGCGCTCAATCCCAGCGCGACAGAAACAGATAAGAGGGTTTTGTTTAGGGCGTTCATCATCATACTTTCTGAAGAGGTAAGCGGATATGATAACGAATACTAAGGCCGTCTGAAACGCTAAGTCGGGTTTCAGACGGCCTGATTTTTTTGTAACGTTATGTAGTGTTGTACGTTACGTTGTAAAGTAATATGAGCTTAAGTTTCATCTATTTGATAAATATGAATTTAATGAGGCGTTATACCTTAAAAAATCTATTTATCCGGTATCCGTAAAAGTTTGAATCTGTCTTGTAAATAAGTATGCAGGACAGGCATTTTTGCTTTATTTACAGATTGGTTTACTTCTCAGAACGTTTTGCTCAATTCGACAAACATTTTAGTTTTGCCGTATTCGTAGAACTTGTCATTGCTCCATGTTTTGTTGTGGGCAATAGTCAGGCGCGGTGTGATGCCTTTGAAATGGAGGGCGCGGTGCCATACGCTCAGGGAGGCGGAGGCTTCTTTGTCGCGGCGGTTTTGTTCGTTGCTGAAGAAGCTGGGGGCTTGGTAATGGCGTTGGGCGGCGCTGAGGCGTAGGACGGTGGAGAGGCCTTTGGGCCATTCTTGTCCCCATGTGGTGCGCAGGGCGTAGCGGTTGAAGCTGTCGCTTTTGTCGTCGCGGTTGCGTTCGCGGTAGAGGTCGATACCGGCTACCCAGTATTGGCGCGCGTTGCGGTAGTACACGATGGAGTTGCTGAGCAGTTGGCTGGTGTTGTTGGAATGCTCGCGGCGGCCGTTTTTCAGACGGCCTGCTTCAAATGCGCTGAGGGTTTGCAGCTTGGGTTGCCACCAATGGTTGTAGTGGAGGCGTGCGCCGTTGGTGTAGGTGTAGGGGTCGTTGCCGTAGAAGCGGCGTTCATGGAACGGGGTCATGCCGATATCGTTGCGCTGGTCGGCATAGCCGATGCCTGCCGAAAAGCGTGTGGTGAGGTCGTTGTAGTTGGTGTGTTTGGGATAGATTTTGCCGTAATGGTCTGCGCCTGCCGTGGCATAGAAGCCGCGGGGCAGCGACCATTTTTTTTCTGCGCCGATTTGGTAATGGATGGCAGTGGCATCGATGGGTTCGGGGAATGTCCAGCCTCGGAAGCAGTCGTCGTCGGGATAGGCAAGGCGCACGGCGCGGCATTGTTCATCGCTCAGGTGGTTGCCCAGACGGCGTTGGCCGGGGGCTTGGTTTATGTTTTGTTCGCGCGTGATGTTCAGGCCGGCGTTGAATTGCCATGAGTCGCGTTCGCGCAGGGCTTTGCGGTAGGTTTCGATGCGTTCTTGCAAGGCAGGGGGGAGGGATTCGGTTTGCAGTTTGTCAAACTGGTCGGCCGCGGCTTCGTTTTGTTTGTCTTCAAATAAGGCGGTTGCAAGCTGCCAGCGGACGGCAGAAGCTTCGGGTTGCTCGGCGATAAAGCGGCGGTAATGGTCGACGGCTTCGGCGGCGCGCCCTTCGGATTGGGCAAGCAAACCTTTAGCATAGCGTGCCATGGCGCGGTCGTGCTCTGGCCATTGTTCGTAAATGGGCAAAACGGCTTTGATGCCGGGGATATTGTGGGCGACGACGGCAGAATACATGGCGCGTGCCAGTAATTCGGTGTTGGCAAGCAGGGTATCGGCATCGACGTTGATGATTTTTTCAGACGGCCTGTTTGTCTGCTCGGCAGGAATGTTGTGCGTTTCAGGTTGTTGGGGTTCGGCAGTGTTGACTTGAAGCTCGGGTTTTACGTCAGGCGGCACATCGGCGGCGTGAAGGGAAAGGGGAAGGATGGCGAGGAGGAGCAGACGTTTTTTCATGGCAATGTTTGGGATGTTATCGGTATAAGTGGGCAGATTGTACAATGTTTTGAGTCGGAAATTTTACAAACCGAGTGCCATTATATCTGATAAAGACGACAAAAGGCCATCTGAAACCCGATGGGATTTCAGACGGCCTTTATTTGCGAGTCGGATTTAGTTTTGGTCCAAGTCCAAATCGGCTTTGTATTCGATACGGCCTTGGCCTTTGTCTTCGATGGAAACGTCCAGCTCTTGTTTGCCGCGTTTGAATTTCAGATCGGCATCGTCGTGTTTGATTTCAGACTCAACCACATGGAAACCTTTGCTACGCGCGTGGGCGATCACTTTTTTGGCCAAGGAAGGAATGGAATTACGTTGGCCGGAAAGTTCGGCTTTGTATTCAAATTCGCCATTGCCTTGATGATCGGCTTTGATGGTGTGCGCGCCATCTGGACGGTAAATTTCGGAAGGCAGCGGGGAGGCGAATGCCGTGGCGGAGAAAAGAGCCAAAATGCCGGTGGCCAGTAACGATTTTGCTTTGGTCATCGGTTTTCCTTTCTGAAAAGGGTTTTGAGAACGACATCATCTTATCGGCATGCCTGAGGGGGCGGCAAGCGGATAAACCTGATTTTACGCGCGGCTACATGATTTGTTTGGAGGACGTTGATTCTTTGCTTTGGGCTGGTGTTTGCTTGCAGAAAAATGCTGCTGGAAAGACTTAGCCGAGGTGGAATAATTCGCCGCTGTGCGCCTTCAGCCATTGTTTGGCTTGGTCGACATGTGGTGTGAGCGAGTGGGTCAGTGCCCAAAATGCAGGGCTGTGGTCGGGATGGCGCAGGTGGGCGAGTTCGTGCAGGCAGACGTAGTCGGCGACATATTCGGGCGCACCGATGAGCCGCCAGTTGAGGCGGATGCCGGTAGTGTGGCGGCAAACGCCCCAGAAGGTTTTGGCGTTGGAAAGGGAAATGGCGCTCGGGGTCAGGCGGGTGGTTCGGATATGGCCTTCGAGGCGCGGCAGCAGATACTCGCGCGCACGCTCGTGCAGGAAGCGGCGCAAATGGGTAAGTTGGGTAGTGGTTTCTTTTTCGGGCAACAGGATTTCAGACGGCCTGAGTTGGATGTGGTTTGCTGTGTGGACGGACAAGGCCGTCTGAACGCCTTGATACCAAATCCATTCGGGAAGTGAGTCGGTGGGTGTTTGTCGGGCCGGTGTTTTGTTTAGGGTACGGCGTAGGAGGGCTTCGTTGTCGTTCAGCCATTGGGTAAAGGTGCGCTGGGTAACAAACGGAGGGATGTTGATGCTGACGGTATCGGCGGAAACGGGGCGCAAGATGAGGTTTTTCTTGGCACTGCGTTTGAGCTGGATATGAATGGTGAGGCCGTCTGAAAGGGTGTGGGTATGGAGGCGTGGCATGATGTTGAGAAAAATATTGGACGGCATGGAAAGGGTGGGTATAGCGGCCCACTCGATGGAATGATTTATTTGGTTTTGGGCGCGAACGGGCCTTGTCCGGTAATCAGGGGCTGTTGGCTTTCGATCCATTGCTCGCATTGGGCCATGAGTTCGGCTTCATTGCCGTTGTTGTGGGCAATGGGTTTGCCGATGATGACGCTGACCGTGCCGGGGCATTTGAGGAAGGAGTTGCGCGGCCAAAACTCGCCGCTGTTGAGCGCGACGGGGACGATGTCCATCTCAAACATTTTTGCCATGCGCGCGCCGCCGAGCTTGTAGCGGCCTTTTTTACCGGGCGGCAGGCGTGTGCCTTCGGGGAAAATGGTAATCCAATAGCCTTCGTTTTTACGCGCAAGACCTTGTTCTAAAAGTTGTTTGTTGGCTTCGCGGCTGTTGCTGCGGTCGATGCCGATGGTTTTAACCAGCTTCAAGCCCCAGCCGAAGAAAGGGATTTTGAAAAGTTCGCGTTTGGCAACATAGACTTGCGGCGGAAAAATCTCTTGCAGGGCGAGGGTTTCCCAGCCGCTTTGGTGTTTGGCGCAAATGATGGCAGGGCGGTCGGGAATGTTTTCCGCACCGTTTAAGGTGTAGTTCAAACCGATGACGTGCTTGAGCGACCAGTTGAGGATACGCACCCAAACTTGCGCCATTTTGTGCGCGCCGCCTTGGAAGGGCAGGGCAAGCAGCATAAAGGGGAACAGCAAAATAATGCTGGAGGAAAGGATGAACCAGTAAATCAGGTTGCGGATAATCAGCATATCGGGGAAAAGTCTGTCGTTTGAAGGCCGTCTGAACGCCGTTGTCGGCTGGTTTCAGACGGCCTTGTCGTTTATAGGATGGCTTGTGCGGCTTCTTCGATTTGTGTGTTTTCACGCATGATGTATTGCGAGAAAGCCAGCAGGTTGTCGAAGACTTGGGTGTGTTCGGGCAGTTCTTGTTCGTGTTTGGCCAGCGTTTTTTTGCCTTTGCCGGTCAGGACGAGCGCGGATTTGCCGCCTGCGGCATCAATGGCTTGCAGGTCGCGCAGGCTGTCGCCGACCAGCCAGGTTTCGGCGGCATTGGCCTTGAAGCGTTCGATGATGTCGATAATCATGCCGGGCTTGGGTTTGCGGCATTCGCAGTTGTCGGCGGCAGTGTGCGGGCAAAACCATATGCCGTCGATGGTGCCGCCTGCTTGAACGGCAAGGCGGTGCATTTTCGCGTGCATTTCGGTCAGGTCTTGCACGGTAAAGTATTTGCGGCCGATACCGGATTGGTTGGTGGCCACGGCGATGGTGTAGCCTGCCTGAGTTAAAAAAGCGATGGCATCCATGCTGCCTTCGATGGGAATCCATTCGTCAACGGATTTGACGAAATCGTCGCGGTCTTGATTGATGACACCGTCGCGGTCGAGGATGATGAGTTTCATGGTGTTCCTAAAATATTGTTTTCAGACGGCCTTCAACATATTGAGAGTCTGGTCGATATGATGCGTTAAGGTGGGATTATAGGTTAATGCCTGCATAGGAGAGGTAATTTTGTGTTTTCCCTGTTGTTTGAGAGAAACCGCTTGAGTGATGGCTTGTGCCAGTGTTTCTGGGTTTTGACGTGAGAAAAAGAAGCCTGCATTTTTGTTCATGACTTCGGTACATGCCATATTGTCGGAGAAAACAACTCGGGTTCCGCACAAAATAGATTCTATGCCAACCAGTCCGAATGGTTCGTATAGTGATGCCATGATAGTGAAGTCAGCAGCTCGGTAAAGTTCAGGCATATTTTTGCAGAAACCAAGCTCAATAACGTTGTTCATTGGTCGAGGTAAGGACGATCCAGCAACAGCTAGTTTGATGGGTAAATCGGTATGCTCGAAAAATTCTGCTAATAAATCCAAACCTTTTCGGGTGTGTCCGGTTGATGGAAATAGGAAAATAGTTTCGTCGTCTTTAAATCCGTATCTCGCACGAGTTGCAGGAATTTCTTCCGGTTTGGTGTAGAAGCGTGCAGTATCGGCAGGTGGATGGATAACACGGATTTTTTCAGAAGGCACTCCATAGAGGTTGATCAACTCGTGTTGCATTAGGTGTGAATGCGCCATGATCAATTTTGCTGTTGAGTAGTTGGTACGGTTACGCCGAATGATGAGTCTATCAAGTAAGTTTGGGGTTTTACCTATGTTGTGCAGGTAACCTAAGTGTGTACCGCCGCAGACAAAGATATCAGCATAATCACTGGGATTGCAGGCAATAAGGGGAATATTTCTGTTTTGCCGAAGCTTGGCCAATTGCATACTGAAGAAAAAAGGGCGCAACTTTTTTGGAATCTTTTTTTGATTGACGTGATGCGTATCAACTTGGCGGTATTCAGGAACCGTTGTATCGATTTGTGCAGCAAAGACTGTAGGTTTGAGGCCGTGTGCGCTTAAACCACGGACAAGGTCGAAGGTGTAGCTTTCCATGCCTCCTCCTGGACGGAAGCAGTTAATAGCAATGTCGATAGAATAGTTCGGCTTCATTGTGTGGATTCTTTCGAATATTTTTCTGCTTTCAAACTGCTTTGCCATTTTTCAAAGGCCGTCTGAAAAACGGGTGTCAGTTTGGAGAAGGTTTCCGGGGTGTTTTTGACGTGGTAGAAGCCGCCGAGCGAGGGTGTGTCGAGGGCGAGGACGTAGTCTTCCATAAATGCGCCGTAGCCGTCTTCTTCGTCGGTGTAGTAGAACTCGGTAAACCGTTGGCCGAGTTCGGTAAAGTCGTCCGCCGTTAATGCGCCGTCCATGTGTTTGAGCAGGAAGTGCCGTCCGCTGATTTTGCCTGCAGTCATGGCGGCGAAGTCGGCTGCGGTTTCGGGGGCGGTTTGCCATACGGGGTTGACGAGGCCTGCCTGCGCCGCCCACTGCCAGTACATGCCGATATGGGTGGCGGCGTTTTCGGGTGGGAGCTGGTCGGGATAGTCTTCGTCGAGATGGAAGCGGATATTGTCGTACATGGACGGTGTTCGTTGGGGGAAAGGGGGTATTGTAGCGGAAAATAATGAATTAGGCCGTCTGAAAGAGGGTGTTTCAGACGGCCTTAAGGGAATTTAACCTTTAAATACAGGGACAAGTTCCATTTGGCTCAGTATTTGGGCGGCAATGTTGATGATGCCGAAGAGGAAGACCCAAACCATCAACCAGAATCCGCCGTAAACTTTGTAGTTTTTGCCGGCGCCGAATTTATGGCGCGAGCGGTAGAGCAGCATGGCGGGGATGATGCCTGTCCAGATGGTTGCGGCTAGGCCGACGTAGCCGATGGCGGTAACGAAGCCGGTAGGGAAGAGCAGGCAGGAAATCAAAGGCGGCAGGAAGGTCAGTGCGGCGGTTTTGGTGCGGCCGGAGATGCTGTCGTTCCATTTGAAGATGTCGGCAATGTAGTCGAACAGGCCGAGCGTTACGCCGAGGAAGGACGTTGCGATCGCCATGTAGGAGAACAGGGTCAACACTTTGTCCATATTGCCGGTTTGGGCGAACTTGGACAGCGTTTCGATCAGGACGGAAACTTGGCCTTCGGCGGCGATAACCGGGGCGAACTCGCTGCGCGGCAGGTTGCCTTGGATGGCGATTTGCCAGAGGACGTAAATCACCAAGGCAATCAGCGTACCCGACCACAGGGATTTGGCCACTTTGGGCGCGTCGCCTTTAAAGTATTTGAGCAGGCTGGAAACGTTGCCGTGGAAACCGAATGAGGCAAGGCAGACGGGAAGGGCGGTGGCGACATAAATCCAGTAGCTGGTGCCGGCAGGGGCTTGGGTGTCGAACAAGATAGGCATTTTGGCATCGGCAATCAGGCCGCCGGTTGCCCAAATAAAGGTCAATACCATGCCGCCGATGAGGATGCTGGTGAAGCGGTCAACCAAGCGTGCGGATGCCCAAACGCAAAAGGCGAGAATGCCGAAGAAGACGAGTTGGCCGACGGTGAGCGAGATTTCGCCGCCTACCGCGCTGCCGATGCCTTTGGCGGTCAGGTCGCCGCCGACGAAGATGTAGGCGTAGGTGAGCAGGTATAAAACGAAAGCGACGGCAATGCCGTTGATGACGTTCCAAGCCGGGCCGAGCAGGTCTTTAACCATGGTGTCGAAGCTGGCGCCGTGCGGATAATGGGTGTTGACTTCCAAAATCATCAGGCCGCTGGAGAGCATGGAAAACCAGGTGTACAGCAACACGACCAGCGAGCCGGCAAACCATACGCCGGAAGTGGCGGTCGGATTGGCAAGCATGCCTGCGCCGATAATCGTACCGGCGATAATCATCGCTCCGCCGAATAGGGAAGGGGTTTTGGTTGACATTGTTTATCTTTCTTCTAGAAATGCGTGGCTGCCATTATGCCGTAAAGTGTAAGAAAAGGTAAAGCAAAGGCCGTCTGAAAACCCGATTGTCGTTTTCAGACGGCCTTTGATGTGTATAAATGCAACTGATCAAATCAATTTTCGCAGTTTCAATTCGTTTTTCAAATAGGCGTAATAAACCGGCGCGACGATGATGCCGCCGATGCCGAAAATGCGTTCAAAGACGACCATCGCCACCAGCAATTCCCATGCGCTGGATTCGATTTCCGAGCCGATGATTTTGGCGTTGAGGAAATATTCGAGCTTATGGATGACAACAAGGAAAACCAGTGATGCGAGTGCGACGTAAAGCGATGCGCCGAGGCTCAAAATAATGATGATGGTGTTGGAAATCAGGTTGCCCGCCACAGGAATCAGGCCGACGATAAAGGCGACGATCAGGACGGTCATTTTAAACGGCAGGTCAACGCCGAACAGCGGCAAAACCAAGTAGAGGTACAGGCCGGTCAGGAAGGTGTCGATCAGCGAGATTTTGACTTGGGCGAGGAATACGCGTTCAAAGCTGGTTTCAAAATTGACGATGCGTCGCATCAATTCGGCTTTAAACAGCGGCATTTTGTGGCGGTTTTTACGCATTTTCAGGCGGTGGAAGCTGAGCATGGCGCCGATGATGATGCCGATGAGGATATACACGAAGGACGTGATGCTGTTTTTACTGATGCGGGTCAGCGCGGCGCGGTATTCGTCAATCAGCTTGATTGCCGAGGCTTTGATTTCGGCCATATTGTTGGGCAGCATATTGAGAATGGCCGCAGGCAGGTCTTGGCTGTTTTTGGTGTCTTCCAAAATCGCCGCCAGCTTTGCCAACATAAAGCCGACATGGCCGCCGTGTATCAAGTGGTAAATGCCTAAAGACATCATTGTGATGATGCTGAACACGATGGCCAGCGTCAGCGTAGTGGAAATCAGGTTGATATTGTGCGCATTGAGCGATTTATGCAGCCGCGTGTTGCGCGGCAAAACACGGCGGCGGAGCTTGAGGATGACGCCGTTAGTGCGCGTAATAAAGATATAGGTCAGGATAACCGACAGCAGCAGCGGCAGCAAATGGTAGTGCAAGACAATCAGCAAGGCCAAGCCCATCAGGATATAGGAAGCGTTGCGGAAAGTCGGGTTGTCGGCGTGGGAAGAGAGTAAGGACATGTGAAGCCAATAAGGTAAAAAGCAAAAAAACAGGTCAGGCCGTCTGAAAAACCATGTTCAGACGGCCTAACTTAATGACAGCGATTAATCGTGCAATGAGGCCGCGTGTACCGTGTTTTCCAACAAAGTGGCAATCGTCATCGGGCCGACGCCGCCGGGAACGGGTGTAATCATGGAAGCGCGTTCTTTGGCAACATCAAATTCCACGTCGCCGCACAGGCTTCCGTCATCCAAGCGGTTGATGCCCACATCGATAACGACTGCGCCGGGTTTGACCCATTCGCCTTTAACGAAATTCGGAATCCCTACGCCGACCACCAAAATATCTGCGGCGGCAACTTCATCGGCAAGGTTTTGCGTGGCGCTGTGGCAAATGGTTACCGTCGCGCGGGACAGCAGCAATTCCAACGCCTGCGGGCGGCCGACAATATTGGATGCGCCGACGATGACGGCTTTTTTGCCTTTCGGGTCGATGCCGTAGGCTTCCAACAAAGTCATCACGCCTTTGGGTGTGCACGGGCGCATCAGCGGCATTTTGACGACCAGACGGCCGACGTTGTAAGGGTGGAAGCCGTCCACATCTTTATGCGGCTCGATACGTTCCAAAACCGCTTGGCTGTCGATGTGTGCCGGCAGCGGCAGTTGCACCAAAATACCGTCGACGGCAGGATCGCCATTCAATTCATCCACCAGTTTCAGCAAATCGTCTTGCGTGGTTTCAGACGGCAGCTCATAAGAGCGCGACTCAATGCCGCTTTTTTGGCAGGTCAGTTTTTTATTGCGTACATAAACCGCGCTGGCAGGGTCGTCGCCAACCAATACCACCGCCAAGCAAGGCGTGTGCAAACCTTTTTCCTGACGCGCTTTTACCGCCTGCGCGACCGCCTCGATGCGTTGCTGGGAGATTTTTTTTCCGTCTATAAGTTGTGCAGTCATGATTTTTCCTCCTCAATAGGGATAAATATTGCGTTTAAATTATCGCATTTTTCAGACGGCCTGACACAAAAGAGTAGCCCCGATTGTGAAGCATAAAAATAAATAACGATTAAAAATAATAAGATAATCAAAAAATGAAAAAATAAAGCAAAGCAGGTGTTGACCGGCTTGAAAAGGGTCTGTATAGTTCAGGTCTTCAGTCGGGGCGTAGCGCAGCCCGGTTAGCGCATCTGCTTTGGGAGCAGAGGGTCGTGAGTTCGAATCCCACCGCCCCGACCACAAAATTCTTAGCACGAATCGGCATGAGCGCCCGTAGCTCAACCGGATAGAGCACCGACCTTCTAAGTCGGGGGTTACAGGTTCGATTCCTGTCGGGCGTGCCAATTTTTACGGTGGCTGTAGCTCAGTTGGTAGAGCCCTGGATTGTGATTCCAGTTGTCGTGGGTTCGAGCCCCATCAGCCACCCCAGATGAAAGCCTGCATATTGTATGCAGGCTTTTTTCCGTTTATACCCGAATTCTACTTCAGATTTAATTGGGTTTCAAAAAAGTATTTATCAAACCGTTGTTTCATCATGGCATCGGCAAAAATGGCGTTTGCTGTGTTATCAAATATCAATGAATACGCAGTCAAGCCCGAATATTGTACCGTTCGGTATCTTTTTATGGCGTTTCGCCGTTATCATTTATAATACCCCGATTATTTTCTGTTTCATTCCCAAAGGAACCGCATCATGTCCGAATGGTCAGCTCCAGAATTTGAATCCAAAATTTGTCCGCCCGAAAAGCTGGCGGAGCGTTTGGCGGCATTGCCCCGTCCGCTGGTGTTTACCAACGGCTGTTTCGATATTCTCCATAGGGGCCATGTAACGTATCTGGCGCAGGCGCGATCGGCCGGTGCGGCTTTGGTATTGGCGTTGAATACCGATGCTTCGGTGCGCCGTCAGGGCAAAGGGGACGACCGTCCGATCAATCCTTTGGAAAACCGTGCGGCAGTGGCAGCAGCATTGGCCAGCGTGGATTTGGTCACATGGTTTGATGAAGATACGCCTGCCGCGTTGATTGAAATGGTCAAACCCGATGTGTTGATTAAAGGAGGCGATTGGCCTGTGGATAAGATTGTCGGTGCGGCCGAAACGTTTGTGCGTGGCGGCAAAGTATTTTCGATTCCGTTTTTACACCAGACTTCGACCACCAAAACGTTGGCGAAAATCCGCGAGGCCGGAGGAGGCGAATGACGGATTTGAACAGCCGCCATTGGACCTTGCTCGCTGCGCTTTCAGACGGCCTACCACAACACGTTTCTCAGTTGGCGCGCGTGGTCGGGATGAAGCCGCAACAATTAAACGGATTCTGGCAGCAGATGCCGGGCCATATCCGCGGTTTGCTGCGCCAGCACGACGGGCAATGGCGTTTGGTGCGCCCTTTGGCTGTGTTTGCCGAAGAATCTCTGCAACAAATGGCCGGAAAACAGGGTTTTCGTGCGCAGTTGAAACACGAATGTTCGTCCAGCAATGATGAAATCATGGCATTGGCGCGCCAGTCGGCAGATTTGGCTCATAAGGCCTTGTGCGTGGCGCATTTCCAAACCAAAGGACGCGGACGGCAAGGGCGAAGCTGGGTCAACCGACAGGGTGAATGTCTGATGTTCAGCTTGGGCTGGGCGTTTGACAAGCCGCAGTATGAGCTGGGTTCGCTGGCGTTGGTGGTGGCATTGGCTTGCCGCCGTGCGCTTGCCGATATCGGTTTGGACGTAAATATCAAATGGCCGAACGATTTGGTCGTGGCCAACGATAAATTGGCCGGTATTTTGATTGAAACGGCGCGGGTAGAGAATAAGACTGTCGCCGTAATTGGCATTGGCATTAATTTTGTATTGCCGAAAGAAGTTGAAAACGCCACTTCCGTGCAGGCCTTGTTTCAGACGGCCTCTAAGCAGGGCGTAAGTGTCAAAACTTTATTAAATGCAGTGTTGGCGCAACTTGATGCACTGTTGAACGAATACGCGCAAAACGGATTTGCGTCATGTATCGGCGAATACAATGCCGCCAACCGCGACACGGACAGGCCGGTGTTGCTGCTTCAGGAAGGACGCGTTGTACACGAAGGCGTAGTTAAAGGCGTGGATGCGCAAGGCGCGTTGCGTTTGCAGACGGATAAGGGCGAGAAAACGATTGTCAGCGGCGAGATCAGCTTGCGCCCGGATAACCGCCCGGCACAACCTGCCGTCGCCAAGCCGGAATGCTTTTTGCTGCTGGACGGCGGCAACAGTCAGTTGAAATGGGCATGGGTGGAGAACGGCACATTTTCCGAAGTCGGCCGCGCGCCGTATCGTGATTTGACCCAGCTGGGTGAAGAATGGCTGCAATTTGCCGATGAAGATGTGAAGATTGTCGGTTGCGCCGTGTGCGGTTCGGTAAAAAAAGCGATGGTGGAAGAACAATTAACCCGTCCGGTCGAATGGCTGTCTTCCATGCCGCAGGCTTTGGGTATCCGCAACCATTATCGCCGCCCTGAAGAACATGGTTCCGACCGTTGGTTTAATGCGCTGGGCAGCCGCCGCTTTACGCAAAATGCCTGCGTCGTCGTCAGCTGCGGCACCGCCGTAACCACCGACGCGCTGACGGAAGACAATCATTATCTCGGCGGCACCATCATGCCCGGTTTCCACTTAATGAAAGAGGCGATGGCGCTCAAAACCGCCAACCTCAACCGCCCCATCGGCAAGGTATATCCGTTCCCAACCACAACGCCGAACGCCATTGCCAGCGGCATGATGGATGCCGTTTGCGGCGCGTTGATGATGATGCATGGCCGTCTGAAAGACAAAACGGGCGAGGGCAAGCCGGTCGATATCATTATCACCGGCGGCGGCGCGGCCAGAGTCGTGCAGGCGCTGCCGGAGTCATTCGTTCATGACAATCAAGTGAAAATCGTCGATAATCTCGTGATTCACGGGCTATTGCATTGGATTGCCCATCGCAACGGACAATAAAAAGGAAAACGCATCATGAAATGGCTGTTTGCGGTCTTGGTCGCACTCAACATCATTGTTTTTGGCAGCATGGTTGCCTATCGGACACAACATAAAACCGCCAAACCCGAATCTGCTTTGGAAGGCGGTACGCACGAATTATTGCGCCCGTCTTCTTTGGACGCACCCAAAGCCGAGCCTCAGCAGGCATCGCAACCCGATTGGGTGGCGGATGAATCAGACGGCCTGATTATGGCAGAACCTGAATCCGAAGAAGCAGAAGCCTTGCGTAAAAAGCAAGAAGCGCAGCAGTTGAAAGAGAAAAAAGAAAAAATGCGCCGCGAGAAAGAAGCGCAAGAACGCCGCGCCGCCGAAGAAGAGATGGACGCGGCCGGCGTGGAACGCTTGTGTACCAGCAGCGCCACCGTAGTGATGGATGAAGACGATTACCACCGCATCAAAGGCCTGTTGGGCAAATGGCCTCATGCGGCCAGCCGCAGTATCGAAAAACGCAACGGTGCATCCGGTGGCGAGATTTCTTCCAAAACCTTCCGCGTGGTCTTGCCTGCCGACGGCGACACTTCCGCCCAGCTTGATGCCTTGGGCAGCCGTGGCTTTAGCGGCAGCATTCACAACGGCGAAATCAGCATTGACGTAACACGCAGCCGCTCTTCCGCCCAAGTTTTGATTTCACGCTTGTCCAGCGCAGGTTTCGGCGGCGCGCGCATTGTTGAGCAGGAAGACAGAAGCGTACCCGATACCGGTTTGAGCGTAGCGCGCATGACCGTGGTCTTTATGGCGGTTGATGAGCGCGATGCCCAAGACATCAGAAACATTGTCGGCCGTTATGGTAAATTGAACATGAAAACCTGCCGGTAATCAGGTCTTTTTAGTTTCAGACGGCCTGATCAGCAGCCGGCCAAGTCTGATAAACCGAACGCCACAAAACATGAAACCCACTGTATCGGCAGTGGGTTTCATGTTTTTCGGTTTTGAGTATCTGATATAAAGGGGAACAGGTATGTTTCGTATATGCGCACTCCGAGTATCAAGAGATAATGGGGAAGAGGGGGGATAAAATCTGTCGTTTAATGGCTCGGATTAGGACGTCTTCCGAGTGAGTTTGATTATACGCTAATAATAACTATTATCAATAGCAAAATTGAAAAAATAAGGGATTTTTCTATAATATATTGTTTTGTATGAGAATTAAATTTCAGTATCGTCTTTGCCATGATTGAAAAGGCCGTCTGAATAAAGACGGCCTTTTGTCTATTAGAATTTAGGCAATGAGCACCCCTCGGGCGTAGTAATTCTGCATTGTACAGCTCCTGCATCTTGACATTTTCTTAAAGCTGTTGGTTCTGCTAGATTAGGGTCTTCGATTGCATAGAAAGTTCTTAATTTCTTACCAGTTTTTCCTTGGGCAACGGCAATACAACCATTTCTAACCCATGCCCCTACAACGCAGGGTGCATTTCGACCTCCTTGTTCACAAGCTCGAATAGCTTCTTTTTCAGCTAGAGCACGAGAGCTCATATTGAGTACTCCACCTGAAATACCAGTTTTAGGATTTACTGCCCATGCTCCATATTGAGAAGGAACTTTAATATTAATAATTTCCGTAGGCTGGTTCCGTTGATGCTGACGAGATGATGCACAGTTAGGATTGTAGCCATATTGACATAAACTAGGGTCATTTTGTAATGCGCCCCTAGTCGCATCATAGGTAGGATTAGCAACGCAAACATTAAGACTTGCCAGTCCTAGCAATACAACAAGTAACTTTTTCATTTTAAGTCCAATCTATTTATTATTTGAATCTTGATCAGCCTGCCGCTGCATCAATCATAAGATGATTTGTTATCTTTATTACGCGGCTGATGTTGAAATAGGGTAAGGCAAGCATTTCAACCCTATGTTTCAGATGGCCTTTTGATTTGTTTCAATCACTCATAAACCCAAGCAATCAACATATCCAAAGCCATATAAAATAACGGCACTTTGTCTATTAGAATTTAGGCATTGAGCAGCCTTCTGTTGTGGTAACTTTACATTGGGAAGTTCCCGAAGCCTGACACTTCTTTAATGCTGCTTGTTCAGAAAGGCCGGGAGCCTCCATTCCGTAAAATAGTCTACCATCTTTTCCTTGAGCAACGGCAATACAGCCGTTTCGAACCCAAGCCCCAATTTTACACGGCTTATTCTGTCCTCCTCGTTCACAGGTCTTAATAGCTTCTCTTTTTGCGGCAGCAAGTGAATCCATCTCAAGTGCTCCACCTGATATACCTGTTTTAGGATTGATTGCCCATGCACCATATTTTGAAGGGACATCGATATTGACAACCCTTGGTTGGTTCTGAGCATAACCATTATTAGAAGATTGTGGTCTGCCAACGTTATATAAAATTTGTCGGCCCGAGCTGTCGATAATACGACATGTTCCAGTTGCTGGTTGGTATTCACCGCCACAGCCATTGGCATAAACAGTAAGGCTTGCCAGTCCTAGCAATAAAACAAGTAACTTTTTCATTTCAATTCCAATCTATTTATTATTTGAATCTTTATCAGCCTGCCGCTGCATCAATCATACGATGATTTGTTATCTTCTTCACGCGGCTGACGTTGAAATAGGGTAGGGCAAACATTTCAACCCTATGTTTCAGACGGCCTTTTGATTTGTTTCAATCACTCATAAACCCAAGCAATCAACATATCCAAAGCCATATAAAATACCGTATAATCAAGACCAAATTAACTTTGCCTGCTTGTCGGGCCGTCTGAAAAATTATGCAACAAACCTACGCCGCCGTACAGCGAGATTTGCTCGAAGCCAACCATCTTTCCCCCGATTTGCTCGCCCAAAGCCTGAGCATTATCGGCGCCAACCATGTCGATTATGCCGACATCTATTGTCAGCGCACTGCTTATGAAAGCTGGCATCTGGAAGAAGGTATTGTCAAATCGGGCAGCTTTCAAATTGATCAGGGCGTGGGCGTGCGTGCCGTTTCGGGCGATAAAACCGCTTTTGCCTACGCCGACAGCCTGTGTATTGATTCGATTAACCGCTCGGCCAAAGCAGTTCGCGTGATTGGTGCGGCCGGCGGCGAAGCAAGCGTCAAAGTGCCGACACCTGCCTACGGCAAGCCTGTCCACATGGCGATTGACCCTATTGCCAGCCTCGATTCCGCTGCCAAAGTCGCGCTGTTGAACAAAGTCGAAACGCTGGCCAAAGCTGCCGATCCGCGTATTGTGCAAGTGATGGCTGGTTTGACCTGCGAATACGACATGGTGTACATCGCCCGTCTGGACGGTAAACACGCTGCCGATATCCGCCCGATGGTGCGCATGAACGTAACTGTAATTGCCAAGCAGGGCGAGCGTCGCGAGCAGGGCAGCGCGGGCGGCGGCGGACGTTATGATTTGGCGTATTTCGATGAAAACTTGGTTTGTCGGTTTGTCGATTCCGCCGTCAAACAAGCCCTGACCAACCTCGAATCCCGTCCTGCACCTGCCGGCGAGATGACCGTCGTTTTGGGCAACGGCTGGCCGGGCGTGTTGCTGCACGAAGCGGTTGGACATGGTTTGGAAGGCGATTTCAACCGCAAAGAAACCAGCGTTTTCTCCGGCCGAATCGGCGAGCGCGTGGCCGCCAAAGGCGTGACCGTTGTGGATCAAGGCGATATTGCCGACAGACGCGGTTCGCTCAATATCGACGACGAAGGCAATGAGACCCGCCGCACGGTATTGATTGAAGACGGTATTTTGGTCGGCTATATGCAGGACGAAACCAACGCCCGCCTGATGGGCACGCAATCGACCGGCAACGGCCGCCGCGAAAGTTACGCTTCTGCGCCTATGCCGCGCATGACCAATACCTTTATGGAAAACGGCGGCTATGAGCCGGAAGAAATCATCGCGTCCATCGACAAGGGCATTTACGCCGTCAACTTCGGCGGCGGACAAGTGGACATTACCAGCGGCAAGTTCGTGTTCAGCGCATCCGAAGCATGGTGGGTGGAAGGCGGCAAACTGCAATATCCTGTCAAAGGAGCGACCATCATAGGCAATGGCCCCGAAGTGCTGAAACACGTTTCCATGATAGGCAACGACACTGCGCTCGACAGCGGCATCGGTGTCTGCGGCAAAGAAGGGCAGAGCGTTCCTGTCGGCGTCGGACAACCGACACTGAGGATTGATGCCGGGCTGACCGTCGGCGGTAGCGAAATTTAAACGGCAGGCCGTCTGAAAGGTTTTCAGACGGCCTTTTACATTAGGATAAAACCATGCAGGAACAGAATCGGAAATCAAGTTTTCCCATCGTGATGTTGCTGGTGTCGGTTGCCTTGTGGATAGCATCTTTGTCCAATGTTGCATTTTATTTGGGCAATCATGAAAGCATGAAGGGTTTGACCGTTTTGATTTTGGGGTCGATATTTACTTCTTTGGATATCAGGTATTGTGCGGCCTATGCCAATTATGTTTGGTTGGCGGCCATTGTGTTGCTGGTGTTGCGGAAGAAGGTCGTGCCTATCCATGCGGTGCTTTGGGGTTTGGCGCTGGTGGCTTTCAGTGTGAAAGCCGTACACGTCGATGAAGCAGGGAATACATCGGATATCGTGCGCTACGGCGCCGGATTTTATTTGTGGTATGCCGCATTTGCGGTTGCCACCATCGGCACGTTTGCCGGAAAGAATAAGGAAAGAAAAGCCACAACGCTGGCAGATAGGACGAAAAATGACGCTTGATGAATGGTTGCGCCAATCGGCACTGCCCAAAAATGAAGCGCGGATGTTGTTGCAATATGCGCTGGGTTATACGCGTGCGCAGCTGGTGACACGCGGTACGGACGATTTGACAGACTCCGCCCTGCAAACCTTGGAGGCTTTGGTACAACGCCGTCTGAAAGGCGAGCCGATGGCCTATCTGTTGGGCGAACGCGAGTTCTACGGACGACGTTTTGCCGTCAATCCCCATGTGTTGATTCCCCGTCCTGAAACCGAGCATTTGGTGGAAGCCGTACTCAAACGTTTGCCGCCGCAAGGCCGTGTGTGGGACTTGGGGACGGGCAGCGGCGCCATTGCCGTGACCGTCGCGCTTGAACGCGTTGATGCCGATGTTCGCGCATCCGACATCAGCGTCGGTGCTTTGGATACTGCCCGTCAAAATGCGGCCGAATTGGGCGCAAAAGTGGAGTTTGCGCAGGGTTCGTGGTTTGATACCGACAGGCCGTCTGAAGGCCGATACGATGTGATTGTTTCCAATCCGCCGTATATCGAGGATGGCGATGAACATTTATCGCAAGGCGATTTGAGGTTTGAGCCGCAAAACGCGTTGACCGACTTTTCAGACGGCCTCAGCCATATTCGCCACATTACCCAAGAAGCCCCCAAATACTTGAAAGCCAACGGCTGGCTGCTGTTTGAACACGGCTATGACCAAGGCAAAGCAGTGCGGAACATTATGCTGGAGAATGGTTTTGCCGAAGTGGCAACCGAACAGGATTTGGCTGGATTGGATAGGGTCACGCTGGGGCGTTTGCCTGCTTAGTGGGCATGGTTTGTCGAAATATAAAAAAGGGCGTGTCGATCACGCCCTTTTGGTGTCTGGTTTAGCTGTTCAGATGGCCTGGTTTAACGCCAAGCAGCGACGAACTCCGCCCAGTGTTGTTTTTCTTCGGCTTGTGCGGCCAGATAATGTTTGATGCGTTTGATTTCGACTTCGTATTCGTCGGCATCGAGCGCGCCGCTCATCATGCGAAAGCGCATGTACATCAGGTAGGTATTGGCGGCATCGGTTTCGCAATAATCGCGGATGTCTTTCAGACGGCCTGCATGATAAGCGTCCCAAACCTTGCTGCCGTCCATACCCAGTTTGCCGGGAAAGCCGCAGAGTTTGGCCATATCGTCCAAAGGCACGCTGGCACGCGGTTGGTAGAGGGCGAGCAAATCCATCAGGTCGCAATGGCGGGTGTGGTAGCGGCTGATGTAGTTATTCCATTTAAAGTCGCGGCTGTCGCCAAAGTCGCCGTCACCCGTGTCCCAATAGCGGGCGGCGCTGATGCCGTGTATCAGGGCGCGGTAGTGGAGGACGGGCAGGTCGAAACCGCCGCCGTTCCAGCTGACGAGTTGCGGCGTATAGTTTTCGATGACCTCGAAGAACTTGGCAATCATGACTTCTTCGCTGTCTTCGGGATCTCCGATGGTGCTGACGCGGATTTTGTCTTGACCCCAGCGCATACAGCAGGAGATGGCGACGACTTGGTGCAGATGGTGTTGCATAAAGTCGCTGCCGGTTTTGGCGCGGCGTTGCTGTTGGGCAAATAGGACGACTTCGTTGTCGGGCAAATCGGCAGGTAAATCGTAAAGCTGGCGGATGCCGTTTACGTCGGGGATGGTTTCGATGTCGAAGGCGAGTATCGGAGTCATGGCGTGATCGGGTTGGATAAGGGATGATGTCATTGTGGCATGACGGCGCAGATAAAAAAAGAGGCAATCCCCCACAGGATTGCCCCAATACCTCAAATCAGAGATTTACGCTTCACAAACAATACAGGCTTTCACCTGCGGCTTTACAGATGCAGCTCAACTCTGCATCGGTAAACTTTCATTTCGGGCATTGCACCGAAATCCTCTAAAATACCGCAATTTCTTGCAATATCAGAAAATTGCTTACAAAAGTATCTAAAACCGGCGAAGGCCGTCTGAACGTTTTGTAATTTGATGTAGTGAAATTTACGCGAATTTTTACAGTTTGCCAAGTATTTTTTTCTGAAGGCTTGTCTTGGTATAAATTTCAGGTCTTGTCATATTTTTGCAATTATATTTCATAATTATTTAAAAATTAGATATTTATTTTATTTTTTTAAATTTTAATTTAATTTTATTTCATATTTTGAATGATTAAAATGTATTTTTTTAGATGAACTATTTTGCAATATGTTGTTTTTAAAAGAAATTAAATTTAATATGTAAATGAAAAGAGTGTATTGGGACTGATATTTTTCATTTGAGAAAAAATATAGGGTTGTTTGAAAGTTTCAATCACGATGAAAAAAGTTGTTTTTAAAGCATTTAAAGTGGAATATTATTTGATTGTTTGAACTCAAACATGAGTTTCGGTTTGATTCGATTAAAATGAAAAAGCGGCGAAAGAAGGATTTCGCCGCTTTTTGCATATTCAAATTGTAATTCAATGTAGTCAATAAAAGCTGTTTTCGCCTTCGGGACGGGTTTTGAAGCGTTTGTGCAGCCAGAAATATTGTTCGGGATGCTCGCGTACCCGCTCTTCGATGAAGTCGTTCATGCGCTGGGTGTCGGCTTCGACATTTTCGGTCGGGAAATTGTCCCAAGCCGGATAGAAGCGCAGGGTTACGGTATTGTCAGCTTCGCGTGTGGGAATGGCGGGAATGATTTTGGCTTTGGTCATGCCGGCGATACGGCTGAGGCCGGTAATCGTGGCCGTCTGAATGCCGAAGAAATTGACGAAAATGGAATCGTTGCGGCCGAAGTCTTGGTCGGGCAGATAAAGAAAGGGCGCATCGCTTTTGCGCAGGTGTTTGATGATGGCGCGCAGGCCTTCTGTGCGGCCGATCAGGAAAACATTGTTGTAGCGGTGGCGGCCTTTCAGGATCTGCTCGTCTAGGGCTTTGTTTTTTTGGTGCGAATACATGCTGGTCAGCGGCACATCCTGATTAAGCGTGTAAACCGCCATTTCAAATGCGGTAAAGTGCGGATAGAGGATGATGACTTTTTCTCTGGCGGCGAGGGCTTGGTCAAGATGGTGTTTGTCTTGATAACGCACCAACGAGCGCAGTTTGTCCGCAGGCGCGTACCAGTAGAGGCCGTATTCGAGCATCAGTTTCGCCATGTGTTGGAAATGGCGTTTGAGCAGGACGGTGCGCTGGCTGTCGTTCAGCTCGGGAAAGCATTTTTTGAGGTTGACCTCACCGACTTTGCGGCGCGGTTTGACTGCGTAATAGGCGAGAATACCGATCGCGTCGGCAATCTTGTGCAACACGCAAAAAGGCAGCAGGCGGATGAGGTAGAGAAAAAGGAAGGCGGCTTTCATGAAGGCTCGCTGTATGTAGGCAAAGGGTTATTATAACCGAAAGGCCGTCTGAAAACGGGCTGGAACACGATTTCAGACGGCCTGAATGTCGGCTTACCATTGGAAACGGCCGCGCTTGACCTGTAGGCCGTTGGGGTTAAGTTGCGAAGCCAATCCGTGATTGCGCAGGGCATGGGTGAGGGCAACGGCGAGTCCGTCGGCGGCATCGGCTTGAGGCGTGCCTGAAAGTGCGAGCATTTGGACCACCATATGCTGCACCTGCTCTTTGGCGGCCTTTCCCTTGCCAACCACCGCCTGCTTGACCTGAAGCGCGGTGTATTCAAACACGGTCAAATCGTGCATGACCAAAGCGGCAATCGCTGCACCGCGCGCCTGACCGAGCATTAACGTCGCGGCCGGGTTGACGTTGACGAACACTTGCTCGATGGCTGCCTGATGCGGCTGATAGTGGCGGATGATTTCATCGATATGGCGGACAATCACGGCGATGCGTTCGGAAAGCGACGCGCCGGTCGGCGTTTTGATACAGCCGGAAGCAACATAATGATGTTCGCGGCCGTGGACATCAATAACGCCGAAGCCGGTTACGCGACTGCCGGGGTCGATGCCGAGAATGCGTGTGGGTTGGAACTGGGACATAGTGCGTGTTTAAAGTAATCGGTGTTTCAGGGCAGGCAGGCGCGTGCGCACGCTTTGCAGGCGCGCGGTATCCAAATCGGCACAAATCACGCCTTCGCCTTCCGGCAACGTCGCCAACACATCACCCCAAGGGTCGATAATCATACTGTGGCCGAATGTGCGGCGGCCGCTTTCATGCAGTCCGCCTTGTGCCGATGCGATGACGTAGCATTGGTTTTCCACTGCACGGGCGCGCAGCAGTAATTCCCAATGCGCTTTGCCGGTCGTGTAGGTAAACGCGGCCGGCAACAGCAAAACATCAAACGGCTGCTGGGCGCGGAAAAACTCAGGAAAGCGCAAATCGTAGCAGACGCCGGCCGCTAGCGGAACATCGTCTACGCCCAGCTTCGGCACATCGTTGCCCGCCAGTATCGTATCGGCTTCAGCGTAGCGTTCACCCAAACCGGAAAAGCCGAAAAGGTGCATTTTGTGGTAAAGCCCGATTCGGTTACCGTCGCGGTCATATACAAGCATTGTATTCATCACCTTGTCAGCGTAGGGACTTTGAAGCGGAACTGTACCGCCAAACAATACCACGCCGCATTCCCTTGCCGTTTCGCTTAAGGCCGTCTGAAAACGGGTGTGGCAGGTTTCACCAACGCGTCCATCGTCCAAAGGCTCGGCAAATGCCAGCTTGTCCGTATCGTTTTTGCCCATCAGCGGCCAATATTCGGGCAGCAACACCCAATCCGCCCCTTGTTCGGCCACCTCGCGGACAAGGCGTTTCATCGTGGCAATATTGGTTTCGGGGTTGGTGGACGACACCATTTGCACAGCGGCGGCGCGTAAAGAGCGCATCATCAAAACTCCTGTCAGATTTTGCAAGAATTGTAACTTGTTTACGTACAAGGCCGATACAATCGCCTCACAATTCCTCTCCAAAAAAGGATAAACCATGAACTTGAAATTTCTCCTCACTGTCGCACTTTCCACCGCCGCACTCGCCGCACATGCCGACGTACAGCTTTACGGCAGCATCAAAAGCGGCATCGAAACCTCGCAAACCCGTTTCGGCGGCCAAACATACAGCCGAACCGCCGTTGCCGACCAAGGCAGCCACATCGGTTTGCGCGGCTCGCATCCGATTGGTGGCGGAACGAATTTTATTTGGGAAGTCGAGCAAGATACTCCGGTCGGCAAAAGCGGCTCCATCCGCCAAGACTGGCGCGAACGCCGCGAGAATTTTGGCCGTTAAAGGAAAGATTGGATAGTAAAGGCCGTCTGAAAGATTTTCAGACGGCCTGTTTTTTATAGTGAGGTCGATTGATTTAAAGAATACACTTAAAAGGCGGTAATCAATAATATCTTAATATTTTCAAAATTTAACAATTTTATATAACTTATTGATTAATTAAGAGATTAATAATATATTGGTTGATTGATTAAAAAATCAGCATTGTCTTTGCTTGAAAATTAATAAATTATCAAGTAAGGTTAAATGCAAGCGGTTTTATCCGTGAGTTAAATACTAATCAATAAGATAGGATGGTATAACCATGAATGAAGATATTATCAAATGAAAATGGGAGCAACTTAAAGGTAAAGCCAAAGAAAAATGGGGCGAGTTGACAAACGACGATTTGGACATCATCGAAGGCAAGCGCGATCAGTTGGCCGGTAAGCTCCAAGAGCGTTACGGTCGTACTAAAGATGAAGTTGAAAAAGAAATTGATGATTGGTTGAACAACTAAGACCGTTGAATTTCACAATAAACGGTCGTCTCTCCCTCGACCGTTTTTATATTAAATCGAAAGGAAAAAATCATGCTTCATTATTCGATCGTTTTCTTTATCATCGCTATTATTGCAGCTGTATTAGGTTTCGGTGGTATTGCAGGTAGTGCGGCAGGCATAGCCAAAATTTTATTTGCTGGTTTCTTGATTTTGTCGGTGATATCACTGATTTTTGGCAGGAAGAAATAATACCTGTAGACCGATAAGGCTGTTAAACCGATAAGGCTGTATCAAGCCACCATTCCGTCAAATAGGCCGTCTGAAAAATCAGGATAACTGGTTTTCAGACGGCCTTTGTTCTTATAATAGCGGTTTATTGTTTCCACACACTCAGCAACGGAGTTTCCATGCAGTTTTCAGCATTCGGCGAAAAATTCACACAACACAGCGGTATTTTGCAGTTGATGGACGATTTGGGCGACGCGCTCAAAAGTGACAAGCCCGTCAACATGCTCGGCGGCGGCAATCCGGCGCGAATTGCCGAAGTCAATGCGGTGTTCGCCGATGTGTTTTCCAAGTTGGCAGCAGAACACGCTGTTGAGAATATCGGCAATTATTCCAATCCGCAGGGCGATGCGGCGCTGATTGCGGCTTTGACGGAGTTTCTCAACCGTGAATACGGCTGGAATCTGACCGCGGACAATATCGCGCTAACCAATGGTTCGCAAAACGCATTTTTCTATTTGTTCAACCTGTTCGGCGGTAAATTCAATCTTTCAGACGGCCAAACGGCTGAAAAAGCCATTTTGTTGCCGCTGGCGCCTGAATATATCGGTTATGCCGACGTGCATGTCGAGGGGCAGCATTTTATTTCGGTAAAACCGAAAATCGAAAATGTCGAACACGAAGGCGAAGCGGGATTTTTCAAATACCGCGTGGACTTTGACGCGCTGGAGAGCCTGCCTGAATTGAAAGAGGGCAAAATCGGTGCGATTTGCTGTTCGCGCCCGACCAACCCGACCGGCAATGTGTTGACCGACGGCGAGATGGCGCGTTTGGACGCGTTGGCGCAGGAACACGGGATTCCGCTGATTATCGACAACGCTTACGGAATGCCGTTTCCGAATATTATTTACAGCGATGTGACGCTCAACTGGCACGAAAACATCATCCTCTGCTTCAGCCTTTCTAAAATCGGCCTGCCCGGCGTGCGCACCGGCATTATTGTCGCCGCACCAGAAGTGGTCAAAGCCGTCAGCAGTTTGAATGCGATTGTGAACCTGTCGCCTACGCGTTTTGGTGCGGCGATTGCGGCTCCGCTGTTAAACGACGGCCGTCTGAAACAGCTGGCCGACCAAGTGATTCAGCCGTTTTACCATCAGCAGGCACAAACGGCGGTTTCCCTGCTCAAACGCGAATTGGGCGCGTATCCGTTGAAAGTCCACAAGCCTGAAGGTGCGATTTTCTTATGGCTTTGGTTTGAAAACCTGCCGGTTTCGTCGCAAACCTTGTACGAAATGCTCAAGGCCGAAGGCACGCTGATTATTCCGGGCGAGCATTTCTTTGTCGGCATTGATACGCAAGACTATCCGCACGCGCACGAGTGCATCCGCATGAGCATTGCTCAGGACGCGGAAACGCTGGAAAAAGGCATTGCCGCAATCGGTCGCGTGGTGCGCGGTTTGTACGATAAAAAATAAATGCTGTGAATAGGCAAAGGCCGTCTGAAACGTGGGTAATCGGGTTTCAGACGGCCTTTTTGTCGGATTTAGATATGGTGGATAACCAGTTTTTTGCCTTCGTAATCGAGGACGTTGACGTCCATATCGAATAGGGTTTTGATGTTTTCGGCGGTGAAAATATCGTTGGGCTTGCCCTGCATGGCGACTTGGCCGTTTTTCATGGCGACGACGTAATCAGCGTAGGCGGCGGCCTGGTTGATGTCGTGTAGGACGACGACGGTGGTGCGTTTGTGTTCGTCGGTCAGCCGGCGCAGGATTTGCATGAGGGAGCGGGCATGATACATGTCGAGGTTGTTCAGCGGTTCGTCCAGCAAAACGTAGTCGGTGCGCTGGCAGAACACCATGGTAATCATGGCGCGTTGGCGTTGGCCGCCGGAAAGCTCGGTCAGGTAGCGGTCGGCAAAGTCTTGCAGGTGGAACTCGGCAAGTGCTTCTTCGACGATGGTTTTATCCGTTTCAGACGGCCTGCCTTGGTGGTAGGGATAGCGGCCGAACATGAGCAGGTCGCGCACGGTAATGCGGCTCATGATGCTGTTTTCTTGGGTGAGGATGGAAAGCGTGCGGGCGAGTTCGGCGGTGGGGGTAGTTTTGATGTCTTTGCCTGCGTAGCTGATGTCGCCGTGTACCAAGGGCTGCAGGCGCGCCATAAAGGAGAGGAGGGTGGACTTGCCTGCGCCGTTCGGGCCGATTAGCGCGGTAATGCCGCCTTCGGGAATGTCGAGGCTGACGTCGTTGAGGATAGGGTTGCTGCCGATGGTGTGGCTGACGTTGCGGATGGTAATCATAGGCGGGTCCGAAAATGGGAAGTTGGGGTTTCAGACGGCCTTTCAGCATGAGGCCGTCTGAATTTTATTCCTGTATGGTGTTTTTAGATTTCGCTGACGGTGACAAATTCGGGATTGTCGGCTTGGTCAATCAGGAAGGCGCGGACGCGTTCTTGCCAAAGCTCGCCGAATTGTTTGAGTTCGTCAGCACTTGCGCTGCCGCTGACGGCTTTGGGCATAATGTCGCGCATTTGCGGCGCAAAGGGTTGGAGCGCGGCATTGAGGCTGACGGCAACGGTTTTGCCGGTATCGCGGCGGCGGAGTGCGAGTGTGCCGTTGATTTCGCCTGCACCAAAGGACAAGAGGTGGCGGCGGGCAAAGCGTCCGGCTGGGCCTACGCCGCCAAAGCCGGTTTCGGGTGCTGCGCCGGTAAGGAGTTGGACAACGGAAGCGGTAACCCCGGTCGTGCCTTCGTCACGCTCGCCCTGCATAAAGGCTTCGATGTCGCCGCGTTGCGGCAGCTCTGCGCCGTAAAGGGCTTTAAGGCCTTTGACCACCATCAGGTAGGCACCGGCGACGGTCGGGCAGGAGTGGCCGCACAGGCGCACGGCATCGGCGTAGCGGTAAGTGAGGATGCCGTTTTCGGCCGCGCCGAGGAAGTCGGCCAATGCGTCTTGGACGGTAATGGTCGGGGCGTCATTGAAGAATGAAGGGAGGCGTTCTTGTGTCATGAGGGTTGTCCTTTATGGGTTTGCTTAGGCCGTCTGAAGGTTTCAGACGGCCTGAAACCTTTGCGGCATACTGTTTGCTGCGCTTTGAGCGGCATTTGCATTCAGTATTGCGGCAAAGGTTTCGGACTGAAACTGCGGTGTTATTTTAGGAGTATTTGTTTGTCCTGTATAAATTTTTCCGCCAGTTTTGTCGCGCCGTGGGTATTGAGGTGGTTAGTGTCAAAATATATCGGCAGGCCGTCTATGGTTTTGTCTGCCGGAATCGGCCCCATGATGTTGACCCAATGCACGGTAGGCCGCTGTTTGACGATGTTTTCTATGGTTTTGTCCGCTTCGGCGGAGCGGGCAATTTCCGCTTTTTTATGTTCGGAAACGTATTGCATATCGATGCCGAGACGCTGTTTCAGGTAGTAATGGCGCAGGGGCAGTTGCGCGCTCATCGGCGTGTCGGCAAAGACGTAAACCTGTTTACCCTGTTGAATCAGAGTGTCGAGCATTTTGCCGAAATGATCCGTAAAACCGGGCTTGTCGGTATGCAGGAACCAACGTTGCGAGATAAAGACCACCGGATAGTTTTCGACCTTTTGTGCGATAAAGCGGTTGTAAGGGTTGCAACGGTTGGCACGGCGGTCACTTTGCGGCAGGAGGAAGCCGAAGGCAATGCCGCAGCTGTTGGACGAAATAACATCGGCGGCAAAGCCTTCCTGTTTGCCCACCATATCGATAAAGGGCGTCAGGTGGGCGGCGTGGGAGTCGCCCATCAGCAGGACTTTGCTGCTTTGGTTTTCTGCGCCGACCGCGCAGTCCGTTTTAGTCAAGGTATCCGCGCAGATTTTACTTTCATCAACCGTATATAGGTTTGCCTCGTATGCGGCCGGTTTGGCAGTCAGCAGGTAGCCGACGGCAGGAATCAGCAGGGCGAAATAGGCGGCTATTACCCCGATGAATTTCTTGATGGTGAAATTCTTTATCCGTCGTGCCGGTGTTTCAACGAAGTAATAGGACAAAACAGACAAGCCGGACATCAGTACCACTGCCAATACAATCGCGGACATTGGCAAAGCGTTGTCCATGTAAACATAGCGCATGACGGCCAAGACCACCCAATGCCAGAGATACAGCGAATAGGAAATCAAACCGATAAATACAACGGGCTTGAGGCTCAACAGTTTGGCGGTATTGAAGCCGTTTTGCGTTTGCAGGGTTTTGCCCGAGTAAATCAAGCCGCCAACCGCGGTACAGCACAGCAGCCGTTCGATATTGCCTTCGCCGGGCAATACGCCGTAAGGAAGCAGCAGCATGGCGGCAATCACCGCCATCATCACCCAGCCGACCAAAGGTGTGCTGAAACGGTCGTTGGTTTGGGAGGGCGGAATAAAGGCAAAAAGCGCGCCGATCAGCAGCTCATATGCGCGCACATAAGGCAGGAAATAAGGGTCCATGCCGAAGGTGGGCAAAAAGACGGACAGCAGGCTCAATACAATCAGCAAAAGGATGAATTGGCGGATGTTGCGCCCTTTGCTGAATCGGAAAAAGGCAATCAGCAAAACCGGAAAAACAAAGTAAAACTGCTCTTCCAGCGATAAAGACCAAATGTGTTGCAAAGGTTTTTCCGCCGCATCGGCATCAAAATAACCGCCGCGCCGTGCAAAAAACAGGTTGGCCGAAAACAGCAACGCAAACACTGCCGATTTGACGTATTGGCGCAGGTCAAACGACAAGAAAAAGATTGCGGCGGCCAAACTCGTACACAGCAATACGCAGGAAAAAACAGGCAAAATGCGCTTCGCGCGGCGTTTGTAAAACTCTAAAAACGAAAAACTGCTGTTTTGCATTTCGCGGCTGATGATGGTGGTGATCAGGTAGCCGGACAAAACGAAAAACATATCCACACCGAGGAAACCGCCGGGCAGCCAAGCGGCGTTGATGTGGAAAATAATAACGGCCAAGACGGCCAAAGCCCGGATGCCGTCCAAGTCGGGACGGTATTTTAATGTCGTACTCATTTTTTGTAATTTTAGTAAATTTAGTGATGTTTACTATGAGTACATGTCAGAAATTTAGTTTCATTTCAATAGTTAAATATTTTTTAACACAGGCTTCAGACGGCCTGAAGCTGTTTGGGCACGTTTAATTTATTTCTTTTTCAACACCAAATATAAAAATACCAATCCGCCTGCAAATTCGACGACCACGCTCAAAACGGCCTGCATGCCGAGGAAGTGCTCGAAGATGGTTTGCCCGCCGACCAATAGGATGCCGCCGACACAAAAAGTCATGGGCAGGCGGACGGAATGTTTGACCGACGGAGAAAAATGGTTGGCCAGCGCGGCAACCAGCAGGCCGAAAAAGCTTACCGGGCCGACAACGGCGGTGGCGGTTGCAACCAGTGCGGCGATCCACAACAGCAGCCATAAGGTATTGCGCGTGTAGTTGATGCCCAAATTGATGGCCTGATTGCGGCCGAGTAGGTAAACATCGAGGCGGTGGCGTTCGCGCCAGATTACGGCGGCGCTGATGAGCAACACGATTGCGCCGATACCCAACAATTCCGAGTGGACGGTATTGAAGGTGGCAAACATATTCGCCTGTGCGGCGGTAAATTCTTCGGGGTCAATCATGCGCGAAAGCAGCGACGACAGGCTGCGGAACAAAATCCCGAAAATCACGCCGATTAAAATCATGCGCGACAAATCGCGTCCGCCCTGTTTGATGAGCGTGTAGAACAGCAGCAGCGATCCGCCCATCATGACGACCAGTTCAAAGCCGAATTTACCCGTCAACGGCAGGGAAGCATAGCCCACGCCGCCGAGCGTAAACACCAGCAAGGTCTGCAAAAACACATACAGCGAATCGAAACCCAAAATCGAAGGGGTTAGAATCGGATTGTTGGTCAGCGTTTGGAAGAGTTGCGTGGACACGCCGACCGCATAGGCGACCATCAGCAGCGCGGCAAGCTTGGTCAGGCGCAGGTGCAAGACAAAGTCCCAATCGCCTTTGACGTTGAGCGTCATAAACAGGACGCAGGAAACCAGCAACAGCGCAAAGGCGACCCACAACGGACGGCTGCTTCCTGCCATAAAACCGATATTTTTTTCAGACGGCATGAGCAGGTTTCCTTAATAAAAGCCACAAAAACAAAGCCGTTCCCATCACGCCAAAAACCGTAGAGACCGGAATTTCAAACGGAAACACAATCACGCGTCCGATAATATCGCACAGCAACACCAAAGACGCGCCCAGCAAGGCCACCGCCGGCAGGCTCTGGCGCAGCTTGTCGCCCATCAGGCGGCTGATGATGTTTGGCACGACTAGGCCGATAAACGGAATATTGCCGACCGTCACGACCACCAAAGACGTAATCAGCGCCACAATAATCAGCCCCGACCACAGAATCGCCGTCCGGTTCAGCCCCAAATTCACGCTTACCGTTTCGCCCAAACCCAAAATCGTCAGCTGGTCGGCAATCAAATAGGCAAACAAAGCCAAAATCCCCGTTGCCCACAACAGCTCATACCGCCCGAGCAATACGCCGGAAAAATCGCCCTGTTGCCACACGCCGAGCATTTGCAGCATTTCGTTTTCATACGCGATAAAGGTGGCCACCGCCTCAATCACCCCGCCAAAAATAATCCCGACCAAAGGCACCATCAGTTGCGCGGTCGGCGGCAGGCGGCGGATCAGCAGCATAAAGACCAACATCCCGATCAGCGCGGCAACGGCGGCAACCGACATTTTTGCCAGCAGCGGCGCGGCCGGAAGCAGCAGGGTCATCAGCAGCAAACCCAAAGCCGCGCTTTGGCTTGCGCCCACCATCGACGGTTCGACAAAACGGTTACGCATCAAAATCTGCATAATCATGCCGGCCACCGCCATCGACGCACCCGTCAGCACAATCGCAAACGTGCGCGGCAGGCGGCTGATGAACATGACCTGCTGGCTGTCGGATAGCGAAAACAGGGCGGACCATTTGAATTCGGCCACGCCGACCGACAGGCTGACGGCAAACAACATCAGCAGCGCCACACCGTTGATCGCATTTAAAAATGAAGGTTTGTGAAACATAAAATGGTTCGGAAAAAAATAAGGCCGTCTGAAAGAAGGGTTAAGGTATTTGGCAAAAAAAGCAGGTTTGCCCATCATAAAAACAGATACAAACAGGCAAAAATTGTCCATTTGCACCATGTATTTTCAGACGGCCTAAATCCAATGACTTTAGGTCAAGCAGCTTGATTCTGTGCATCATCAAACCTTTCAGGCCGTCTGAAAGAAGCGGGCGGCTATGCCCACACGGAATTACTTGACCGCATTAAACGCATCGCTTACCTGTTTGGAAGCATTCAGCAATTCTTGCGCGCCGCCGGCCGCCAGATAAGTTTCAGGAACAAGGTAAACTACCTGTCCTTTTTTCCAAGCGGTTGTTTCGGCAACCAGCGGATTGTTCAACACATCTTTTGCCGCCTGGCCTTCTTCTCCGATGGCCGCACCGCGGTCTAAAACAAACAGCCAATCAGGGTTTTTCTCTTTCAGGTATTCAAAGCTGATAGGCTGGCCGTGGCTGCCTTCTTTAATCGATTCATCAACAGCGGGAACGCCGATGTCTTTATGCAACCAACCGCCCAAACGTGAGGAAGGGCCGAAAGCCGACATCTTGCCGCCGTTGACCAATACCACCAAACCCTTGCCTTTGCCTTGAGCAGCGGTTTTCGCCGCTTCAAAAGAAGCATCGATTTCCGCTTTCAGCTTGTCCGCTTCGGCCTGTTTGCCGAAGATTTGCCCCAGTGCGTCGATGCGCTCTTTAGAACTTTCTTTCAGATTGGCGGTTTCGGCGGTCATCTCGATGGTCGGCGCGATCTCGTTCAACTTGTCAAATGCTTTGGCTGCACGGCTGCCGATGATGATGAGCTGCGGTTTGTAAGCGTTGAGTGCTTCGTAGTCAGGCTCAAACAGCGTACCGGCAGGTTTCGTGGTTTTGAAATATTCGTCCAAGTAGGGCAGGCGGTTTTTGTCGACGGACAAACCGGTTTTCACGCCCAGTTTGTTTAAAGTGTCGAGCATGCCCAAATCGTAAACGGCGATACGCTCCGGATTTTGCGGCACTGTTGCTTCACCGCGCGTGGTTTTCACCGTCAGGCTTGCACCTTCGGTTTGGGCGGCAGAAGCAGAAGCAGTTTGCGCCTGATTGGAAGCAGAATCTTTTGGTGAACACGCACCCAAAGCGAGGGTGCAGCATACGGCTAAAGCGGTCAAACGTAACATAGAGGTTCTCCGTGGTCGGAAATAAAGTAAATCGAAATGATAACTTGTATCGGATTATAAAGCTAGACGCCGTCTGAAAACTTTTGTTTCCAGACGGCTTTTTCAAGCTGATTGCTTAGAAGCGGTAGTTCACACCCAAGCGGACATCGCGGCCGATACCCGGCAAGGTTTCACCGCGTTGGCTGTGCGGATAGTAGAACTTGTTAAACACGTTGTTGACGGCAAAGTTGACATTGAGTGTGTCTTTGCCCAGGGGTTTCCAGTTGGCGAATACATCGTTCACGCCGTAGCCTTTACGTTTGACTTCACCCTTGTCGCGAACCAATACAGAACCGGAGGCTTTTTGCAGGTAGCGTCCGCGCCAGCCGATTTCCAAATTCGGATTTTGGAAGCGGTAGGAGAGGGAGGTCGTCCAAGTGCGGCCGGTTTGTACGGCAAATTCAGGGTTGGCACTTAACAGGTTTTCAGGATGAGTATCGTAGATGCGCGGTTTGCTGTGGCTGACGCCGACTTTCGCCATCAGGCCACCTGTACGGTAGGACGCACCCAGTTCGTAGCCTTGGTTTTTGATGTAGCCTGCATTGACGATTTCGCGTACGCCTGAAATCGGGTTGCCAGCAGCATCATGGCGTTGCTGCGGACCTGCGACGGCATCTTTAATTTTTTGCCAGAAGTAGCTACCGTTGGCGGCAAAGCTGCCGTTGTTGTAGTTGAAGCCGATTTCGGTATTGCGGGCACGTTCGGCTTTGGTGCCGTCTGCAATCGACGTGATGGCGTTTCTGCGTCCATGTTGACGCAGTGCATCGTAAAGACGCGGGCTGCGGGATGCGTAGTTGTGGCTGGCACTGAAACTCCAGTATTCATGCGGTTGCCAAATCACGCCGAAGCTCGGGTTGACGGTGCCGTCGGAAACGGATTTGCCGTCATGGGTTTTGATGTCGAAATGGTCGTAGCGCAAGCCGCCTGTAAGGGTAAAGTCGCCGATGTCGTGGATGGCTTCAGCGTAAATACCGGCATCGCTTTTCTTCGGATTGCTCAAGGCTGAGCTGAAGAATACCGGTGGTTTGATTTCTTGATGACGGTAGTTGACGCCGTATTTGATCAATGTTTTTTCGCCAATGCGGCTGTCCAGATTGAAATTCGCGCCTTTGGTTTCGATAACGGTCGTATTCGGGCCGGGCAGGTTGCCTGCATAACCGTTTTTACTGTCATCGGCCGAATAGCGTTCATTTTTCATCAGGTAGGCGTTGGCATCCAGTTTTTCAACAAAGCCCAAATTGTTCGCCGTCCATGCCAAGTTGGTGTTGGAGAGGCTGGTTTCGCGGTAGGTCGGAGCTTGGCGTTCCAAGGTCAGACGCGGGTTGTCAGTGGCGGTAAACTCTTCACGGACGGTGCGGATGCCTCGGTGTTGATCATTCATGTGGCTTAATACTAAGCGGTGGTCGCCGAAGTTTGCGCCGATTTTGGCAAGATAGCTACGCTTGTCCAGCGCGCTGAATGGTACGGTTTTGCCGCCGTTGCTGTGTGTATAGCCTTTGCCGGGTTCGTAATCTTTTTCATCGTTGCGGCTGTAAGAGAACAAGCCATCAAAGTTGCCCGCTTTGCCGAATACGCTTGCACCGTAGCTTATGCCGTCATTGCTGGCATAGCCGCTGTTGAGGCGCACACCCCAGTTTTTGTCCAAACCTTTGAGCAAGTCTTGGGCATCGACTGTTTTGGTAATAATCGCACCGTTGGTTGCTCCGATACCGGCAGATGCCGAACCTGCGCCTTTTTGTACAGAGACGATTTTAACCAGTGCAGGGTCGATGATGAAACGGCCTTGGTGATACAGCATTTGGCTGTCGGAAGAGGCGTTATCCACCTTAATATCCACCGAGTTTTGACCCATGCCGCGCAGCGTCAGGAATTGAGATGAGCCGTTGCCGCCGCCGAAGTCGATGGCTGGTTCTTCTTTTAATAATTCGCGCAAATCGGTTGCCGTGCTTTCGTCTTTTTGACGAAGAGTGACGATATTGGTTTTGATCTTGCTGCCTTGACGGTCGCCTTTAACGGTAACGGTATCAAGCACAACATTGTCTTTGGCTTCATTTTCTGCATGGGCAAAACCGGCCGCCAGTGTCAGTGACAGCAGGCTCAGTCGGAACAGGGGTGTATTCATTGAGAAATGTCCTTAATAAAATGACAGTAATAAAAAATAAAAGCAAATAAAGAGAAATTATCTTTAAAATATGCAATTAAGAATAATCATCATTTATAATAATGAATTAAAAAGAAATAGTTGTAAAGAGTTGTGTTGCATTTGTAAAGGAATTGTGTTGTTTTTAAACGAATTTTGCAGTTTGTATGTCAGGCCGTCTGAAAAATAAGTGATCGGGCATTTTTGCGTATGAAAATATTTGGAAAGGCTGCATAGAATTTTTTACTTTTTCCCTTGAATTTGTCGCAGACAACCCAAATCTACCCGCCATTACGGCAGGCTTTCCATAAGCGTGTCGCTATTTCCAAGTAAACCGTGTCTGTCATGTCCGACAGACAATTGTTTTCAATCTATTTATTTATCGGAGCATTAAGACATGACCATCCGCCCTTTACACGACCGCGTAGTCGTCAAACGCTTAGAAGCTGAAGAAAAAACCGCCTCCGGCATCGTTTTGCCGGGTGCGGCTGCTGAAAAACCCGACATGGGCGAAGTAATCGCCGTGGGTGCGGGCAAAATCGGTAAAGACGGCGAGCGCCGTCCGCTAGATGTCAAAGTCGGCGACAAAGTGATCTTCGGCAAATACAGCGGTCAAACTGTAAAAGCCGACGGCGAAGAGCTGTTGGTAATGCGTGAAGAAGACATCTTCGGTATCGTTGAATAATTGTTGAATTAAGTTTCAGAACCAAAGGCCGTCTGAATCAAACATGAAGTTTTCAGACGGCCTCAAACAGATTTTTAATATTGATTTGGAGAATTTAAATGGCAGCAAAAGACGTACAATTCGGCAATGAAGTTCGCCAAAAAATGGTAAACGGTGTCAACGTATTGGCAAACGCCGTACGCGTAACTTTGGGCCCTAAAGGCCGCAACGTGGTACTTGACCGCGCTTTCGGCGGCCCGCACATCACTAAAGACGGTGTGTCTGTTGCAAAAGAAATCGAATTGAAAGACAAATTCGAAAACATGGGCGCGCAAATGGTGAAAGAAGTTGCGTCCAAAACCAACGACGTAGCCGGCGACGGTACCACTACTGCAACCGTATTGGCGCAATCCATCGTTGCCGAAGGCATGAAATATGTGACCGCCGGCATGAACCCGACCGATCTGAAACGCGGTATCGACAAAGCCGTTGCCGCTTTGGTTGACGAGCTGAAAAACATCGCCAAACCTTGCGACACTTCTAAAGAAATCGCCCAAGTCGGCTCTATTTCCGCCAACTCTGACGAACAAGTCGGCGCGATTATCGCCGAAGCGATGGAAAAAGTCGGCAAAGAAGGTGTGATTACCGTTGAAGACGGCAAATCTTTAGAAAACGAGCTGGATGTGGTTGAAGGTATGCAATTCGACCGCGGCTACCTGTCCCCTTACTTCATCAACGACGCTGAAAAACAAATCGCAGCTTTGGACAATCCGTTTGTATTGTTGTTCGACAAAAAAATCAGCAACATCCGCGACCTGTTGCCTGTTTTGGAACAAGTGGCCAAAGCCAGCCGTCCGCTCTTAATTATCGCTGAAGACGTAGAAGGCGAAGCCTTGGCGACTTTGGTGGTGAACAACATCCGCGGTATTCTGAAAACCGTTGCCGTTAAAGCCCCTGGCTTCGGCGACCGCCGCAAAGCCATGTTGCAAGACATCGCTATCCTGACCGGTGGCGTGGTAATTTCCGAAGAAGTCGGCCTGTCTCTGGAAAAAGCGACTTTGGACGACTTGGGTCAAGCCAAGCGCATCGAAATCGGTAAAGAAAACACTACCATCATCGACGGCTTCGGCGACGCAGCCCAAATCGAAGCGCGTGTTGCCGAAATCCGCCAACAAATCGAAACTGCAACCAGCGAATACGACAAAGAAAAACTGCAAGAGCGCGTGGCTAAATTGGCAGGCGGTGTGGCAGTGATCAAAGTCGGTGCTGCTACCGAAGTGGAAATGAAAGAGAAAAAAGACCGCGTGGAAGACGCGCTGCACGCTACTCGCGCAGCCGTTGAAGAAGGCGTGGTTGCAGGCGGCGGTGTAGCCCTGTTGCGTGCCCGTGCTGCTTTGGAAAACCTGCACACCGGCAATGCCGACCAAGACGCAGGCGTACAAATCGTATTGCGCGCCGTTGAGTCTCCGCTGCGCCAAATCGTTGCCAACGCAGGCGGCGAGCCTAGCGTGGTTGTGAACAAAGTGTTGGAAGGCAAAGGCAACTACGGTTACAACGCAGGCTCCGGTGAGTACGGCGACATGATCGAAATGGGCGTACTCGACCCTGCCAAAGTAACCCGTTCTGCGCTGCAACACGCCGCATCTATCGCCGGCCTGATGCTGACCACAGACTGCATGATCGCTGAAATCCCTGAAGAAAAACCTGCTATGCCTGATATGGGCGGCATGGGTGGTATGGGCGGCATGATGTAAGGCCGTCTGAACCCTTCAGATAAAAAGCAAAACCGCACGGCAAGCAGCCGTGCGGTTTTTTATTTGTCAGTAGAAGCATGAGATGGTGAGGGGCATGCCATGATTTACGGAGAAATAAGGGTGGCCAGTTCCATTGAATCAGAAGCAATCAAATAAACTTCATCATAAAAAGGCCGTCTGAAACTTTATTTTATGTTTCAGACGGCCTGATTAATGATCTAAACCGTTACTTTTTGCCCGAACGGCTGTATCGGACAGCTTGAGACAAGATTTCTTCAATTTCTATCCACATAATGCCTCCTTACAGTAAACCAGGTTGACCTAAAGCCGGGTCGGTCGCACGGGCAGCTTGGGCATCTTCGACAGTCAGTCCAAGGGCTTTGGCTAAGCCTTCGCCGTATGCCGGATCGCAACGGTAGCAGTTGCGTATGTGGCGGTATTTGATGAAGTCAGGCGCATCGCCCATGGCTGAGGCGGTGTTGTTGAACAAAGCCTGTTTCTGTGCGTCGCTCATCAGATTGAACAAAGCACGCGGTTGACTGAAATAGTCGTCATCGTCTTGTCGGTAGTCCCAGTGCGCCGCGTCGCCGCTGATTTTCAAAGGCGGTTCGGCAAAGTCGGGTTGTTGCTGCCATTGGCCGAAGCTGTTGGGTTCGTAGTGCGGCAGGCTGCCGTAGTTGCCGTCGGCGCGGCCTTGCCCGTCACGTTGGTTGCTGTGAACAGGGCAACGAGGACGGTTGACGGGAATTTGGCGGAAGTTTACGCCCAAACGGTAGCGCTGCGCATCAGCGTAATTGAACAAACGCGCTTGTAGCATTTTGTCGGGGCTGGCGCCGATACCGGGAACGAGGTTGCTCGGTGCAAAAGCGGATTGTTCCACATCGGCGAAGAAGTTTTCGGGATTGCGGTTCAACTCGAATTCGCCCACTTCAATCAGCGGATAGTCTTTTTTCGGCCAAACTTTGGTCAAGTCAAACGGATGATAAGGCACTTTTTCTGCATCGGCTTCAGGCATGACTTGGATGTACATCGTCCATTTTGGAAACTCGCCGCGTTCGATGGCTTCGTACAGGTCGCGCTGGTGGCTTTCGCGGTCGTCTCCGATGATTTTTGCGGCTTCTTCGTTGGTCAGGTTTTTAATGCCTTGCTGGCTGCGGAAATGGAATTTTACCCAAAAACGTTCGCCTGCTTCGTTCCAGAAGCTGTAAGTATGCGAACCAAAGCCGTGCATATGGCGGTAGCTGGCTGGGATGCCGCGGTCGCTCATGACGATGGTGACTTGGTGCAGGGCTTCGGGCAGCAGTGTCCAAAAGTCCCAGTTGTTTGTGGCGGAGCGCATATTGGTGCGCGGGTCGCGTTTGACGGCTTTGTTCAGGTCGGGGAATTTGCGCGGGTCGCGCAGGAAGAATACGGGCGTGTTGTTGCCGACCATATCCCAGTTGCCTTCTTCGGTATAAAACTTCAATGCAAAGCCGCGGATGTCGCGTTCCGCATCGGCTGCGCCGCGTTCGCCTGCCACGGTGGTGAAACGGGCGAACATTTCGGTTTGCTTGCCGACTTCGCTGAAGATTTTGGCGCGGGTGTATTTTGTGATGTCGTGTGTCACGGTAAACGTACCGAACGCGCCCGAACCTTTGGCGTGCATACGGCGTTCGGGGATGACTTCGCGCACGAAGTCGGCGAGTTTTTCATTCAGCCACAAATCTTGTGCCAACAGAGGGCCGCGTGGGCCTGCGGTCAGGCTGTTTTGATTGTCGGCAACGGGCGCACCGTTGTTCATGGTCAGGTGGGTAACAGGGCATTTAGAGGTAGTCATGATGGTTTCCTTTGCAAAATGGTCAGTGGTTTATAAAACGATTTGTCGGAAGGCATATTCGTAGCCGGTTTCTTGGCATTCATAAATTTCTTGTATCGACATTTGTTTTTCCTTTTACTTAAGCTATGAAAAGGAATATACAGAAAGGTTTTGACTATTGGAACTATGACTTCAATTTAATATTGTTATTATTAATTGAGATTTTATTTTTGTTAGATTTTTATTATCGAATAAACATGTTAAACAAAAAGGTCGTCTGAAACTGTTTTCAGACGACCTTTTTGTATCTCCGTTCACATTAAAGCTTGCGCATCATCATCATGAAATATGCGCCGCCTATGAGCGTGGCCATCATTCCGGCGGGGACTTCGTAAGGGAACATTACCTGCCTGCCCAGCCAGTCGGCCGTCATCATAACCGATGCGCCGATGAGTGCGGCGGCGGCAAGTTGCTGTTTGGGCAGGCGTGCGCCGAGCATACGGGCCAGATGCGGCGCAAGCAGTCCGACGAAGCTCAAGGGGCCGATAAGCAGTGTGGATAAGGCGGTTAACGCTGCGCTTGAGACGATCAGCACCAGCCGTGCGAGGGGGACGTTGATGCCGACGGAGCGGGCGATTGTTGCGTTCAGGCTGAGCAGTCCGAGCCAGCGTTGCAGCGTGAGGATGAGGAGGAGCGAGGCGGCGGCGAGGAGGCCGACGGTAAGGGCGGATTCGGGTGTTGCCTGATAGGTCGAACCTGACATCCACAATAAAAGCAGTTGTACGCGGAAATCGCCGGTTGCCATCCAAATGCGGATGGCGGCATCGGCGAGTGCGGCCAGCGCCATGCCGGTAAGCAGGATTTTTTCGGGAGTAAATCCGTTTTTGCGGTTGAACAGCATCAACAGCCCCAAGGATACGAGAGCGGAAACGATACCTGTCAGCCAAAACCAGCCGCTGCCCGAGGTAATGCCGAACAGCATCACTACCGACATCGCGCCGAATGCCGTTCCAGAGCTGATGCCCAAGAGTTCGGGTCCCGCCATCGGGTTTTGCGTCAGCCTTTGCAGTATGACGCCGGTCAACGCGAGCATGGTGCCGGTGGCGGCGGCGAGCAGCACGCGCGGGTAGCGGAATACGAAATATTCCGGGTCTATGGTCAGGCGCAGGGTTTCGTCATAGCGTCCGACCGTAAACGCCAATACCGATACGGCGACGGCGATAAGCAGCAGAAAACGCAAGAGGCGCGGGACGTGCGGCGCGGCGGTTGAAATATCGGAGGTCGTCTGAAACGAAGGACGCGGAGGTGCTTTCGCCGTCAGCCACAACAAAAGCGGCGCGCCGACGAGGGCAGTTACAGCGCCGGCGGGCAGATCGGTGCCGCGGTAGTGTTTCAGCAGCATCAGGCCGTTGTCCGTCAGCATCAAAAGCAGTGCGCCGACGATGAAGGAACAAATCAGGCGCATGGACAGCGTGCGTACGCCCATTTGCCGCACCAGCGTCGCCGCCGCCAATCCGACAAAGCCCATCATGCCGACAAAGCCGACCACGCCCGCACTCAAAAATGCAGCAACCGCCAAAGACAGCAGGCGGATTTTCTTCACTGGTATGCCTGCCAATTCCGCCTGCGTGTCGCCCAGGCTCATGATGTTTAACGGTTTGATTAAAAAGGCGGTAAGTATGGCGGCAACAGCAATCCGCCACAAAAGCCCCAACGTATCGCGCCAACTGTCCTGCACCAGGGAGCCGCTGCCCCACTGCATCACGCCGCGCGTCTCTTCGCTGAAAAACAGCATCACGATACCGGTGAGGGAACCCAGATACAGGCTGACCACCAAACCCGCCAGCACGACGCTGAGCGGTTGCAGGGCGCGCCGTGCCGACAGCCGCAATACCGCGCCCAAAGCCGCCGCTGCGCCGGCAAACGCCACGGCGGACGTGCCGTAGGCAAGGAAGGAAGGGGCGAACACGGTTGCCGCCACCAAAGCCGCCTGCGCGCCGCTGCTGACTGCCAGTGTACTGTCGGATGCGAGCGGATTACGCATCAACTGCTGCATCAGCATGGTCGCCATCGCCGTACTGCCGCCCGCGAGCAGCGCCATCGCCATGCGGGGCAGGGTGTTGTTCTGCACCATCAGTGCATCCAAAGGCAGGCTGTCGGGACGGTCAAACAGCCGCAGCCACGGCAGCGTCCATTCCAGCTTCAATATCCAAAACGCCGTCAGCGCGCACGATATTGCCAACGCGGCGGCAAGGATAGGCAGGGGTCGTCTGAAAATCTTTACCATGCGGCTTCCTTTTGTGCGGACGGGTTTTCAGACGACATCGAACGCATCAGTTGCAAAGTGAAACGCTGCATGGACGGCAGTGCGCCGTAGCTCCACGACGGCTCGAAGATGCGGCGGTTTGCAGGGTGGCAGAACGGCAGGCGTTGCCAAAGCGCGCTTTTTTCGAGCGTTGCACGTGTATTTTGAGGATGCGGTTTGACGATGATTAGCAGCGTGTCCGGCGGCAGCTTTGCCAAATCTAAAAGCGTGATGTTTTCGAAACCCCATTCGTTGCTTTTGCCTGTCCAGGCATTGTTCAGCCCCAATTTGTCGAACACGGCCTGAAACAGCGAAGTCTTGCCGTAAATCCGCAAATGCCGCCCGTCGACAAACTGCACCACCGCAAACGGGCGGCCACGATATGCCGAAAGCACGGGTTTGGCGCGGGCAAACAGGTTTTCCGTACCGGCAATCAGCTTTTCGGCAGCGGCAGGGTCGCCGATGATTTTACCCAGCCTGCGCGTGGCTTCGACTGTGTGGGCATATTCGATGCCTTTTGCCGTGCCGAAATCCACTTCGCGTACCGGGGCGATTTTTTCAAACTGGGACTTGGCGGCGGCATACCAGGAAGATTGCACGAAAAAATCAGGCTTTATCTGATACAGCCGCTCCAAATTCGGCTGGAAGCGCAGCCCCGCTTCCTTGACGGCAGCGGGCAGTGGCGGATGGTTCACCCAGGTATCGTACACGCGGCGGTCGGCAACGCTGACGGGCGGATGCCCCATCGCCGTCAGTGTTTCGGCGACCGTCCAGTCCGAAGTCGCCACACGCGGTGCGGCGGGTGCAGGCAGGGAAAACAGGAGGGCAGCGGTAAAAAACAGCCGTGCGGCAAGGCGGGGAATGTCGTCTGAAAAGCGGTGGGACATGAGCTTGGAAGGTCTTTCGGTTTTGAATAAAGGGTCATCTGAAACATATCGGATACAGGTATTCCACAATGGTCTGTGATGTTATCCGGTTTGGATTCGGGCGGCGGATTTTATGGTCGGAACTTATGTGGCGGGACGGTTTGCCTGCGTCAAGGCAATGCCACGGGGCAGCCGTTTTCAGGATGAGCGATGATGTTCATATCGACGCTGTAAATGTCTTTCAACACTTCTGCGGTCATAATGTCGGCAGGTTTGCCCGTTTTTAATAGCCGTCCCTGTTTGAGTGCGACCAGTTCATCGCAATACTGCGCCGCCAGATTAATGTCGTGGATGACGATGATGACGCCCAAACCCAAATTGCGAGACAGCTTGCGCACCAGTGCCATCACGTCGATTTGGTGGGCGATGTCCAAAGCGGCAAGCGGTTCGTCCAGCAGCAAAAAGCGGCTTTGCTGCGCCAGGCACATCGCCAGCCAGACGCGCGAACGTTCGCCGCCCGACAGCGTATCGACGATTTGATCGGCAAATTTTTCCGTATGCGTCAGCCGCAACGCCTGTTCCACCGCCTGTCTGTCCGCATCGTTCGTGCGCCCTAAAAGCCCGCTCCAGGCATAACGCCCCATCATAACCAGCTCGCACGCGGTCAGCGCGGTAGCGGCGGGCAGTTGCTGCGGAAGATAGGCGACTTCTTTGGCGTATGCGCGGGCGGAATAGGCGCGTATTTCTTTGTCGTTCAGCAATATCCTACCGCCTGCGGGTTCATGCTGGCGGGTGAGCAGTTTCAACAGCGTGGACTTGCCCGAGCCGTTATGACCGATGAGGCCGTACACGCGGTTAGGGGAAAAGTTGACGCTGATGTCGTGCAGCAGCGAGCGGCCGGGTATGGCGAAGGTGGCGTTTTGGATTTGGAACACGTTTCAGACGACCTTTTAGTGGGTTTGACGTTATTCGGAGAAAGCGGCGGCGCAGCAAAATCCATTGCCCGTTGTCGGTGCCGATGCCGCAAAGGCGGAGTTTTACGGCAGTTGTCCGAAAGCGTAGGGCAAAGTCGGACGCCCCAGGCTCCAAGGTCGTCTGAAAACGTTTCAGACGACCTTTGGACCGTTGGAGGCCGTTTGCCGCCCGTCCCTTAAAAATCGACCGAAGCCGACAGGGTGAAGCTGCGCGGTGCGCCGGCGTTCAGGTAGCCGCTGTTAGGGTATCCGCCGACGGATGCCCAGTATTTCTTGTTGGCAACATTATCGAGGCGGGCGCGGAAGGTGGCTTCATGCCTGCCGATTTGGGTGTGGTAGCGCGCGCCGATGTCGAAGCGCGTCCAGCCGCCGACTTTAAGCGTATTGGCTGCATCGGCGTAGGAAGAACCGGTGTAAACCATGCGTCCGTCAAATGCCAAACCTTGCACTTTCGGCACTTCCCATTCCAAGCCAATGTTGGCTTGGGTTTTAGCCACGCCGATGGTGCGTTTGCCGTCAGTTAAAGATGAGCCGGTAGATTTCTGCTTGGCATCGAGCAGGGTAATGCCGCCCAAGAGCCTCACGCCTTGTGCGACTTCCCCGTAAACGGTGATTTCCGCGCCCCGGTGGCGGTCTTTGCCTTCGGAGGTGAAGCGGGCGGTGTTGTTGCTTTCGGCAACGTAAAGCGAACGCGGTTTGTCGGTGTGGAACAGGGCCAATCCCGCGCCGAAGCCGTTGGCTTCAAATTTCGTGCCGATTTCTTTTTGTTTGGAAACATAGGGTTTGAGCGATTCGCCGGTATTGCTGACGGCGTAGACCCGGCCGTTGATGGAGGCAGTCGAGCCTGCAGTCGCGCCTTGTCCCAGGCTTTCGATGTAGTTGCCGTACACCGACCAATTCGGCGTGATGCGGTACACCGCGCCGGCGGCGGGACTGAGGCGCGATTTTTTGTAATTTTCGGTTTGCGCGCCCGTATTATAGGCGTAAGCCTTGTTATGCACCTGCTGCCAGCGCGCACCGAGCATGAATTGCAGGCGTTTGTCCCAAAGGCTGAAGGTGTCACCCAAGGCGAAGCTGGTCAGGCGTGTTTTGCCGGTAACAGCAGGATTGCCCATGTCGTTGCCCGAATACAGCGGGTTGGCGGCTGCGGGTTGCGGATAGCGGGACGGGTTGTAGAGGTTAGTCGTATATCGGTTGCCCCAATCCATGATGTAAGCGTTTTTGCGCGAGGATTGGAACCGGTTGGCGGCGGCGGTCCATTCGTGCTCTACCGCGCCCGTATTGAATTTGCCGCGCAAACCGATTTCGCCCGTGTCGATTTTATCCTTACGCGCGTTGTCGAAGCGGTAAATCGATCCGTCGCCGTTGACATTGCCGACAGTCAGGTTTGCCAAAGAATTGTTTTCCTTGCTGCGGCGGAAGCCGTAGGCGGCGTAGGCAGTCAGGTTGTCGTTGAAATCGTATTCGCCGCGCATTGTGCCAAACCAGTCGCGCTCGTTGGAATACGTCCACGGCTGCGCCCAGTTGGACGAGGCATCAGGCGCGGCCGGCACGGCGGTCAGGCCTGACAGGGTAACATTGGTACGCGTGGCTTTGAGCTTGTTGTCCTGCCAGCCCAAATCGGCGGACAGGCGGGCATTTTCATTGCGCCAGTCTAGGCCGACATTGACCAGGCTGAGTTTGGACTTTTCGTCGTCTATTGCGGTTTTGCCGTTATGGTGCGCCGCATTGACGCGCACGCCGAATTCCTGATTTTGTCCGAAACGGCGCGCCACGTCCGCCGCCAAACCACCGCGTTTTCCCGCGCCGTAATTGGTAGTCAGCCGGTTCAATCCTTCATTGGACGCGCGTTTGGGTAATACGGATACCGTGCCACCGATATTGTTGCCGCCCGGCGCCATGCCGTTTAAGAAGGCGGATGCGCCGCGCTGGACTTCCACGCGTTCGAAAAGCTCGGTGGCGATGTATTGGCGCGGCAGGATGCCGTAAAGGCCGTTGTACATGGTATCGTCCGATTCGGCGGCAAAGCCGCGTATGAAATACGCTTCCTGAAAATTGCCGTAACCGCGCGCAACGCGGACGGTCGGGTCGTTTTGCAGTACGTCGCCGACGCTGCGCGCATGTTTGTCCTGAATCAGCCTATTGGTGTAAGCAGTATTGGAGAACGGCGATTCTAGGTTTTTTTTATTGCCCAAAATACCCACGCGGCTGCCGCGCGCCACCTGTCCGCCTTTAAATGCAGGAATCAAACCGCCCTTGGATGCGTCCGCGCTGGCGGTTACGGTGATGGTTTCGAGTTCGGCGATTTCTCGGTCTTGGGGTTCGTCTGAGGCAAATGCCGCCGAAACGGCAAGGAGGGAGAGGCTGAGGATGCTGAGTCTGGAAGCGGGCTTAGTCATTTGTATTTTCTTTCAAAAGTGGATCGTAACGGTTAATTTTAAAAGAAAATTAATTTCATTTCAAAAAAAATAAATAAATGACAAAAGGTCGTCTGAAACTGTTTTCAGACGACCTTTTGACTGAATGGCTATCAACTTTACCGTTTACGCCGCATCGTACAAACCGCGCACCACCCTGCCGATGGCGGCGATGCCTTTTTCCAGCATTTCCGCGTCCTGAGCAATGCTCATGCGGATGCACTCGTGCGCGTGCGGATAATCTTGCGTATCGATGCCAACAAAGAAATGCTCGCCCGGAATAATCAGCGTGCCTTCGGCTTTGAGCATTTCGTACAGAGTTTGCGACGAAACGGGCAGGTTTTCAAACCAGAGCCACAGGAAAATCGCGCCTTCGGGCTTGTGGATTTTCAGCGGATATGCGCCCAGCTCGCGCTTGAGCAGCGAGACGGCAGTTTGTGCCTGATTGCGGTAAAACGGCCGGATGACGTCGTCTGAAAGCTGTTTCAGACGACCGTCCCGCAACAGCGGCGTTGCAATGGCTGCGCTGAAGCGGGTAGGCGACAGGTTCACAATCGCGTTCAGACTGCTGACGGCTTTGACCACTTCCGGCGCGGCGACGATGATGCCGGTGCGAACGCCCGGTAAGCCGACTTTGGAAAGGCTGAAGCAGAGGATTGATGTTTTCGTGCCAATTCAGCGTCACGTCGCTGTAAATGATGTTGGGGAACGGTATTCCGTAGGCGTTGTCGATAATCAGCGGAATGCCGTGTTCTTGCGCCAAAGCATCCAGCCGCGCCATTTCGCCGTCGGTCAGCACGTTGCCGGTCGGGTTGGTCGGATGCGAACAGCAAATCGCGCCGATTTTGCCTGCTTTGAGTTCGGGCAGGCTTTCCAGCGCGTCAAAGTCCACGTGGTATTTGAAGAAGCCTGCTTCGCCTTAAAAAAGGCCGTCTGAAACTTTATTTTGCGTTTCAGACGGCCTGATTTTTAGTCAAAACAAGGGATTATTTATCCTGTTTGGCTTTGCGTTCTTCCAACCAATGTTCCAAGTAGTGGATGCTGACGCCGCCTTTTTGGAAGCCTGGGTCGCTGAACAAGTCACGGTGCAGCGGCGTATTGGTTTTGATGCCGGTAATCGCCAGCTCGGCAAGGGCTACGCGCATTTTTGCCATGGCTTGGTCGCGGTCTTTACCGACGACGCAGATTTTGCCGATCAGGCTGTCGTAGTAAGGAGGAATGCGGTAGCCTTGGTAAATATGGCTGTCGACACGGACGCCGAAGCCGCCGGGCAAGTGGCAGCTTTCAATCAGGCCCGGGCTTGGAATGAAGTTGTACGGGTCTTCGGCGTTGATACGGCACTCAAACGCGTGGCCTTCGACTTGAATGTCTTCCTGTTTGTATTGCAAAGGCAGGCCGGATGCGATGCGTAATTGCTCTTGGACGATGTCCACGCCGGTGATGAGCTCGGTAACCGGATGCTCAACCTGAACGCGTGTGTTCATCTCGATAAAGAAGAATTCGCCGTCTTCGTACAGGAATTCAAACGTACCTGCGCCGCGATAGCCGATGCGTTTGCAAGCGTCGGCACAGGCTTTGCCGATTTTGGCGCGTTCTTCTTCAGTGATGAACGGAGCAGGTGCTTCTTCGATAACTTTTTGGTGGCGGCGCTGCATGGAGCAGTCGCGCTCGGCGAGGTAGATGGCGTTGCCGTGTTCGTCGGCAATCACTTGGATTTCGACGTGGCGCGGACGCTGCAGATAGCGTTCCATGTAAACCATCGGGTTGCCGAATGCCGCGCCTGCTTCGGCTTTGGTCATTTCGACAGACTGGAGGAGGTCTTCTTTTTTCTCGACAACACGCATACCGCGACCGCCGCCGCCGCCGGAGGCTTTGATAATGACGGGATAACCGACTTTATCGGCAATTTTCAGGATTTCTTCGCCGTCGTCTGGCAATGCGCCTTCAGAGCCGGGAACGCAAGGCACGCCGGCTTCGATCATGGCGTGTTTGGCGGATACTTTGTCGCCCATCAGACGGATGGTGTCGGCTTTCGGGCCGATGAAGACAAAGCCGGATTGTTCGACTTGTTCGGCAAAATTGGCGTTTTCGGCGAGGAAACCGTAGCCCGGGTGGATGCCGTCGGCTTCGGTTACTTCGGCAGCAGCAATGAGGGCGGGAATGTTGAGGTAGCTTTGTGCGGATGCGGCAGGGCCGATGCACACGGATTCGTCGGCGAGTTTGACGTGCAGGCTGTCTTTGTCGGCTTCGGAATGGACGGCGACGGTGGCGATGCCCATTTCACGGCAGGCACGCAGGACGCGCAGGGCGATTTCGCCCCGGTTGGCGATCAATACTTTTTTCAGCATGATAATCTTTCCGGATGGTTCAGACGGCCTATTGTCGGCCGCCTAATGCGTTGCGGATTTTCTGGTCGGTTTTGTATTGGCTCAAGGCATAAACCGACCACATGGCTGCCGGTATCCAGCCAACCAGCGTACATTGCAGAATCAGACAGATGATGCCTGCAAATGGACGGCCGATGGTGAAAAACTGAAGCCATGGCAAGAAAATAGCCAAAATCAGACGCATGGTTTGTCCTTAATGAACAGAAAAAGGAATTTCAGACGGCCTTAAAGATAAAGGCCGTCTGAAAAAGCGGATTATTCAATGATAAAGAGCGGCTCGCCGTATTCGACCGGAGTACCGTTTTCAACCAGAATTTCTTTAATGACACCGGATTTCTCAGCTTCGATTTCGTTCATCAGCTTCATGGCTTCGATAATGCACAAAGTATCGCCTGCTTTGACTTGTTGGCCGACTTCGACGAAAGCGGCGGCGTTCGGGCCTGGGGCGCGGTAGAACGTACCGACCATAGGCGATTTTTGCGCGTTGGACAAATCGCGAGTGGCAGGGGCGGCGGCTGGAGCGGCTGCGGCCGGAGCAGCAGCAACAGGGGCGGCAACCGGAACGGCTGCGGCAGGTGCCGGAGCAGCATAAACAGGAGCTGCGGCGGCAGTGGTGCGCGTAATGCGGACTTTTTCTTCGCCTTCGGTAACTTCAATTTCTGCAATGCCTGATTCTTCGACCAAATCAATCAGTTTTTTTAATTTACGCAAATCCATTGCTTTTCCTTTTTAGCGCGGCATAAAGTGCATATTGGGTATGCGCCGCTGTGGTTTTAGATGATTTCCTGAGACGTCGGAAGGTAGGTTTGCCATCCGGCGTTTAAATAATGTCGGAACAGGGCGGAGCCTGAGAAATGAATCTGGTTATTTTCCCGAACTTGTCGGTAAATGTCCAGTAAAAGATAGAAAAAAGGCGTTTTTCGGCGAAAAAAGAAAGGAACGCTGATTTTTGTTAAAAAGTAATTTTTTCAAGAGCGTTTATTCTAATTTATTGGTTTTTCGACAAAACATGCCGTCTGAAAACCAACTTTGCGCGTATAATGGCTCCTGTTTTTTTAAAGTATGCGCGACAATGGATATTTCCGATTTTGATTTTGAATTGCCCGAAAAACTGATTGCCCAGCATCCGCCGGAAGTGCGCGGCAGCAGCAGGCTTCTGGTTGCCTTGCCTACATTGCCGATTGAAGACAAACATTTCGGCGATTTACCCGATTATGTCGCACCGGGCGATGTGCTGGTGTTTAACAATACCAAAGTGATGAAGGCACGCCTGTTCGGCCAAAAAGCCAGTGGCGGCAAAATCGAAGCCCTGATTGAGCGGGTATTGGACGCGCATACCGCATTGGCGCATATCCGTTCGTCCAAATCGCCGAAACCGGGTACAGAATTGATTTTTGAAGGCGATATCCGTGCCGTCATGATGGAGCGAGCGGAAGAATTGTTTTGCCTAAAATTTGAAGGCGAGCAAACCGTTTACGAACTTTTAGAGCAAAACGGCCATCTGCCCTTGCCGCCTTATATCGAACGTGCGGCCGATGATGAAGACGACAGCCGCTATCAGACCGTGTACGCCAAGTATCAAGGCGCAGTGGCCGCACCGACGGCAGGTTTGCACTTTACCGATGAATTGTTGGGCTGTTTGAAAGCCAAAGGCGTAGAAACCGCGGAAGTAACCTTGCACGTCGGTGCCGGCACATTCCAACCCGTGCGCGTTGATAAAATTGAAGAACACAAAATGCACAGCGAGTGGTTTGACGTACCGGCCGAGACCGTTGCCGCCGTTGAAGCCGCCAAAGCGCGCGGCAATAAAGTGTGGGCAGTGGGCACAACCTCCATGCGCGCCTTGGAATCCGCCGCACGCGAGACAGGCCGTCTGAAAGCCGGTCGCGGCGATACCGATATTTTCATTACGCCGGGCTACCGCTTCAATGTTGCTGACCGATTGATTACCAATTTCCACCTGCCCAAATCAACCTTGCTGATGCTCGTCAGTGCGTTTTCGGGCATGGAGCATATCCGCAGCGTTTACCGTCATGCGGTGGAACAGGAATACCGCTTTTTCAGCTATGGCGATGCGATGATTTTAGGGAAAGCGGAATAAAGCGGAAACGGATTGGAGCGTTTCAAACAGGTTATTTGGGATTGTCCCGAATCCGAATCAGTTGGGATGCTCTATTAAAACACGCGAAGTGGTTGGGATTTGAGTTGTAAGAAACAAAGTACAAAAACAAAAAAGGCCGTCTGAAAAACGTTTTTCAGACGGCCTTTTATCTTTCCATGCTTAGGCGTCGATGTTTTGTGCCAGCAGGGCGTTGTTTTCGATGAAGGCGCGGCGCGGTTCGACTTCGTCGCCCATCAGGGTAACAAACACTTCGTCGGCGGCGATGGCGTCTTCGATGCGGACTTTCAGGAGGCGGCGGACGGTAGGATCCATCGTGGTTTCCCAAAGTTGTTCCGGGTTCATCTCGCCCAAGCCTTTGTATCGTTGGATGGACATGCCTTTTTGGGCAACGCTCATCAAGATGTCCAAAGCGGCTTCAAAGCTGTCGATGTCGTATTCGTTGTCGCCTTTGTAGAGCTTTGCCCCTTTGCCGACCATGCCTTTGAGTGCGGCGGCGGTTTGGGTAAGGGTTTGGTAGGCTTTGCTGTTGAGGAACTTAGGCTCGAGGTAGCTCACCATCACATTGCCGTGCAGTTTGCGTGTGATTTTGATGAACTGGTGTCCTTCGTGGCCTTCGATGCGTTCGAGTGCGACTTCTTTTTCGTCCAAGAGGCCGCTCAATTCGGCAACGGCCCGGTCTGCGCTTTCTGCGGTGCTGAGATCGACCGGCGAAGCGTGCAGCATGGTGTGCAGAACGAGTTCGTCAATGATGCGGCTTTCTTGCTCGATGACGGTTTTGGCCAACAGGAATTGTTTGGCGGTATTGGCAAGCTCTTCGCCTTCGATGGTGCGGCCGTCTGAAACGATTTTGGCTTTTTCCAAGGCCAAACCGAGCAGCCATTGGTCTTTTTCCAATTCGTCTTTGAGATAGCGCTCTTGTTTGCCGTATTTGGCTTTGTACAAAGGCGGCTGGGCGATGTAGATGTAGCCGCGCTCGACCAGCTCGGGCATTTGGCGGTAGAAGAAGGTCAGGAGCAGGGTGCGGATGTGCGCGCCGTCCACGTCGGCATCGGTCATGATGATGATGCGGTGGTAGCGCAGTTTTTCGGCATTGAACTCTTCTTTGCCGATGCCTGCGCCCAAAGCGGTAATCAGCGTGGCGACTTCTTGGCTGGCCAGCATTTTTTCAAAACGTGCTTTTTCGACGTTCAAAATCTTACCTTTGAGCGGCAAAATCGCTTGGAATTTGCGGTCGCGGCCCTGCATGGCGGAGCCGCCTGCGGAGTCGCCCTCGACGAGATAGAGTTCGGACAGGGCAGGGTCTTTTTCTTGGCAGTCGGCCAGTTTGCCCGGCAGGCCCAAACCGTCCATCACGCCTTTGCGGCGGGTGATTTCGCGGGCTTTTCGTGCGGCTTCGCGTGCGCGTGCGGCATCGACGATTTTGCTGGTGATGATTTTGGCTTCGGTCGGGTTTTCTTCAAGGAAGTCGGTCAGGGCTTGGTTGATGACTTCGTTGACGACGGGGCCGATTTCGCTGGAAACCAGTTTGTCTTTGGTTTGCGATGAGAATTTTGGATCGGGCAGTTTGACGGACAACACGCAGGTCAGGCCTTCGCGCATATCGTCGCCGGCGGTTTCCACTTTGGCTTTTTTAGCCACTTCGTTGGCTTCGATATAGTTGTTGATGGTACGGGTCATCACTTGGCGTAATGCGGTCAAATGCGTACCGCCGTCGCGTTGCGGAATGTTGTTGGTGAAACATTGCACGCTTTCTTGGTAGCTGTCGTTCCACTGCATCGCGCATTCGACGCTCATGCCGTCTTTTTCACCGAACGCGTAGAAGATTTTTTCGTGCAATGGCGTTTTTTTACGGTTCATGTATTGCACGAAGCCGGCCACGCCGCCGGAGAGGGCGAAGCTTTCGTGTCTACCGTCGCGTTCGTCGATCAGCTCGATGTCTACGCCGTTATTGAGGAAGGAGAGTTCGCGGATACGTTTGGCAAGGGTGTCGAAGCTGTATTCGACATTGCCGAAGGTTTCGCTGCTGGCGAGGAAGCGTACGGTTGTGCCTTTTTTGTCGGAATCGCCGACAACCTTCAACGGCTCTTCGGCTTCGCCGCGTACGAAGCGGACGAAGTGTTCTTTGCCGTCGCGGTAGATGGTCAGCGTTACCCAGTCGGACAGCGCGTTGACGACGGATACGCCCACGCCGTGCAAGCCGCCGGAGATTTTGTAGCTGTTGTTGTCGAATTTGCCGCCTGCGTGCAAGACGGTCATGATGACTTCGGCGGCGGAGCGGCCTTCTTTCGGGTGGATGCCGGTCGGCATACCGCGGCCGTTGTCGGCCACGCTGACGGAATTGTCGGCATGGATGGTTACGGTGATTTTGTCGCAATGTCCGGCGAGCGCTTCGTCAATGGCGTTGTCAAGCACCTCGAACACCATGTGGTGTAGGCCACTGCCGTCCTGCGTGTCGCCGATATACATACCGGGGCGTTTGCGTACCGCTTCCAAGCCTTCCAGCACTTGTATGCTGTCGGCGCCGTATTCTTCGTGTTTTTGGTCAGTCATGGTCTTTTCTTGCTGAATTTCAAGGAATTTTTCCGTGAGCGCGATGAAATGTCAAACGGGCGCGGCGGGTGTGTTCCGAAAGGTCAAAATAATAGGCAATTATACCTGATTTTGCTGGAATATTCAGCGTTTTAAGTGCAAAAAGGCCGTCTGAAAGATTAAATTTCAGACGGCCTTTGTATCGGAAAACAGGTTTAGCGTTTGACGCCGCTCAATCGCGCCCAGCCTTCTTCGATTTCGGCAGGCTCGATGTTGAACCATTGGCTGTAAATGTCGCTGAGTTCTTCGACTTGTTCGTCCAAAAGACCGGACAAGACAATGCGGCCGCCTTGTTTGGTACGCGCGGCAAGCATTTCGCCGAGCATACGCAGCGGGTTTGCCAGAATGTTGGCGACAACGACATCAAATTGGCCTTGCGGCAGGCCGTCCGGCAGGTAGAACTGCGCGTCGACGTTGTTTTGCGCGGCATTGTCTTTGCTGGCGCGGATGGCTTGTTCGTCAATGTCTACGCCGATGGCGGAGCCTGCACCGAGTTTGAGGGCGGCAATGGCCAAAATGCCTGAGCCGCAGCCGTAGTCCAATACGCTTTCACCGCCTTTGAGCTGCGTGTCCAGCCATTTGAGGCAGAGGCGGGTAGTCGGATGGCTGCCGGTGCCGAAGGCAAGGCCAGGGTCGAGTTGCAGGTTGACGGCGTTGCCGTTGGGCGCTTCGTGCCAAGACGGGGTAATCCACAGGCGGTCGGAAATTTGAATCGGGTCGAATTGTGCTTGGGTCAGGCGTACCCAGTCTTGATCTTCAAGGATTTCGCCGGTGTATTTCAAATCGTTCAAACCGCATTCCTGCGCGGCGGCTTCGATAATGGAAGCGGCGTCGTCGCTTTCGCCGAAAAGGGCGATGACTTTGCTTTGTTGCCAGATTTGCTCGGTCGGCATGCCCGGCTCGCCGAAAATGGCCTGCTCGTTTTCTGTACCGGCGTAGGCATCTTCAATGGCGGCGGACAATGCGCCGTGTTCCATCAGCGCGTCGGCAAGGCGTTCGGCGACGGCATCGTTGACGTTGATGGTGATTTGTTGATAGGACATGGTGGGGCTTTCTTTGTTAATAAGGCCGTCTGAAAATCGACGTTGTGCTTTCAGACGGCCTTGTAAGGTATGAAACCTGATGATGCGGGTTTATCGGTTTTTCAAACCCAGTACGTCTTGCATATCGTACAGGCCTTTTTTGCCGTTTGCCCAAACTGCGGCGCGTACGGCACCGGCGGCAAAGGTCATGCGGCTGCTGGCCTTGTGGGTGATTTCCACGCGCTCGCCGTCGGTGGCGAAGAGGGCGGTGTGGTCGCCGACGATGTCGCCTGCGCGGACGGTGGCAAAACCGATGGTGGACGGATCGCGCGGGCCGGTATGGCCTTCGCGGCCGTAAACGGCGCATTCTTTGAGGTTGCGGCCGAGGGCGTCGGCAATGACTTCTCCCATGCGCAACGCGGTGCCGCTTGGGGCATCGACTTTGTGGCGGTGGTGGCCTTCGATGATTTCGATGTCGTAGCCTTCGTTTAACACGCGGGCGACGGTGTCGAGGATATGGAAGGTCAGGTTGACGCCGACGCTGAAGTTGGCGGCGAAAACAACGCCTATTTTTTCGCCTGCGGCTTGGATGGCGGCTTTGCCTGCATCATCAAAACCGGTCGTGCCGATGATGATGTTGACGCCTTTTTCCACGCATTTTTGTAGGTGTTTCAGGGTTGGCTCGGGGCGGGTAAAGTCGATGAGGACATCGCTTTGAGCCAGTACGGCATCCACGTCGTCTGAAATGGCAACGCCGGTTTTGAGGCCGGAGGCGAAGCCTGCATCCAAACCCAATACTTCCGAACCGGAATGCTCGAGTGCGCCGGAGAGGACGGCATCGGGATGGTTGTTGACGGCTTCAACCAAGACGCGGCCCATACGACCGTTGACGCCGGCAATGGCGATTTTCAATGCGCTCATGGGCTTCCTTATTTCGCGTTGGTTTCGGTAGTCGGAACGACGTTTTGTCCGGCTTGAACCGCTTCGATGGATTTTTGAATGGCATTGCCTTCGGCACGTGCGAGGACGTCGTTTTCAAAGTACAGGGTCAGGTTGCTTTGTTCTTTGATGATGCCGTTGCGGCTGGTGTTGAAAGTGTAATCCCAGCGGTCGGCATGGAAGGCGTCGCGCAGGAGCGGCGTACCGAGCAGCAGTTGGACTTGGTCGCGGGTCATACCTTGGCGCAGGGAAACCACGGCGCGGGGATTGAGCTCGTTACCTTGAATGATTTTGAGTTTGTAAGATGGAAAGTTGGATACGCGCTCGGCACTGCATGAGGCCAGACCTAAAATAGCGGCGATGGCAAGGCATAAGGCTTTATTCACGGGCTTACCTTTCTGTGTCATTTCGGGAAAGATGTTTATCATCGCTTGAATATTTTTAAAAAGCAAACGATAATCATCTTCTTAATTTTTCTTTTCGCCGATTTTCAATTGCAGGACCGGCGGCAGATTGCCGCCCTTTAACGGCCCAATAGTGGGCAAATGGGCGGAAAGTGCGTATTATAACGGTTATTACCTTACAGGGATATTGAATATTATGGAAAAATTCAGCAACATTGCGCAATTGAAAGACAGCGGTTTGAAAGTTACGGGTCCACGTTTGAAAATTTTGGACTTGTTCGAGACTCATGCCGAGGAGCATTTGAGTGCGGAAGATGTGTACCGTATCCTGTTGGAAGAGGGTGTGGAAATCGGCGTGGCGACGATTTACCGTGTGCTGACCCAGTTTGAACAGGCCGGTATTTTGCAACGCCACCATTTTGAAACCGGCAAAGCGGTTTACGAATTGGACAAAGGCGACCACCACGACCACATCGTCTGCGTGAAATGCGGCGAAGTAACCGAATTCCACAATCCGGAAATCGAAGCGCTGCAAGACAAAATCGCCGAAGAAAACGGCTACCGCATCGTCGACCACGCGCTGTATATGTACGGCGTATGCGGCGAATGCCAAACCAAAACCAAACGTTAATCAGTTTGTATGTTGATTTTTCAGACGGCCTTGGGCGTTTTCAGCTTGAGGCCGTCTGAAACTTTATGGGCTTTACGATGAAGATTCCTTTACTTGCGCCACGGGATTATCGTTTCCCCGAACCGTCTTACGCTTTGGCAGAATGCGACGGCTTGGTCGGCGTCAGCGGCGATTTGGATACGGGGCGGCTGTTGTCGGCGTATGGGCAGGGGATTTTTCCGTGGCTTAGCCGCGACGGTTGGTTTTTTTGGTATGCGGTTGCGCCGCGAGCCGTGATTGTGCCGGAAAGCCTGCATATCGGCCGATCGCTCGCCAAAATTTTGCGTCACAAGCCGTATCAGGTAACGGTCAACCGCTGTTTTGAAAAAGTGATTGCCCATTGTGCCAATGTGCCGCGTCCGGAACAGGACGGAACGTGGATAGAACCTGCGTTTCAGACGGCCTATTTGAAGCTGCACCATCAGGGGCATGCGCATTCGTTTGAATGTTGGCTGCCGGACGAACAAGGCGAAATGCAGTTGGCAGGCGGGTTTTACGGCGTGCAAATCGGCTGCGTGTTTTATGGCGAGTCGATGTTTGCCTTGCGTCCCGATGCGTCCAAGATTGCGTTTGCCTGCGCCGTCCCGTTTTTGGCGGATTTGGGTGTTGCGCTGATAGACTGTCAGCAGGATACCGAACATATGCGCCGTTTCGGTTCGCAGTTGATGGGTTTCGCCGACTTTCAGACGGCCTTGAAGGATTTGAATGCGAAACCGTTAAAGCGGAATATCGAATGCGGCGTGGTAGCTGAAAATCTGCTGCAAAAGATTGGTGGCAAAGATTGATTTATCGGCACGGCGTGTCGGCAGAATCAACAGTCTGAATATCGTGGCTGGGAAATTAGTTAGAAAATAAATGCGATTCCATTCACTTGAACAGGCCGTCTGAAAATCTTGGCTTAGCCGAAATCCAGCCGTGTAACGCTCGGCGATAATCATGTTAATAGCTGACGAAATCGCTTTTACATGGCAAAATAACGAGTTAAATATTTGTAATAGGGTGGCCTGAATAGGTTTCAGACGGCCCTGATCTCTTGAAGGAATCAACATGTCTTTGCAAAACATCATTGAAACGGCTTTTGAAAACCGTGCCGAAATCAATCCGAATACCGTTACTCCAGAAGTGCGTGAAGCGGTTTTGGAAACCATTCATCAACTCGACTCCGGCAAACTGCGCGTTGCCGAGCGTTTGGGCGTGGGAGAATGGAAAGTCAACGAATGGGCGAAAAAAGCCGTATTGCTGTCTTTCCGCATTCAGGACAATGAAATCCTCAACGACGGTGTGAACAAATACTTCGACAAAGTGCCGACTAAATTTGCCGATTGGTCTGAAGACGAATTCCGCAGCGCAGGTTTCCGCGCAGTTCCGGGTGCGGTTGCCCGCCGCGGCAGCTTTGTAGCGAAAAATGTCGTGTTGATGCCTTCTTATGTCAATATCGGCGCATACGTTGACGAAGGTGCGATGGTCGATACTTGGGCGACTGTCGGCTCTTGCGCGCAAATCGGTAAAAACGTGCACTTGAGCGGCGGCGTCGGCATCGGCGGCGTACTCGAGCCTCTGCAAGCCAGCCCGACCATTATTGAAGACAACTGCTTCATCGGTGCGCGTTCTGAAATCGTCGAAGGCGTGATTGTCGAAGAAGGCAGCGTGATTTCTATGGGCGTGTTCATCGGTCAATCCACCAAAATCCTTGACCGTACTACCGGCGAAATCTATCAAGGCCGCGTACCGGCTGGCTCTGTTGTCGTATCCGGCAGCATGCCTTCCAAAGACGGCAGCCACAGCCTCTACTGCGCAGTTATCGTCAAACGTGTGGACGCGCAAACCCGTGCGAAAACCAGCGTGAACGAATTGTTGCGCGGTATTTAATCGGATAACGATGACGCCGACGGAGGGTGGGTGGCAAAGCCTGCTTTACGGTCGGGTTTGAACACAAAACAGGCAGAATGTTCTGCCTGTTTTTTATGGCTTAAAGGCCATCTGAAACGATTTCAGACGGCCCTTTGTTTTTGATGATGAGTTGTTTTAAGGTCAATTGAGGCAAGGGAAGAGTATTCCCTGTCTGAGATTACGCTTCCGGCCAGTCGGCGCAATAGTATTGCCAATATATTTCTTCAAAAGGAATCTTGCCGTAATCGCACAACCACGGTTTGGCGCGTGAGGTGTAGTGGATGATGGGCGGGGTGGTATCCGGCAGAGGGAACATTTCGTCAAGGTCGTATGTTTGGAAAAATCTTCTGGCGCCGGTTTGGTAATTCCAAGATTCTTCCAATTGCAGCCAGTTCTCTTGAAATACGGTGTTTAGAAAGCATTGGTCACCAAAGGGGACGGCTTTATCAATGGTGGCGGCGGTTTGCAGCAGTTGCTCCGCGATATTGTGTTTGCGCCATTGACCCAAATCGGCCAGCAGCATGCCGGAATTGAAATAGGGTGTGGTGTGCAGGCCGGTCGGATGGTTCCAATCGGTACGGGCAAGATAGGAATCTTGTACGGCGGCGACGGGATAGCCGCGCATATCGAGGTTGAACAAATCGTGCAGGGATTGGGTAACCACCATATCGCTGTCGAGGTAAAGGGCGCGGTCGACGGGCAGGTGCTGCATCATCAGGCGGAAAAATGCGGCATCCGAAATATGGGACAGGCGGCGATATTGGCTGAAGTCCATTTCAATTTTGACGTCATTCAGACGGCTGCCGCTGGCGGCGAGTTTTTGGTTGGTATAGTTGATCCATTCCTTCCTGAAGGTGTTGTGCATAAGGTAGAAATTGACACCTGTATTGTGCGTACAGACGGACTTCATCAGGGTATGAACCTGCTCGGCGTAGCCTGTGTCGGCGGCAAGGACGATGGTGATGTTGCTCATTGGTTAAATTCCCTTTTTTACAATGTTTTGGAGTTGGTCAGTTATTTTCTTGATTTTGCATGGTGGGTAAAGCGGCATGGTCTTCGGTTTCCGATACGGCCTTTTCTACTAAATCCCGTTGCAGCTGTTTGCCGGCCTTGATGCCCAATTTGCGCAGTTTTTCAGTGCTGCTGATGAGGTTGCCCCTGCCGGAAACCAAACGGCTGTAGGCCGTCTGAAACTGGGATTGTGCCTGACCAAGCGCTTTATTGATGCCGTCCATGCTTTCGACAAAGCCGACAAATTTGTCATAGAGTTTGCTGCCGGCCTCGGCAATGGCCAGCGCGTTTTGGTTTTGCTGCTCGTTGCGCCAGATATTGGCAACGGTGCGCAGGGTGGCAAGCAGGGTGCTGGGGCCGGTCAGCATGATGCGTTTGTCGAAACACTCTTGGAAGAGGTTCGGATCGTGTTGCAGGGCGAGGAGGTAGGCCGGTTCGACAGGGACGAACATAAAGACGAAGTCCAGCGTTTTGACACCCTCAAGGTCGGTATAGTCCTTCGCTGCCAAGCTTTTGATGTGGGCGCGGATACTGGCGACGTGGTTGGCAAGCTCGCGTTCTGCTTCTGCGCCGGTGCTTTGCGTATAGCGGACGTAGGCGGTCAGCGATACTTTGGAGTCGATGACGATTTGTTTGTTGTCGGGCAGATTGATGAGGACGTCGGGCTGGAGGCGGCGTTGGGTGCCGTCTGCTTCGTGGCGGACGCTGGAAGCTTGAACGATGTATTCGCGACCTTTTTGCAGGCCGGAATTTTCCAATACGCTTTCCAAAATCATCTCGCCCCAGTTGCCTTGGGTTTTGTTTTGCGTGCCGGTCAGCGCAGTGGTCAGCGCTTTGGCATCGTGGTGGAGCTGAGTGTTGAGGGTTTGCAGGCGTTTGAGTTCGTTTTCGATGGTCAGGCGTTCTTTGGCTTCTTTTTCATAAGTCTGCTGAACCAGCTCGCTGAAGCCGTGGATGCGTTCGTTGAGCGGATTGAGCAGTTGCTGAAGATGGTCGTGGTTTTGTTCGGTAAAGCGGCGGCTTTTCTCTTCCAAAATAGTGTTGGCGAGGTTTTGGAACTGGTCGCTCAGGTTTTTACGCGCATCTGCCAATAGAACCAATTTTTCTTCGGCAGCCTGACGGTCTTTTTCCGATTGGGTGTTGAGGCGCTCGTTTTGGACTTGAAGCGCGTGGTTTTGCTCTAAAAGGGCGGTGTATTCTTGTTTCAGACGGCCTTTTTCGGCTTCCTGTTGCTGTAAAAGGCTGTTTTTGTCGTCAATATTGGCTTTTTCTTGCGTCAGTTGTGTGGAGAGGCGTTCGTTTTGGACTTGCAGCGCATGGTTTTGCTCCAAAAGCGTGTCGTAGTCTTGTTTCAGACGGCCTTTTTCCGTTTCCTGCTGCTGTAAAAGCGTATTTTTATCCGCACTCAATGCCTGTTCTTGAGCTAGCTGCGTGTTTAGACGTTCGTTGTTGATTTGCAGGTTTTGCGCGCTTTGCTGCCATTTTGCACATTCGTGTTTTAAAGCTTCGGCTTCGGCCTCGCAATCTTGCAGATAGGCAATCTGTTTTTCGGCTGCGGCAAAGCGGTTGTCCGTCTCCTGCAATTCGTCTTGCAATTCCTGCACGGTATGGCGGCTTTGTGCCAAATCCGCTGCAGTTTGAGCCTGCACCTGTTCGGCAAACTCATGCAGGCGGCGGGCTTCGGCCAATTCTTGTAAAACGGTAAAGTGTCGGCTTTGGGCGTGGTAGCGTGTCATCAGCCAAGCAAACAGCGCGCCGATAAAAAATGCGGCCACGCCGGTCAGGATTAGGGTGTTGTTCATGCTGAAAATAGTCAATACGCAGAATGTTTCACTATATCATATATTTGCAGCGCATTTTATGGTCGGATATGCGCTAGAAACGTGTGTTTTCTTTAAAAGAAGCTATCAAAGGTATTGGTTTTGACTAATTGAACATTTAGGTTGTGAAAAAGATAAATTTGTAACATTTTGAATTTAAAAATATATTTAATTTAGAGTGCAATTTTGCAACAAAAAAGGAGGGATTTTATGGGCACAGCAAGATACGTTTGTAGTGTGTATGTAATTAAGACATCGGTGTCATTGAAAAAGACATCGGTGTCATTTTCAAAACAAAATATAAATTAACTATAACCATCATTATGTATATTTTTAGTATTTTATCTTTACGGAAAAGTTGTATTAATTAACGATTAACACGGTATGATTCGTCCTGTCGGCAGCGTAGATGCCGGCGAAAAAAATGTGTATGTTGTTAAATAACATTTTGTATCTATGAAAAAGGACTACTTAAAATGGGATATTTAATAACGCTTGCCACCGCTTCTTTAATCGGCATGTCGGGATGCCGGCCTCCGCCCTCGGCGTCGCCTACAATATCGAAACGGTAGTACACAAATAATTCAATCATAAACGAATTAATTACAATACTTCAGAAAACGCAACTTAGGCCGTTTTTCGGCCGACAGACAAGAAAGTGAGACAAACAATGAAAACTTTAATCAAACTGGCAGCAGCCTCTTTAATCGGTATGTCCGGCCTGACCGTCGGTGCAACCAATATCGCCCACAATATGGCTGATGCCGATAAATAAAAAATACACAACACACCCTTAAATACACAGAAAAGAGTTAAAATGAAAACATTAATCAAATTGGCCGCGGCTTCTCTGATCGGCATGTCCGGTTTGACAGTTGGCGCGACCAAAATCGCAAAAAATATGGCAGAAGCTGCCAATAAATAAACGCAAGTGAAATTAAGCTTGTTTTGGTGATAAAAAAGGCCGTCTGAACATTCAGACGGCCTTTGTATTTGATGGCAAACCGTTTTATTTGCCGATACAGAAGCGCGAGAAAATCACGCCCAGTAAATCGTCGGCGGTAAATTCGCCGGTGATTTCGCTGCAGGCGTTTTGGGCGAGGCGCAGGTGTTCGGCGAAAAGCTCGATTTGGTTGTTGTTGCAGAGGGCGGCGTTTTCCAGCTCGGCTTCGGCTTCGTGCAAGGCGTTGAGGTGGCGGCTGCGGGCGAGGAACAGGCTTTCGCTTTCGCCCTGCCAGCCGACTTCCTGCAATAGGGCGTGTTTGAGCAAATCGAGACCCGCGCCGGTTTTTGCGGATAGGCTGATGACGGTGTCCGCACCGGTTTGCGCGAGGCCGTCTGAACGGACGGCGACGGGTTCGCCGGTCAGGTCGGCTTTGTTGTGGATTTCGATTTTTTTCAAACCATCGGGCAGGCTGTTCAAAATGGCTTGGGTTTTGGCGTTCACGCCTTCGCGCGGGTCAATCAGAATCAGGGCGACATCGGCTTCGGAAACGGCTTTGCGGCTGCGCTCGATGCCGATTTGTTCGACCACGTCGTCGGTTTCGCGCAGGCCGGCGGTGTCGATGATGTGGACGGGCACGCCGTCGAGGGTGATTTGTTCGCGCACGGTGTCGCGGGTGGTGCCGGCGATGTCGGTTACAATGGCGATGTCGTCGCCAGCCAAGGCGTTGAGCAGGCTGGATTTGCCGACGTTGGGCGCGCCGACGAGGACGACGTTCATGCCTTCGCGCAAAATCGCACCTTGTTCCGCACTGGCAAGCACGGTTTTTAGACGGCCTTGCAGCGCTTGGAGCTTGCCGCGCGCGTCGGCGGCTTCGAGAAAGTCGATGTCTTCTTCGGGGAAGTCGAGCGTGGCTTCAACCAGCATCCGCAAAGTAATAAGGTCGTCCACCAGCTCGTGTATGTGTTGGGAAAACGCGCCTTTGAGCGAACGCAATGCCATGCGGGCGGCGGACTTGCTGGAGGCGTCGATGAGGTCGGCGACGCTTTCGGCTTGGGCTAGGTCGAGTTTGTTGTTGAGGAAGGCGCGTTTGGTAAATTCGCCCGGCTCCGCCATGCGCGCGCCCAGTTCGAGGCAGCGCGAGAGCAACATGTCCATCACGACAGGGCCGCCGTGCCCCTGCAATTCAATCACGTCTTCGCCGGTAAAGCTGGCGGGAGCGGCGAAGTAGAGCAGGATGCCGTTGTCTATCGGCTGTCCGTCGCCGCCGAGAAAGTCGGTGTAAAGCGCGGTGCGCGGTTTGGGCGTTTTGCCGCCGCTGAGGGTTTGCGCCAAAGGCAGCAGGTTTTTACCGGAAAGACGGATCACGCCGACGCCGCCACGTCCGGGTGCGGTGGCGATGGCGGCGATGGTGGGTTGGGTTACGGACATGGTTGGCTCGTATCTGGAATTTAATAGACGGTATTATATAGTGATTTCACGATGATGCAGGCCGTCTGAAAACCTTGATTTCGGTTTCAGACGGCCTTTGACTTTGATGGAATTAAAATGATGAACCTTCCTGCTTCAGAAATTCTGCTTCTTCTTCCGTGGTTTTACGCCCCAATACGGCGTTACGGTGCGGATAGCGTCCGAAGTGGTCGATGATGACTTTGTGTTTGATTTCAAAGGCCAATGCGTTTTCATTGGTATAGCGTTCAAACAGCGGTACGGCTTGTTCATGGATAACTTGGCTTTCGCTGTGCATCAACGGCATCAGCATGAAATGGCGTTCATGCGGAAGGAGGTCGGCGAAGCCGGGTTGGCGAACGGCTTCTTGGGCAAGAATGAGTGCAGCAGTATCTTGGGCAAACGCTTGAGGGCTGTCGCGGAACAGATTGCGCGAGAATTGGTCAAGAATAATGATTTCGGCGAGCCTGCCTTGCAGAGTATCGCGCCAGTGTGAAAGTTCGCCGCGAGCTGCCTGCTGCCAGATATCGAAAAATTGAGCGCGAATTTGGGCATCGAATCCATTGTTGCGGGCAAATTGGAAAGGGTGGTTTTCTTCGGTAAACCAGAAATCTAAGACAGTTTGAGGTGTCATGAAAACTCCTTGAAATAGAGTACAGGGAAAATTGAGGCCGTCTGAAAAATTAGAGAGATGCTTTCAGATCATCTTAACCATCAGCGCTTGCGTGAGAAAAGATCGGTAGCGGAGCGGATTGTTGCTCACAATATGCAATTTATGATCTACATCTTTTCAGGATGGGCTCCTTACTACTCTGGTACAGTTCCTTCACTTTGTTCAAAATATTTTTGTAATTTTGATATAAATTGCCGACAGATTTTATTCGTATGTGGAGACGACGACAATATTTTGCACTTGGAAAACTTTGCTTGCATTGCCGACATAAGCTGTTGCACCAATCACTGCGATTTTCATGTGTGACTTTTTGTTGAGATTCGATTGATGAGATGAGCGCATGCAAAGGCCGTCTGAAACTTTTAGTTTCAGACGGCCTTTAAATTAAGATGATTAAACAGCGGCGACGGTAAAACGTTCAAACAAATGCGCTTTGTTTTCCACATCGTCGGCGATGGCGACTGCCAAATCGGCCACGCTGATGCCTGCCGGAATTTCACCGTCCATCAGCAAATCGTCTTTGCCCAAGCGGTATTTGCCGGTTTGGTCTTCGCTGAAACCGCCGTCTGCGCCCAGTCGTGCCGGAGGGGAAACGAAAGACCAGTTCACGTCGCGGCGCGGCAGAAGTTCTGCCAAGAGATGGCGTGCGGCATTGGCGCCGTCGAAAATTTCTTTCGGAAAGTCTGGCGTATCGACCACTTGCAAACCGGGTGCCACATACAGGCTGCCTGCGCCGCCGACGATTAAGAGATATGGCACTTGCGCTGCTTTTGCCGCTTCGACGATACTGTTTGTGCCGCGTGTGAAGTCCGCGCCGATGTTGGGATTGATCCAGCCCGGATTGAACGCGCTGACCACGGCGTCAAAGCCTGCCAGTTTGTCGGCAAAATCTGCTGCGTTGACATCTGCAGAGATAGCGGCAACATTTTGCGCTTGGAAAACTTTGTCTGTGTTGCGGGCGAAAGCGGTTACTTCATGCCCACGACCTGCTAATTCTTGAACGACTGCGTTGCCGACATAACCTGTTGCACCGATAACTGCGATTTTCATATTTGACTCCTTGTTGGGATGTGATTGATTAGATGAGTGCATTGTAAGGCCGTCTGAAACGCTTGATAATCCCTGTTTTGCTGTTATGATTGTGAAGTTTAACTAAATAATGGATAGGAATAGGCCGTCTGAAACGGGGGCAAGTCTCAGACGGCCTGTTGTTAGTGTCAGGAAGTGATGCCGGTGATGTTACCCTTTGTATCAAATGAAACATAAAAATAGTATTCATCGTCGGGTATCAATGCATCGTCATCATTGTGAAACACGATATAGAGATTCTGATCGACAATATTTAATGTTTGCGGCTTTAAATATTGAAGGAAGCTTTCCGCTGTCGGATGCGGATTGGCAAAAAAATCGTTTTTGGTGCGGATGCCGTTGTGTTTACGGATATGTTCGAGCAGGTATGCGTTTAGGGTGGAATAGAGTTGCGCCTGTTGTGCAAATGCTTCCGTTAAGCGTTTGGCAGCCCTGCTTGCCGGTTTTTTGCCGTCTGCGTTCAAAGATAATTTCACAGGCAGCCCTGCCCATTTTGAAGATGCCTCGATGGTGCTCATAAATGTGTTTAATCTGAATGTTGCTTCAGATATTCTCGGCGTAAGTTTTCCAATTTTTGATTGTGTGCGTCAGTTTCAAGTACTTCAACTAAAAGTATATTGCTTAACCAATCACTTCCGAATGGCTCCCAATCCATGCCTAACTTGCTACGGGTACGGTATATAGTCAGTGGTTTGAGTGTCTGAAATAAGCAGTTTTTAAAGGGGTTGTTTGCATCATCTTCTGCCCAGGTCAGATTGTATATGGGTTGATCCATGAACGTACCGCTTCCAACATGGATATAGCCCAAAATTGGGCAGCTTTTGCCTTGGAATTGTTTTTTGCCTCCACCTATGCCTGCATTAACCTTAAATGTTCCCATTTCAGGGCCGAAATCTGAAGTCAAAATCAAAAATTCATCTGTTTTATTGAAGAATAAGTCGGTATAAACCGTTGTATTCAAATCTAAAGCTGCCAAACGTTCATATACATATTCATCTTCGGCAGAATAACCAAGACCTAAAAATCGCATCAGACGCTGCAGTAGTCCTTTGGGTCTGTAAGGGTTAGATGTGTCGAAATCAGCCATTTAATCATCCTTTTAAAATATAAACATCAGTAGGCGGTATACCTTAAAAAGGGTAAATATGCAAATGGCGATAAATAAATATTTATTCAACCGCCCAATCAGTTCCGCGCCGATTTTTCATCCGCGCTATATAATCCGCAGTATTCATAACAGGCTGTCTGAAAACACCAATTTCAGTAAAGTAAACATCATGCAAGACATCAAACCCCTGCTTGTTTTCGCCGCCGTCCTCGAGCACGGCAGCATGAACGCCGCTGCGGCCGCGCTGGGCATGACGCCGTCTGCCATCAGCCAGCACATCAACCGCCTCGAAACCTTACACGGCATCAAGCTGTTAAACCGCAGCACGCGCAGCCTTGCGCCTACCGATGCCGGCCGTGCCTTGGGCGAATACTGCCGCCGTCTCGCCGCCACCCTTGCCGATACGCGTACTGTTATCGACAATCTGAAGACCGAACCTGTCGGCGAATTGCGCATTTCCCTGACTTCTACGGTCATCGAATCCCGCGCTTTTCAGACGGCCTTTTCGCGATTGCAAACTGAGTTCCCTAAAATCCGTCCTATCCTTAATTTCAGCGATACCTTGGACGACCTGCAACACAATCAGACCGACATCGCCATACGCGGCGGCGACCGGGCTTTGGACGATCCCAATCTTGTTGCGCGTCATCTCGTGACGTGGCCGTACATCATTTGTGCCGAGCCCGATTATCTCGACCGGCATCCGCTCATTACCCATCCCTCTCAGCTTCATACGCACCGCTGGCTGCATTTTTTACCTGTCCGCACTACCTTGCAAAACGGTGAAGAAAGCTATTTCCTCGACGTCGCCGACAGCATTGCCTGCACGCATCTTGCCGCCGTGTGCAATCTGACCGAAAGTGGATTTGGTTTGTCTTTGCAAGTGGGCGGCGAAGTGAGGGAGAAAATTGCACAAGGCCGTCTGAAAGCGGTTTTGCCTGAATGGACATTGCCGCCGGTCAGCCTTTATTTGGTCACGCCTTATCGTGTGCAGTCTGCCAAAACCGAGGTTGCCGTGCGTATTTTTACCGAGAGTTTTGCCAAGGAAGGGGAGTTATGAACGCGGAAAATTGGAGCGTTTACCTGATTTTGTGCGAAAACGGCGCGTTTTATTGCGGCATCAGCAACCGTCCGCAAGAGCGATTTGCGGCGCACCTGTCAGGAAAAGGCGCGAAATACACGCGTTTGAACAAGCCTGTCGAGATGCACATCGTTTCAGACGGCCTGACTAAAAGTGAGGCGCTGAAACGGGAAATCGGCATTAAGAAATTGACGGCTGAGCAGAAGCGGGGATTGTGGGCTGAAGCTGAAATATTGGCAAAAGACTAATGGCAGCACTGGATTAAATTTTAGTCGGGATATGAATGACCACATAAATAGGTAAGCCTGCTGGTGTCTTTCGCATAGGCAAGCGGCACATGTTTATTAACATGATTCAAAAAGGCCGTCTGAAACCTGATTGGGGTTCAGACGGCCTGTTTGGGATGGGGATGGCTTTCAGGTTGACGCTACTCATGGAGAAGTCGGTAAAAATTTGAATTCTAAAGGAAACTTTGAAAATAAAATGAGTAACTGCTTGAACAATAAAATGAAAGTTATCGCGCTTCATGACAAATGGGGTGAATTTCTATCCGAGTAGAGAGGTGGTGTCAATATGTTTTTCAGTTTTTGAGACAAAATCTGATTTATACCAATATTTATTATAGTGTAGGTCGAAAGTATTAGTTTCTATGCTAGAATTTTTAAGCTGTTTATATAAAACAGTGATTTAAACTAAAACTAAGGAAAGACCGAACATGAACAAATTACTGATTGCCGTAATGATGATGGCTGGTTTGACAGCTTGTTCCCAAGAGGCTAAACAGGAGACTCAAGAGGCTGCTCAAGCCGTTGCATCTGAAGTTAAAACCGAAGCCGCTTCTGCTGCCGATGCGACTGCATCCGCCGCTCAAGAAGCAGCTGATAAGGTTGAAGCCGCCGCCAGCAAAGCAGAGGAAGCCGCCAAACCTGAAGAAGCCGCCAAGCCCGAAGAGAAAGCCGAAGCGCCTGCCGCTGAAGCCAAGCCTGCCGAATCCGCCAAAGTGGACGGCAAAGCTGTTTTTGAAGCGAACTGTAAAGCATGCCACAGCGGCTTGATTCCCGGCGCTCCGGCCGTAGGCAAAAAAGAAGACTGGGCGCCTCGCATTAAACAAGGCAAAGACACCTTGCACAAACACGCCCTCGAAGGCTTCCAAGCCATGCCTGCCAAAGGCGGCAACGGCAGCTTAAGCGACGACGAAGTGAAAGCCGCAGTTGATTACATGGCCAACGAATCCGGCGCTAAATTCTAAATCATGCAGATTGAAACGCACCTTGCTACAAGGTGCGTTTTTTATGGGCAGACGGATGAAAGTTGAAATAGGGCCGATAAACAGGCAAAGGCCGTCTGAAACATTTTATTTTGAAGCACAATCGGCTAAAATCAGGAGAATGATTTTATGCAGGAGCAAACCATGAGCAATCAACACGACAACGTAGATGCCGGCGAAATCGCCAAGTTCAGCCAAATCGCCGACAAATGGTGGGATAAAAACGGCAAATTCAAGCCCCTGCATGACATCAATCCCTTACGCCTCGACTATATCGACGGCTATGCCGGATTGGCAGGTAAACGTGTGTTAGATGTAGGCTGCGGCGGCGGTATTTTGTCGGAAAGCATGGTCAAACGCGGTGCAGAACACGTTACCGGCATCGATATGGCGGAAAAATCCCTGCAAACCGCCGCTGCCCATGCGGCCGCTCAACACGTTGCCAATATCGATTACCGCTGCATCCGCGTTGAAGACCTCGCCGCTGAGCAGCCGCACAGCTTCGATGTGGTAACGTGTATGGAAATGATGGAACACGTTCCCGATCCGGCCGCCATCGTTCAAGCTTGCGCGAAACTGGTCAAACCCGACGGCATGGTGTTTTTCTCCACCATCAACCGCAATCCCAAATCTTATCTGCATCTGATTGTCGGCGCAGAATATCTGTTGAAATTCGTCCCCAAAGGCACGCACGACTGGAAAAAATTCATCACGCCGGCAGAACTCGCTCGCATGTGCCGCCAAGCCGGATTGGATACCGTCGGCAGCAAGGGCATGACCTACAATTTGTTGAGCGGCCGTTATTCTTTGTGCGACTCGACCGAGGTCAACTATATGGTTGCCTGCCGTCCGGCATAAGGTTCCACGGATAAAACACACAGGCTTGCCCGATATTTGAAACGGTATGTCAAAAGCAGCTTGATTCAAATATCGGTAAGGCAAATCAGGCCGTCTGAAAAGAAAAAAGGCATGTTCGATACATGCCTTTTTTGTATGTGCATAGAGGTTGTTGCCCTTATTCCGTCCAAGACGAATACGGATGTTTGCTCAAATACGCATTGGTGAACTTACCGTCTGACGTGATTTCCTTGCCCAACCAAGACGGTTTGGGGAACTCGGTATCTTCAGACGGCAATTCGATTTCCGCCACAATCAAGGGCGCATTGTCGCCGAAATATTCGTCGATTTCATACACAAAGCCTTCAAATTCAACCCGATAGCGGTATTTTTCCATTTTAAACGGACACATATTTGCCATCATCGCTTGCGCGTGCGCCAGCGGGATTTCGTATTCAAACTCGCTGCGCGTCATGTCGGAAATATAGCTTTTCAGGGTCAGCCATGCTTGCGAACCGATAATTCGCACACGGATGGTGCGCTCTTTTTCTACGCTCAAATAGCCCTGTTGCAACACCAGCGGCTCGCTTGCCGCTTCGCGCCAACTGTCATCCGCCAGCAAAAAGCGGCGTTCGATTTCGACTGTCATGAATTCTTTCCTTATTTACCAAACAGGCCGTCTGAAGATTAAAACGGCTTGAAAACCACCATATAAAGCGCGGCCACCATCATCAATACGGGGAGTTCGTTGAATACCCGATACCAGCGGTGCGAATACACATTGCTACCGTTTTGAAAACGGCGCAGCAGCAGACCGCAATAAAGCTGGTAAGCCAAGAGCAGTAGGCCGCACAATAATTTAACCGCCAGCCAGCCGTTGCCCCACCAATTATTTACAAACCCGATGGCCGCGCCAAATATCAGTGTTCCCCAGCCCAAAGGCGACATAAAGCGGTACAGCCTGCGCGACATATCCGTCAGCTGTACATATTCCACGCTACCAGGCTCTAATTGCGCCAGATTCACATAAATCCGCGGCAGATAAAACAGTCCGGCAAACCAAGAAATCACAAAAAATATGTGTAACAGCTTAAACCACAAATACATTTCAGACGGCCCCAAAACCTAAAACCATTATTTTATCCGCAATACGGCCCAAGCCGGAACAAAATAGTCAAAACAATCCGACAGGGTGCGCCGCAACAATGTGTTGCAGGCATGATTTTACCCAAAAGCCCAATTGTAAATTTCGCAACAATATGCAAGTTGAGATATGCACAATGCAAAAAACTTGTTAGAATCGTATGCTATTTAATTATAAAAACATTATGGACGGAAAACATGAAACAATTTGAAATCAGCAACAGCGTCAGGAAAGAGCTTAGCAACTACCTGAATACGCACAATCTAAACCTCAAAGCCGCCATGGACAACGAAACAACCAATGGCGAAGTCGCGGCCATCGTTCACGCAGGATTGCCGGCGATGATTCGGAAAATCTATTCTTTGGAAAAAATGAAAACCTTTTTCTGGACGAAAAAAGATTTGATGATGGAATTTATCAATATGCGTTTGGCTGCCGGCGATAAAAAAGGCAAAAACTAATTTTAGCGATGGGCAGGGGGAGATAGGGGTTTGAAATGCGGACTTCTGTTTTTCTCGAAGTCTTGTTAGGGATAGGTGTACTCATTGTTCCTAATAAATTTTGACAACCGAAAGGTCGTCTGAAATTCAAATGATAGGGCATGGGAACATGCCCTGTTTTTATGGGCGGTTGGTCTGCATTGGGAAAATATTGAGCTTGGCAATCATTGCGGCGTTCCGCGCCGGGTAGTTTTATCGGTTGAATGGTTTTATTTGTTTTGCTGAACATATTGAATGGATTATAAAAAGGCCGTCTGAAATATTTCAGACGGCCTTTAGCGTTGAATCAGCAATTAAAACGGCGGATTTTCAAATCAAGCTGCGTTGTCGAAACCGCTGTGGCGGAGCAGGGCATCCAAGCTTGGTTCGCGGCCGCGGAAGGCTTTGAAGGATTCGGCTGCGTTGCGCGAACCGCCGACGGCCAGTATTTCTTTCCAGAAGCGGCGGCCTGTTTCGGCAACATCGTCGCTTTCTTCAAAAGCGGCGTAAGCGTCTGCGCTCAAAACTTCCGCCCATGCGTAGCTGTAATAGCCTGCGGAGTAGCCGCCGGCGAAGATGTGGCTGAAGCTCAAGGCAAAGCGGTTGTATGCCGGCGGTTGGGTCACGGCGACTTCTTGACGCACTTTGTCCAAGATTTGCGGCCATTCTTTCAGACGGCCTTCATCTTCCTGATGATAGATTTCCATGTCGAAGAGGGCAAATTCCATTTGACGGACGAGGAACATACCGCGTTGGAAGTTTTTGGCCGCGTGCATTTTGTCGAACAGCTCTTTCGGCAATACCGCGCCGGTTTCTTCGTGCGAGGACATTTGCGCCAATACGTCGTATTCCCAAACGAAGTTTTCCATGAATTGGCTGGGCAGCTCGACCGCGTCCCATTCGACGCCGTTGATGCCGGATACGCCCACTTCGTCAACTTGGGTCAACAAGTGGTGCAGGCCGTGGCCGGTTTCGTGGAAGAGGGTGATGATTTCGTCGTGGCTCAAACGCGCTTCTTTGTCGCCGACCGGCGGGGTGAAGTTGCAGACGAGGTAGGCGGTCGGCAGTTGCAGCGTACCGTCGGTGAAACGGCGGCGGCTTTTGTAGCCGTCCATCCATGCGCCGCCGCGTTTGCCTTCGCGTGCGTACAAGTCCATGTAAACGCCGCCGATGGTTTGGCCGTCTTGTTTCAGCTCGAAATAGCGCACGTCTTTGTGCCAAACGGGGACGGTTTTTTCAGCCAGCTCGATGCCGTAGAGTTTTTTGATTTGGGCAAACAGGCCTGCCAATACTTTGCTGATAGGGAAGTATTTTTTCACTTCGGTTTCGCTGAAGGCGTATTTGGCTTGGCGCAGTTTTTCGGCGGCGTAGCTCAAATCCCAAGATTGCGGATCTTCGATATTCAGGCTCTCGCGTGCAAAGGCTTTGATTTCGGCAAAGTCTTTTTCGGCAAACGGTTTGGCGCGGCGGGCAAGGTCGTGCAGGAAGTTTAGAACCTGTTCGGGCGTATCCGCCATTTTGGTTGCCAGCGACAGCTCGGCGTAGTTTTTGAAGCCGAGCAGTTTGGCGGTTTTCAGCGCGTTTGCAAGCGTTTGTTCGACGTTGGCCGTGTTGTCGAATTTGCCTTCGTCAGACAATTCGCTGGCACGGGTAACGTAGGCGCGGTAGATTTGTTCGCGCAGTTCGCGGTTGTCGGCGTATTGGATAACGGCGAGGTAGTGCGGAATCTGCAGGCCGATTTTGTAGCCTGTTTTGCCTTCGCTTTGCGCGGCGGCGGCAAACATGGCGATGGAGTCTTCGGGGATGCCGGCAAGCGGCGCGGCATCGTCAAAGTAAATGCCGAAAGCATCGGTTGCGTCTTGGATGTTTTGTGCGAATTTGGCACCCAGTTGCGCGCCTTCGGTTTGCAGTTGCGCCAGTTCTGCCTGCTGTTCGGGCGGCAATTCGGCACCGCTGAGGACGAAATCGCGCAAGTCGTGGTTGAGCTTGGTTTGCTGCGCTGGGGAGAGGGTGTCGAATTCGGCAGAATTTTTGATGATTTTGAAGCGGTTGTACAACTCAATGTCTTGACCGATTTCGGTGAAGAAAATGGTGATTTCAGGCATCAATTCGTTGTATACGGCACGCAGCTCGGGCGTATCGACGACGGAGTTGAGATGGGAAACCACGCTCCAAATGCGGCCGACGCGTTCGGTAATGTCGGTCAGTTTTTCGACGGTGTTTGCCCAGTCGGTGTGCGTTTGCGCTTTGATGGCGGCGATTTGTTCGCGCGCTTCGGCAATGGCGGTTTGCAGGGCGGGTTTGATGTCTTCGGTTTTGATTTGGTCGAAACGGGGTTCTTCGCCCAAGTGGAGCAGGACGTTGTCGCTCATATGGTTTCTCCTGAATAAGATGGATTCAGACGGCCTTGTGGCCGTCTGAACAGAAAACGATAGGCGTTATATGGTGGCAGACAGGCAGAATTAAAGTGTCCTGCCTTCCTGTCGGCCAATCTTATTCTGCGCCGCGCGGATTGGCGTGCAATGGCGCAGCCAGCTCGAGGCGCATGGTGGTGCCTTCTGGGGCATAAACCGCATTGGCAACATTGGTTTGCAGGGATTCGGCAAACGAGCCGCGATACACTTTTGCGCCTTGGTGGGTCAGATTGGATTGCACGTCGACGTACACTTCGCCGCCGATTTGACGCCAGAGGTGGCAGAATGTGTAGTCTTCGGATAGGTAGCGTTTGCTTTCAGGGTCGACCATGCAGTCGAAGAAGCGGTAGTGCAGGCCTTTGTTTTCCGGGCTGTAGTCGCTGTCGGAGACGTAGTTCAACTCGGGGTAGGCCTCTATCATTTTTTCAAATACGCTGCGTTTGATAACCATGAAGCCGGTTGGTGCGTCATGAACCTTCATAAAGCCTTCTTCATCGACTTTCAGGACGATTTCGCCGTTTTCATTTTTGTCGTTGGTATTGACGGTGTAAGAAGTGTACATGCGCTCAAAATCGGCTTGGGTCATGCCAGCCGGAAGGCCTGCTTTCGGCCAGTTTTCTCGTTTGAGCGGATAAACGCCGGCTACAACGTCTTTGTCGGCCAAGAGCAGACGGTAGAATGAGTCGGGAGAGAAGCCGATGTCGGAGTCAATCCAAAATAAATGCGTCCATTCTTTGTTTTCCAAAAATCTGGCCACGCAGTTGTTGCGCGCGCGCGTAATCAGGCTTTCGCCGCGCTGCATCATCACTTGAAGCGGCAGGCCGTGTGCGGCGTTGGTGTGGACGATGTTCAGAAGTGAGAGGGTGTAGTTGTGGAAATATTTGCCGTCATGGCTGGGGGTCATGATTACAGGGTACATTTCGGCAAGGGCTGATTCTGGCAACATGAGTTTTCCTTATTGTTGATTGTGAACTTTATTATTGTAAGGGATTTGATTGTATCAATAAACAAACCATACTATTTTGTTTGGTTGATCAGTCGGTATTGCGTGCGCAAAAATTCGTCTAAGACGGCCTGTTGTATTTCCAGCCGTTTTGAAACGGGGGAGGCGAAGCGTACGATAATGTGGTACACCTTGTCATCATGCGGCACGCGGGACACGCGCGGCTGGGCGGCGGGAGTAATAAAGAGTTTTTGCGCTTGAACGTTTTCCAAATATTGTTGGATAACGGGAACATGGGCCGCGCACAACGGCTCAAGAACGGCTTTCAGACGGCCTATGATTTCGTCCGAATCCAAATGAATCGGCACGGGGATTTCCACCGTATGAATCACATAATTGCCCAAAATATTGTCGCGGCGCACGGTATGGCTCAAAAGCAGGCTGTTGGGAAACGAGAGCGTTTTGCCGGAAAGCTGGCCGATCAACGGATTAGGGCCGATTTGCATCATCAGCGTGTTCAGCATATTAATATCGACCACCCGTCCGCGCAGACCGTTGATTTCGATGTAGTCGCCGATGGAATATTGTTTAGTCACCGAGCGCAGGATGCTGCCGGACAAACACATAATCAGCTCTTTGGTTGCCACCACAATCGCCGCGGCCACTGCAAACATCGACAAGGCCAAAGTTTGAATCTGCGCCGCCCAAATCATCGCCAGCCCGAGCAGGATCAGCAACATGGTTACGTTGCGGCTGAACACCAGCGAGCGGCGTTTGTTTTCAATGCTTAAATCCGGATGGCTGCGAAAATGCGCCGAGAGCAAAATGCTGCGCCCGGCAATGACGGCCACAATCATCAATACCGACATCAATGCCGATTTGATGATTTCTTCACTGATAGGCAAAGCGTTCAGCCATTCATGTATGGTGTTCCACATAATCCTGTTTCCTTTCCCTTCTTAGGCCGTCTGAAAACCCACGCGTTCAAAAATTTCTGCCGCACACGCTTCCGATACCGCAAACAAAGTTGCCACGCTGCCCAAAGCCCGTTGCGTAGCCGCACTCAAATCATCACGGCACACTTCGCCCAGCCACTCAACCGGCCGCACCAGCGACATTTTCTCATCGTCCCATTGCGGACAATGTACCGCGCCGCCCGTAATCCTGCCGACCCGATAACGGCGCAAAGCAGGCGAGTAGGTCAGTACGGCATCTCCATCAGCCAATTCGTTGACAAACCGCCACACCTGAGCCGCGCCCGATTGCGCCGTTCTTAATTTCACATCCGGTACGGCCGAACAGTAAATATCGGTCAGCTCCTCACGGCTAAAACCTTTTGCCGCCGCTTCGGCCAGCATGGGCCAGGCCAATGCCGCCACACCGCGTTCAAAAAATACATCATAAAGCGCACCTTGCGTGCTGCGAACCATATAAAGTCTGGCTTGTTTTCCCATTGCAGTACCTGTTTGTTTGAAGGATTCATCCCTTGGTTTCAATATTACCCGTTACGGCTGAAAAATTCGATATTCAGCATAGGCGGAAAGTGTTAGATTACCCGCTGAAAATAAATGAATGATAAATAAAAGGCCGTCTGAAAAACAAAATAAGCTGATATATCAACAGATGATATATCGTAACAATATATTAATAACTGTAAAATTTTTTACGGCTGCATGAAAAAAAGATAAGATGGAATAATCAATCGAGAAAGATTGCTATTCACTGAACATTAGGAGAGAAAAATGACCTGTAAAACCCACGAACATCATGACCACGTCCACGGCGCAAACTGCGGCCACACTGCCATCAAACACGAAGGCCACGTCGATTATCTGCACGACGGCCACCTGCACCATGAGCACAACGGCCACTACGACGAGCATGCTCTGAGCGTCAATGAAACCAACCCTGACGGCTGCCATCCGGTTGACACCTGCCACGGCCACGTTCACGGCGAAGGTTGCGGCCACGAAGCCGTACCGCACGGCGATCATGTCGACTACATCGTCAACGGCCGTCTGCATCACCAACACGGCGACCACTGCGACGACCACGGCCCGGTTGAAATCGTTAAATAAAACTGTTTTTCAGACGGCCTTTGATATGGGGCATCTATAGAAAAAGGGGGTGTATTTTCACCCCCTTTTTTTGTGGGCTATCTTTTCCTATTAGCCAAAGTCTCTTGCAATAAACTTTTCAGATAATCTCTCTATACAATAAGGTCGTCTGAAAGCCTCAATCCGTATTTGATTTATGTTTTTAAAGCGCTTTTTAAATTAAAGGCCGTCTGAACGTGTAGTTTCAGACGGCCTTTAGTTTTACCAATTCACGCGGACAGCCCTACTGCCGAGTAATGTTTCCAGTTCGTCAAACAAGGCGGTGCTTGGCGTTACCATCCATTTTGGCGCAATTTTCAATTTGCCCGATGCTTTGCCGTTGCTGTACGACAGTTGCAGCGGGATGTGTGACGTGTCGGGCAGGCGGTGGGCGGTGAGGATGGCGGCGAGGCGTGCGATGTCGTGACCAGGGGCGAGGGCGAGGCTGAGGCTGCGGGCGTAGCGTTCGCGCGCCATTTGCAGGGTCATGACTTGGTTGGCCATGATGCGCAACCCGTCGCCGCCGCCGTAGTCGTCACGGCTGACTTTGGATTCGATAATCAGCACTTGGTCGGATTTGAGGTAGTCGGCGCAGTTTTCCAACGTCTGGCCGCTGACCATGATTTCAATCTGCTCGCTCAAATCTTCAAGGCTGATGAAGGCGATTTTGCCGCGCTTGCCCATCATGGTGCGCACGGCGGTAACGAATCCGGCGAGGCGCACGCTGTCTTGCGGTTTCAGACGGCCTAATTTGGTCGGGGCGATTTGGCGGACTTCTTGGGCATACGGGCCGAACGGGTGGCCGGACAGATAAAAGCCGATGACGGTTTTTTCTTCGGCAAGTTTTTCCGATTCGCTCCACATCGGCGCGTCGATGAGCTGCACCGGCTCGATAGCGTCTTCCATCATGTCAAACAGTCCACCCTGATTGGCGTTGGCGGCTTTTTGGTCGGCGTTGTTCATGGCGAGGTCGATGTTTGCCAAGAGCATGGCGCGGTTGGGTTCGATGCTGTCGAACGCGCCGCCGCGGATCAGGGCTTCGAGGGTGCGGCGGTTCATGTGTTCTTTGCCGACGCGCTCGCAGAAGTCCAAGAGGCCGGTAAATTTGCCGCCGCTTTGCCGCGCGGCGATGATGGATTCGACGGCGGCTTCGCCCGTGCCTTTAATCGCGCCGAGTGCGTAGCGGATTTTCATGTTCGGATACGGCGTGAAGCGGTAGTCGGATTCGTTGATGTCGGGCGGCAGGAACTCGATGCCGTTGGCGCGGCAGTCGTCGTAGAAATGCTTGAGCTGGTCGGTGTTGTCCAATTCAGACGACATGGTTGCTGCCATAAATTCGGCGGGGTAGTGCGCTTTGAGCCATGCAGTCTGGTAGGAAATCAGGGCGTAGGCGGCGGCGTGGGATTTGTTGAAACCGTAGCCGGCGAATTTTTCCATGTAGTTGAAGATTTCGTCGGATTTTTCGCGCGAAATACCTTGTTTTGCCGCGCCTTCGGCGAAAATTTCGCGGTGTTTCACCATTTCTTCGGGCTTTTTCTTACCCATGGCGCGACGCAGTAAGTCCGCACCGCCGAGCGAGTAGCCACCGATAATCTGCGCCGCCTGCATCACTTGTTCCTGATACACCATAATGCCGTAGGTCGGCGCGAGGATGCCTTCGAGCAGTGGATGGATGTATTGGAATTCCTGTCCCTTCATGCGCGCGACGAAGTCGGGAATGTTGTCCATCGGGCCGGGACGGTAGAGCGATACGAAGGCGATGAGTTCTTCAAACTTGGTCGTGTGCGCCGTTTTCAGCATTTTTTTCATGCCGGTCGACTCGAACTGGAAGACGGCGGTGGTGTTCGCATCGCGGAAGATTTGGTAGGCTGCTTGGTCATCAAGCGGAATCTTGCCGACATCGACGATATCGCCGGTGGTGTTTTTGATGTTGTTCTGCGCCATTTCGATAATGGTCAAGTTGCGCAGACCCAAAAAGTCGAATTTCACCAAGCCCACGTCTTCCACGTCGCCCTTGTCGTACATAGATACGGGCGAGGCGGATTCGTCCGCCTGATACACGGGGCTATAATCGGAAATCTTGCCCGGAGCGATCAACACGCCGCCAGCGTGCATACCCAGACCGCGCGTCAAATCTTCCAGCTTTTTCGCCAGCGTAATCAGTTCGTCTGCTTCTTCCGCTTCGATTAATTCCTGAATCTGCGGCTCGGCCTCCATGGCTTTTTCCAAACTCAGAGGTTTGTTGGCTTCCAACGGAATCAGCTTGGACAGTTTGTCGCACAGCATAAACGGCAGTTCCAGCACACGCCCTACGTCGCGGATGACCGCTTTGGAGGACATCGTGCCGAAGGTGACAATCTGGCTGACCGCCTCTGCGCCGTATTTCTCGCGCACATATTCAATCACGCGGCCGCGGTTTGCCTGACAGAAGTCCACGTCAAAGTCAGGCATGGAGACGCGTTCGGGGTTTAAGAAACGTTCGAACAGCAGCGCGTATTTCAGCGGATCAAGGTCGGTAATCTTCAGCGAATACGCCACCAGCGAACCTGCACCCGAACCACGGCCCGGCCCTACCGGACAGCCGTGTGTTTTTGCCCAGTTGATAAAGTCTTGTACGATAAGGAAATAGCCGGGGAATTTCATCTGGATAATGATGTTCAGCTCAAAATCCAAACGTTCCTGATATTCCGGCATTTTTGCCGCACGCTCCGCCTCGTCGGGATAAAGCTGAACCATACGTTCCTGCAAGCCCTCGTTGGACAGCTTCACCAAATAATCGTCCAGCGACAGGCCGTCCGGAGTAGGGAAGAGCGGCAGGAAGTTTTTGCCCAATGTGATGTGCAGATTACAGCGTTTGGCAATTTCTACCGTGTTTTCCAAGGCTTCAGGCAAATCGGCGAAACGTTCGGCCATGGTTTCCGGAGGAATGAAAAACTGGCTCGGCGTGAAATCGCGCGGACGTTTTTTGTCAGTCAGTACCCAGCCGCCTGCGATACACACCCGCGCCTCGTGTGCATTGAAATCATCGCTGCTCATAAACTGCGTCGGATGCGTTGCTACCACCGGCAAACCCAGTTCCTCCGCCAGCTTCACGCTGCCCGAAACGCAGGCTTCCCATTCGGGGCGTTCGGGTAGGCGTTGCAGCTCTAAATAAAACGCATCGGGAAACCACGCCGCGTATTTCAACGCCGCCGCACGCGCCGCGTCTTCATTGCCGTTTAAGAGATTCACGCCCACTTCGCCGTAATGTGCGCCGCTCAAACAAATCAAGCCGCTGTTGTCGCCATTCTCCAGCCATTCGGGGTTGAGTTCCGCATGATGGATATTGCGGTCTTTGCCGACATAAGCCTCCGTCAAAAGCTCGCTCAAGCGCAGATAGCCCGTATCGTTGCGGATAATCAGCATGGCACGAAACGGCTTGTCGGGCGCATTCGGATTGCCTATCCACACATCTGCCGCGCCGATGGGCTTAATCCCTGCGCCGCGGCAGGCTTTATAGAATTTCACCAAGCCGAATTCGTTCATCAAATCGCTGATGCCCAAAGCAGGCAAACCGTATTCCTGCGCTTTGGCAATCAGTTTTTTAATCCGCACCATACCGTCGGTAATCGAAAATTCGGTATGCAGGCGCAGGGGGATGTAGGTCGGCTCGGTCATGGCAAAATCGGCGTGAACAATAAAAGGCGTATTGTAGCAGGGTTGGCAGCTAAAGGCCGTCTGAAAACTAAATGTAATGGGGTTGGATAAAGCAAATCAAACAGAAGGGGGCTTTCTTTCAGACGGCCATGTTAAAATATCGCCATTATTGAAAAGGATTAAATGATGGAAGCAACTGTCTATCTTGAAGACAACGAATACATCGCTTTATGCGACCTGTTGAAATTGGCCGGTCTTGCCGAAAGCGGCGGACAGGCAAAAGCGTTTATCGCCGAAGGGCTGGTGTTGCGTAATGGCGAAACTGAAACCCGTAAAACCGCCAAAATACGCGGCGGCGAAGTGATTGAGTTTGACGGTGCGCGCTTGGAAATCGCCGATGGATACGACCCTGAAGAATAAAGCCGAAGCCATCTTGGGCGAACCGCTTTTAGACGAACCTGTTCGCCCCGAGTCATGGGAATGTTGCGGCAGCGAGTGCGGCGATGCCTGTATTCAGACAATGTATTGGGCGGAAAAAGCACGTTATGACGCGCAACAGCGGAAATTGAAAGAAGCTGGTTGGACTGATGGTGAAGATGAGGCAAAGGCCGTCTGAAAACGATTGGGCTTGATATAAATCGTGTTTTAAATAATGTTGCATTATAGGAAATATCGTCTGAAAGTTTCAGACGGCATCGGTTTCTTTTAAGTTTAAAATTAAGAGTTTTTTACCTTAAAAGCTGGTCATTTTCCGCTGTATCAGGAGGAGCTTTGTAATCTATAGGAGCAATGGTCGCAAAAGGATAGTTTATGGTTTCTGCCCCTGTTTTTGTAATTACGTTAACATATAGTTGATTTACCAATGTTTGATAAGTCAAAATTACCTGCTGTTAAATCTGCTTTTATTATCCTTTCTTATTTTAATATAATCTATATATCATAATTAAAAAGACAAGGGGGAAGGAATCCTGAATTATAACTAAATCGTAATGATTGCTAAATATAAAATATGATATAATCAAACTATTTAATAATTCAGAGGCTTTTATAATGAAAAAACGAAATTTTAAATTTATTCTTCTCCCTCTTTTAGCAGTCTTCATGCTATTCCTTCTTGGGGCTTGTGGACAAGAAACAAAAAAAAGCTATCTTCAATTAATTAAGCAAGAGGAGAGAATAGATTCGCGAGCTATTATTGAGTATCAAGGAGATAAAATTCTGAGCACGGATTTTACAAACACTATTTATTATGAAAGAACAGGTTTTTCAGAAGAACAATTTAAAAAAAGTATTGATGAATACGATGAGAAATACAAAGATGTGAAGGGATTATCTCACTCTGCAGAATATAAAGATGGCTATTTTATTGAAAAAACAACTATTGATTATACTAAAGCAGATATAAAAGAGTTACAGGAACATCAATTGCTTGATGCAACATCAAATCAAAAAGTTGACTATGTCAGCTATAAGATTACACTTAAAACTTTAGAGTCTAATGGGTTTAAAGAAGTGGAAAATGGAAAATTTGAAGAATTGAAATAAAAAAAGTTTCTTTCAGTCACGTAGATGACTGAAACTTAATACGTTTTTATTTTGATCAAAATCATGACGATATGGCCACAATTATTACTTATTATTTTCTCTCCTGCTGTGGTATTGAACGATGAATGCAGTCTATCCCCCAGCAATTAGTTGCGTATGAGCAACGATAAGAAGAGTAATTGCTTGTAATATTAAAATCAACACTTTAATAATAATGGAGATCGAAGCCGCGCTTTCAGACGGCCTTGCTGATATGTTGTGATGGTATATTTGGCGGAGATTGTGGTTTGCGTGTGAAAACAAAAAAGCGTGATGAAAAAAAGGGCATGTGTGAGACATGTCTCGAATTAAATGGTAAACGCGATGGTGAGAAACCAAATGACGGAATAAGATTTGCGGTTGGTCAACTTATCTTATTCCGCCTTGTTTTACAATCACTCAGGCGATGTTTCACCTGCAAGATTCTCGATTTCTTCGCGATGCGCGTCAAACCATGAGCCGACCACTTGATTGACTTCGTCCATACCTTGCTTTTTCAGGCTGGAGAACAGTTGAACGCTGATTTTTTGACGCTCGGTGTAGGGTTTGAGTGATTTTTTTACCGCAGCCAAAGTTTTAATCTGGTCGTTTTTAGACAGCTTGTCTGCTTTTGACAGCAGGATATGCACAGGACGGCCGGTAATGTGGAAAAAGTCCAGCATTTGAATGTCCAAAGCCTTGAGCGGATGGCGCGAGTCCATAATCAAAATCAGGCCGATCAGTTGGCGGCGTTGTTGCAGGTAGTCGCCCAAGAGTTTGACCCAGTGCGCACGGATGGCCTCCGGTACTTGCGCGTAGCCGTAGCCGGGCAAGTCGACCATGAAATTGCCGTTTTCCAGTTCAAAGAAATTGATGTGTTGGGTGCGGCCCGGTGTTTTGGAAACGTAGGCAAGGCGCACATGATTGGTTAAAGTATTGATGGCGCTGGATTTACCGGCATTGCTTCGGCCGACAAAGGCAATCTCGGCCGGCGTGTCGGGCAGGTCTTTCAGATGGTTGACCGTTGTAAAGAATTTGGCGTTTTGAAAAAGGTTCATCAGTATTTCCTTGCATGGAAACAAAACTGCAACATCATAATTTGTATCGGGCATTTATGTTGCAGCAGTTTGGTAATTTGAGTAGTAATTTAATGTAAACTTGGTATAGAATAGCACGTTTATAGAATTATCGGTTTTAATCGGGAAAATTCCCCGGTATTTGAGTATAAAAAAGGCATTGACGCGGTACGCAATGCTGTAATCAGGAGCACTCCATGAAACGATTGACTTTATTGGCCTTGGTATTGGCTGCCGGTGCGGTTTCCGCTGCCCCTAAAGCAGATGCTGAAAAAGGCAAACAGGTAGCGACTACTATCTGTGCGGCGTGTCACGCAGCCGATGGTAACAGCGGTATCGCAACTTATCCTAAACTGGCAGGTCAGGCTGCGGCCTACACCTACGGTCAAACCATGGCCATCAAAGACGGTACCCGTACCCACGGTGCTGCCGGCGTGATGAAACCGATGGTGATGAACTTGTCCGAACAAGACATCCGCGACGCTGCCGCCTACTACGCTAAACAACAAGGCAAACCGGGCGAAGCCAATCCTAAAGAAAACCCAGAGCTGGGCGCGAAAATCTATCGCGGCGGCCTGAGCGCTAAAAAACTGCCGGCATGTATGTCTTGCCACGGTCCTAGCGGCGCAGGTATCCCTGGCGGCGGTACTGAAATCCAAGCCTATCCTCGTCTGGGCGGCCAACACAAAGCTTACGTTGTTGAGCAAATGAAAGCTTACCAATCCGGTCAACGCAAAAACGCCATCATGGCCGATATTGCCAACCGCCTGAGCGAAGAAGAGTTGAACGCAGTAGCCAACTTCATCCAAGGTTTGCACTAATTTCGTTTTGAAACGAGCTTATTGATACAGGCCGTCTGAAAACCCTTCAGACGGCCTTAGCCAATATAGGCCGATAAGCCTGATTGTTTTTTTCAAATAGCGACAGCAAGATTTTTACTACAATATGCAGTATTCTTCCTTTCGCATCACACGTCATTGCAGTCCGTCCCATCGATCGGGTTGCCTTAAGCCGACATTTGAGACATGAGTAAATCTTCATCATCCGTCCCACTTATCCGTAGACCATGGTTTGCCTTTTTCAGCTCCATGCGTTTTGCTGTCGCCCTGCTCAGCCTGTTGGGCGTGGCTTCGATTATCGGTACGGTCTTGCAGCAAAATCAGCTACAAGTCGATTATTTGGTAAAATTCGGCCCGTTTTGGTCGCAGATTTTCGGCTTTTTGGGTCTGTACGACGTGTACGCCTCGGCGTGGTTCGTTGTCATCATGATGTTTTTGGTGATTTCCACCGGATTGTGCTTGATTCGCAATGTTCCGCCGTTTTTGCGCGAGATTCGTTCCTTCCGTGAAAACGCGAAGGAAAAATCACTGGCGGCAATGCGCTATTCCACCGTTTTAGACGGACAGGTGACGCCTGAAGTCGCGCAACGATATTTGGAAGTGCAGGGCTATGGCTGCAAAACCGTTACGCGTGAAGACGGTTCGGTTTTAGTGGCGGCGAAAAAAGGCGCAATGAACAAATGGGGCTATATCTTTGCCCATGCCGCGCTGATTGTGATTTGTTTGGGCGGTTTGATAGACAGCAATATCCTGCTGAAAATCGGTATGCTTACCGGCCGGGTCGTGCCGGACAATACGGCGGTTTACGCCAAAGACTTTAAGCCCGAAAGCGTGTTGGGTACGTCCAATTTGTCGTTTAGGGGCAATGTCAATATTTCGGAAGGTCAGAGCGCGGACGTGGTATTTCTGAATGCGGATAACGGCATGCTCGTGCAAGACTTGCCGTTTTCCGTCAAATTGAAGAAATTCCATATTGATTTTTACGATACCGGTATGCCGCGCGATTTCGCCAGCGACTTGGAAGTAACGGACAAGGCGACCGGCAAAGTCAGCGAACACACCATTCGCGTCAACCATCCTTTGACGTTGCACGGTATTACAGTTTATCAGGCAAGTTTTGCCGACGGCGGCTCTGACTTGACTTTTAAAGCGTGGAATCTGGCTGATGCCGACCGTACGCCGGTTAAACTCAAAGCAACTTCCATGCGTGAGTTTCCGCTGGATTTGGGCAAGACCTCTTATAAACTGGAATTCGACCAGTTTACTTCGATGAACGTCGAAGACATGAGCGAGCCGTCTGAAAAAGAGCAAAACCTGAAATCCGCCATCAACGATGTTCGCTCCGTCCGTCAGGAAGGCAAAAAATACACCAACATCGGCCCGTCTATCGTTTACCGTATCCGCGACAAAGCAGGGCAGGCGGTCGAATATAAAAACTATATGTTGCCGGTAAAACAAGATGAAGACTATTTCTTCATTACCGGCACACGCAGCGGCTTGGCGCAGCAATACCGTTGGTTGCGCATTCCGATGGATAAAAACGGCCAAATCGACACCTTTATGGCTTTGCGCCAATATTTGAAAGACGACGCGGCACGCCGTAAAACCGTTGCCAACGCCGTCAAAGGCGCACCCGCCGAAATCCGCGAGCAATTCATGGCGGCGGCGGAAAACACCTTGTCGATTTTTGCCAAAGGCGGCTATTTGGCTTTGGACGAATTTGTTACCACCAACATTCCCAAAGATCAGCAGGAAAAAATGCAGGGCTATTTCTACGAGATGCTCTATGGCGTGATGAACGCCGCTTTGGAAGACACGATCAGTACATACAACCTGCCGGCTTGGCCGCAAGATGAAAAGCGCAACCGCTTCCTGCTGCATGCAATGGACGCGTACACCGGTTTGACCGAGTATCCTGCGCCGATGTTGCTGCAATTGGACGGCTATTCCGAAGTGCGCTCTTCCGGATTGCAGATGACCCGTTCGCCGGGCGCATTCTTGGTATATCTGGGTTCAGTATTGCTGGTGTTGGGTACGGTGTTTATGTTCTATATCCGTGAAAAACGTGCTTGGCTGCTGTTTTCAGACGGCCGTATCCGTTTTGCCATGTCTTCCAGCCGCAACGAACGCGATTTGCAGAAAGAATTTCCGCAACACACACGGCAATTGCAGCAGCTTGCCAAGGATTTGAACCATGAATAACAAACATCAGGCCTTGCCCGAGCATGAGCTTCTGACACACAAATCATTTATCCGAAACCTCAACCTCTTCGACTGGGCATTCGCACTGCTGATTGCCATCGGTGCGTTTATTGCACAAACCCAAGCCGGTTTGCACATGGACATCTACGAAATGGTGATTTTGTGGGCGAGTGCCGGTATTGCCGTTTTTCTGGGTTGGTTTTTCAAACCGATGCGCTGGTTTATCCCTTTGGGTGTGTGCTTGGCGTATTTGGCCGTTGATTTGTATGGCGGTGACATCAAACACGCAGACGGTTTCCTGCTCAAATATCTGTTAAGCAGCCAGTCGGCGATTATGTGGCAATGCGCGTTTGTGTTCTTTGCCTTGTTTGCCTATATCGTCGGCGCGATAGCGGCGGTGCGCAAGAATGTGCCGTCCAATACGCTTTTGGGCATGGGTACCGTATTTGCGTGGGTTTCCGCGATGGCGGGCTTTGTCGGTTTGCTGGTACGCTGGCATGAAAGCTATCTGCTGCGTCCCGATGCCGGCCATATTCCGGTTTCCAACCTTTACGAAGTATTCATCTTGTTCTTGGTCATTACGGCGCTGATGTACCTCTATTACGAAGGCCGTTTTGCCGTACAAAAACTGGGTGGCTTCGTCTTCAGCTTTATGGCGATTGTGGTCGGATTTGTCTTGTGGTACAGCGTTTCACGCGAGGCGCATGCCATTCAGCCGCTGATTCCTGCTTTGCAGTCTTGGTGGATGAAAATCCACGTTCCGGCCAATTTTATCGGCTACGGCGCATTCTGTATCGCCGCCATGCTGGGTATTGCCGAACTGCTGGCACTCAGAAAAGAAGATGCAGGCAAAAAATCATGGCTGCCGCACTCGCAAGTCATTGAAGAAGTGATGTACAAAGCGATTGCCGTCGGTTTCCTGTTCTTCACGATTGCCACCATTCTCGGCGCATTGTGGGCAGCCGATGCGTGGGGCCGCTATTGGAGCTGGGACCCGAAAGAAACTTGGGCATTCATCGTTTGGCTGAATTACGCTATCTGGTTGCATTTGCGGCTGGTGGCAGGCTGGCGCGGCAAAGTGTTGGCTTGGTGGGCGGTTATCGGCCTGGTCATTACCGCCTTTGCCTTTATCGGCGTGAATATGTTCTTGAGCGGCCTGCATTCTTACGGCACTTTGTAAACCGCTTATTCCGCACTTTATTTCAGACGGCCTTTTTCCGTTTTTGGAGAAAACGCCGTCTGAATCGTTTTTAATCATTTTTTCAGACGGCCTCAAACCATGTTGGTATTAGGAATTGAATCATCTTGCGACGAAACCGGCGTTGCGCTCTACGATACCGAGCGCGGCCTGTTGGCGCATCATTTGCACACACAAATGGCGATGCACGCCGAATACGGCGGCGTTGTCCCCGAATTGGCCAGCCGCGACCATATCCGCCGTGTCGTGCCGTTGACGCAAGGTTGCTTGAAGGAAGCAGGCGTAGGCTATGCCGATATTGACGCAGTTGCCTTTACGCAAGGTCCGGGCTTGGGCGGCGCATTGCTGGCCGGTTCAGGCTTTGCCAACGCTTTGGCATTTGCCATCGGCAAGCCCGTTATCCCTGTCCACCATCTTGAAGGCCATTTGCTCTCTCCCTTGTTGGCAGACGATAAGCCTGAATTTCCATTTGTCGCTTTGCTGGTGTCGGGCGGGCATACACAATTTATGGCTGTACGCGGTATCGGCGATTACACCTTGCTGGGTGAAAGCGTGGACGATGCGGCAGGCGAGGCGTTCGACAAAACGGCCAAGCTGTTAGGTTTACCTTATCCCGGCGGTACCAAATTATCCGAGCTGGCCAAACTTGGCACGCCTGATGCCTTCACATTCCCACGTCCTATGCTCCATTCGCACGATTTGCAGATGAGCTTTTCCGGTTTGAAAACAGCCGTTTTGACCGCTGTCGAAAAAGTCCGCACCGAAACCGGTAGCGATGAAATTCCCGAACAGACGCGTAACGATATTTGCCGCGCTTTCCAAGATGCGGTGGTTGACGTATTGGCGGCCAAAGCCAAAAAAGCGTTGTTGGATACCGGCTTCAGAACTTTGGTGGTTGCCGGCGGTGTGGGTGCAAACTGGAAACTACGTGATGAATTCTCGCGCTTAACCGTCAAAATGCCGTCTGAAAAAGGCAAATCCAAACCGCAGGAAGAAAAAATCAACGTCTATTTCCCACCGATGGCATATTGCACTGATAACGGCGCAATGATTGCCTTTGCCGGCGCGATGCGACTTGCCGAGCGTCAGGCTGTCGGTGCATTCAATGTCAAGCCGCGCTGGCCGCTGTCGGATATTGTGAAGCAGGGCTGATGTATTAGACCGCTTCGATGCAATGAAAGGCCGTCTGAAAACCTAAAGACAGGGTTTTCAGACGGCCTTTAATGAAACGGATGTTTGCGGTAAAACTTCATTTAAAAAGATGAGTAATTTTTTCATCCGTTTTTTCTACAATATTAACGTTGATTGATTGCAAAAGGCCGTCTGAAATGACGAATTTATCCAAAGGTTTGCTGGCTGCGATAGCGTCCAATTTGTTGTTTTCCATGCTGTTTCTGTACGGTATGTGGATGCGGCCGATGACGGGGACGGAGGTGTTTGCCTGGCGCATGGTCGCCATGCTGTCGGCTTTGTGCGTGCTGATGACGATGGTCAACGGTTGGCAGGCGGCAACGCGTTTTGCTTATGGCGTCGGCCGGGATTGGAAACGATGGCTGCTGATTGTATTGCCGACGCCGATATTTGCCAGCCAGTTGTGGCTGTTTGTCTGGGGGCCGGTCAATGGGGAAGGGGTAAACATTGCCATGGGGTATTTCCTGTTTCCTTTGGCGATGATGCTGGGCGGACGGATTTGGTTTAAAGAGCGTTTGAACCGGTTGCAGAGGGTGGCGGTAATCTTGGCGTGTGCAGGCGTGGCATGTGAACTGGTACGGTCGGGCGCGTTTTCGTGGACGACTGTATGGGTGTTCGGTACTTATCCGTTTTATTATCTGCTGCGTCGCAAGCTGGGCGTGCCTTCCTTAATCGGGCTGACCTTTGATTTGTTGATGATTACGCCGTTTGTGTTGGCGTATATTTTGCTGGCAACGGATACGCCGGCGATGATTGCGGCCAAACCGGTTTTAATCTTTTTTATTATGTTGCTGGGTTTTAACAGTGCAATATCCATGCATTTGAATTTGAAGGCGAATCAATTGCTGCCGGTGGCAGTGTTCGGTATGTTGAGCTATTTGGAGCCTGTATTGCTTTTTATTGTGTCGATTGTGTGGCTGGGCGAGCCGGTACAAGGCGGCGCATTGATCGGCTACGGATTGATTTGGTCGGGATTGTGCGTGATGATTGCCAATGGCCTGTTGGGAATGAAGAAAGAAAAGAAATTGGCTAAAGCTTGATTGATGGATTGAGGCCGTCTGAAAATGATTTGATCAATGTTTTCAGACGGCCTTGAGTATTAAAAGGGGCGTATTGGATACGTCCCTTTTGTTTTACCAGCTTTGGGCGATACGGTCGGCTTCTTGCAGGCGTTCGACTGTACCGACGTCCAACCAAAGGCCGTTGTGGTGTTCGCCGCTGATTTGGTTTTGGCTCATGGCTTGACGCAACAGAGGGGCAAGTTTGGCAGCCTGGTGCGCCGGAGTATCTTTGAAAAGCGCGGGATGATAAACGCCCACGCCGCTGAAAGTCAGGGCTTGGCCGTCTGTGGATGATGCGGATACCAGGCCGTCTGAAAGCAGGCCAAAGTCACCTTCGGGATGATGGGGCGGATTGTCCACCAGCCACAAATGGGCGAGAAGGTTGTGTTCCTGTATGCGCTGGGCAGCCAGTTGTGCAGCTTGGAAATCAATGTCGGTTAATACATCACCGTTGACGACCAAAAACGGCTCGCCGCCCAAAAGAGGCAGGGCAGTGGCAATGCCTCCGGCAGTTTCCAGGCCTCCGGCGCGCTCGGGAGAATAGGCAATGTGTACGCCGTAGGCTGAACCGTCTTTCAAGGTGTCTTCGATTTGCTGGCCAAGCCAGGCATGGTTGATGACGATTTCAGTAAAGCCGGCCTTCCGCAGGCGGCGTAAGTGCCAGCCGATAAGCGGCGTGCCTGCCACTTCGAGTAAGGGTTTGGGCGTGTGGTCGGTCAGCGGGCGCATGCGTTCGCCGCGACCGGCGGCCAGTATCATTGCTTTCATGGGTGTGCCTATAATGTATGAAACAGAAAAGGTCTCAGGCCGTCTGAAAAATGAAACCGATGTTTCAGACGGCCTGAGACCTTTATTTATGCCAAAGATTTGAATTGCCTACGGAAATACAGCAATGCCGGCGCTTGCGTGTCGGTATTGCGGATTTCGTTGATCTGAACAAAAAAGACATAATGCGTGCCGATTTCGCGTTGATCGACAATGCTGCCGTGCAGGTGCGCCAGCGCGCCTTCGACTTCGAGCTGTCCGGTTTGCCCCCTATGCCAAATATGGTATTCGAAGCGTTCTTCGGGCGAGAGGTCGGTCAGTCCGGCAAAGTGTTCGGCGACATCCTGCTGGTCGTCGTTGAGCGTGTTGATACACAAATCGCGGTTGCCCTGCAGGATGGGGATGATAGCGGATTGGCGGTTGATGCACAGCATGACTGTCGGCGGCTCGTCGGTAACGGCAGTGACGGCAGTCATGGTAATGCCATAGCGCCCTGCTTCACCGTCTGTCGTGATAACGTGTACGCCGGCGGCACAGGAGGCCATGGCATCTCGGAAGGATCTCTTGAGTGTGTGTGTTGAATCTGTCATCCGGCTCGCTTTATTTTAATGCCTGTTCGATTTTTGCCAGCTCTGCCAAGAGTTCTTTGAGTTGTGCCATTTTTTCTTTGGTAAGGACTTTTTCAATTGCGTCATAGCGCTCGTCAACCAATGCGCCGGTAGATTCATAGAGTTTCTCACCTTCGGGCGTCAGTTTCAGGTAAACACGGCGTTGGTCGTTGGAAGGCTTCAGGCGGACGGCCAAACCTGCTTTTTCCAAGCGGGTCAGAATGCCGGTCAGGCTGGGGCGAAGGATGCAGGCCTGATTGGCCAAATCTTGAAAGTCGAGTGTGCCGTTTTCCGCTAAGAGCCGGATGATACGCCATTGCTGGTCAGTAATATTGGCTTGGTTCAGAATAGGGCGGAATTGGGTCATCAATGCTTCCCGTGCCTGAATCAGACCGATATTGATAGATGCATGTTTAGATTGGTTGGGCATTACTAAGTCTCCGGTGTTATCAAAAATCAAACCGTTGAAGCGTGAGGTAGATTGATAAAGGCGAATATTGCTGTTTTAAGGCTGCCGTCGGCAGCCGGGTCATGGGAACAAAAGCATCACTGCCACAATATTAGATGAAGATCTCTAACAGTTTGTTTTGATAATAATGTTTCCAATTGTTCTTATGGTTATATCTTAGTCTATTTTCTTTATAATCTCAACAAAATCATATGTTATCGGGAAAGAGATAGTTTATTTATTTATGAAGTGGAATAGGATAAAAATATTCGGTGGAGATGATTCTTTGGATTCTCTATTTTTAGTGGATTTTCAATGAATTTAGCTGAAGATATTTGCCAAGTAAATTCTGATTTTTAAGCCGATATAACTGGAAAGTCCGGATGTGTGGTGAATCATTTTGCCATCTTTTAATATGATAATGGTCGGAGTGACGGCTATGTTCCATTTTTGAGCCATTAGGCCGTCTGAATCGTTGAAGTTTGGAAAGGATAGATTGTTTTGTTGCATATGGTGGGCAATGTCTGCGTCGCTTCCGGAGCGCAAGGCTACGCCCAGTGTTGGGATATTGTCTTGGTGCAGCTTTTCTATGGTTGATGATGTGTATGAACAAATACGACACCAGCTGCCCCAAAAATAAACGACGGCAACCCTATTTTGACTGAAGGATTGAAGGGAGGTGGTTTGCCCATCGGTTAAAGTGATGGTTTGTGCTGCCGACTGCAAGGGTTGGTCAGGCTTGCGCACCCAGTCGACAATCAGGGATAAGAAGATGAAGATAATCACAGCCTGAAGCAATGATTTAGTGTAGTGGAGTAGGGTTTTCATCATATATTGCGGGGATATTGGATTATTGTTTTATAAATGAAAAAAGCCTTGCAGAGCAAGGCTTTTTGATTCGATTCTGAAAACGTATTAACGTTTGGAGAATTGTTTTGCGCGACGTGCTTTGCGCAAACCAGGTTTTTTACGTTCAACTTCACGAGCATCGCGAGTAACGAAGCCTGCTTGAGACAAAGCTGGTTTCAGAGCTGCGTCGAAGTCGATCAGGGCGCGGGTAATGCCGTGACGGATAGCGCCGGATTGACCGGTTTCGCCACCACCGGTTACGTTAACTTTGATGTCGAAAGATTCGGCATTTTCAGTCAGAACCAGAGGTTGACGTACAACCATGCGGCTGGTTTCACGTGCGAAGAATTCGTCAACGGGACGGCCGTTTACGATGATTTGGCCGGTACCTTTAGTCAAGAATACACGAGCCACTGAACTTTTGCGGCGGCCTGTGCCGTAGTAGTATTTACCGTTCATGTCGTGTCCTTATTATTTCAGTTCCAAAACTTTAGGTTGTTGTGCAGCGTGGCCGTGTTCGGCACCGGCATACACTTTCAGTTTTTTGATCATGGCGTAGCCCAGAGGACCTTTAGGCAACATGCCTTTTACGGCTTGTTCCAAAGCGCGACCTGGGAATTGCTCTTGCATTTCGCGGAAAGTGCGCTCGTAGATGCCGCCTGGGAAGCCAGAGTGACGGAAGTATTTTTTATCTTCGAATTTAGCACCGGTCACGCGCAGTTTGTCTGCGTTGATGACGATGATGTAGTCGCCGGTATCAACGTGAGGGGTGTATTCGGGTTTGTGTTTGCCGCGCAGACGGTGTGCGACTTCGGCTGCGACACGACCCAGAACTTTGTCTTCTGCGTCAATGACGAACCATTCGCGCTTCACCTCGTGGGGTTTTGCAGAGAAGGTTTTCATGGTTGGAATCCAGATATATATAGAAAGTTATGGATTTTAAAGAGGAGATTGGCTTTTGTCAATCTTAATTGAGCGTGTTTGATGCATGAATATGCGGTTTTTTCAGACGGCCGGAAATCTTTACGAAAGTCTTTACTTAGAAAGGGGAAAGCCACACCTGTCGGTATGGCTTTTTAGGGAATCCCCACGAGTGCCGTTTAGGCTGAATCCGCTTGAACCTTGCTGACAAGGCGGTCACCTCGGGTAGTTTCGGGTGCGTCCGATAAACGGACGCTCGCGCCCACTACAGCTCCCGGCAACCTAAAGCGAACGTATTGGTTCAAAGGAATATATGCCTTCGCGAACACCGCAGGGAAAAGGGGAAATTAGTTTTGCTCCAAGCGCGCCAGTGCTTTTTGGCACGCGTTGTTCATGTCGGTTATTTTACGCTCAAATTCACCGATTGCCAAATCGTCGTTGAGGGTGGTTTTCAAGAGGTCGTGTACGACGTTGAGGGCTGCCATGACGACGATTTTGTCCGTGCCGACGATGCGGCCGCTTTCTTTAATCGCATCGCTTTTCTTGTTGAGCATTTCAACGGCTTGCAGAAGGGTGGCTTTTTCTTCACTCGGTGTGTTGATGGTGAAGTTGACATTCATGATGTCGAGATTGACTTGTTCGATACTCACGGGGCATCCTTTTATTGTTGTGTTTCTTGGGGCAATCGGGCAATGAGGCTGCGGATTTGGTCTGCACTTTGGGCCAGTGCGTTGCGGTAGTTTTCTTTTTCGACGGTCAGGTTGTCAATTTTGCTTTGCAGGTCTTCTTTGAGTTTGCCGACTTGAACCAGCAAGGCTTCGCTGAGTTCGTCAATGGCTGCGTCGTGTTGGTGTTTTTGTTGCTCTTGCTCGAGTTTGAGTCTGTCGATTTCTTCGTTGAGACGGCGGTTTTCTGAAACCAGCGTTTCAAATTTTTGGACAAGTTGGTAAACGTTGATTTCCAGGTTGTTTAGTGATTGGTTCATGTGTTTCCCTTCAGACGGCCTTATGGCTGCCATATTGTGCGTCAGACCGTCTGAATGGCAGACGGCGCGACCGTTTATTCGAAGCGAGCGCTTCGTTCCATCAGGCGTTCAACGACTTGCTGCGGGGTCATTTCTTTGCGGATGAGTTGCAGCAGGGTTTGAGTGATGGGCATATCGATTTGGTATTTGGCGGCGGTGTTGAAGACTTCTTCAATGGTGCTGACACCTTCGGAAACGTGGCCGATTTCGACAAGCACTTGATGCAACTCTTTGCCTTCTGCGAGGCCGAGGCCGACGCGGCGGTTGCGCGAGAGTGCGCCGGTACAGGTCAGGATAAGGTCACCGATGCCTGCCAAACCCATCATGGTTTTAGGTTGAGCGCCCATGGCGATGGCAAGGCGGGTGATTTCGGCAAGGCCTCGTGTCACTAAGGCTGCGCGTGCGTTGAGGCCGTATTCGAGTCCGTCTGAAAGGCCGGTGGCAATTGCCATGACGTTTTTAACGGCACCGCCCACTGCGACACCGATGACATCGGTGCTGCCGTACAGGCGCATTACGTTGGTGTTCAGTTGGGCAGTGGTTTCTTCCACCCAGTCTTTGTTTTCGGAAGCAAACACGACGGCGCAAGGCAGTTGTGCTGCAAGTTCTTGGGCAAAGCTCGGGCCTGAGAGAACGCCGATTTTTTTATTGTTAGGCAGGACTTCTTTCAGTACTTGGAAAGTCAAAAGGCCGGTATCTTGTTCAAAACCTTTGCAGGCGGCGAGAACGGGAATATCGGCGGCGTTATGCTGTTTGAGCAGCTCGGCGCTGCTTCTGAGGCCGGCTACGGAGGTAACGATCAGGGCAAGTTGGCTGTCTTTCAGCGCTTCGCCCAAATCGGCATAAACGGTCAGGGACTCAGGGAAAGGGAAGCCGGGCAGGCCGCGTTTGTTTTCGCGATCTGCTTGCAGGGTGCGGATTTGGTCGGGATTGCGTGTCCAAAGGGCAACTTCATTGTTGTGGTGCGCAAAGTGCAACGCGAGAGCTGTACCCCACGAACCTGCGCCGATGACGGTAATTTTCATGTTTCTCTTCCATATGGGAACGGGGCTTACTTTAAAACAAACGGCTTTGGGGTGCAAGGGCGGCGTTTGTGAAAAATATTTTGTGCTGTTTAAAAAGCCTTAGGCCGTCTGAAAGTTCAGACGGCCTGCTTCGGTTTATGATTTATTGTTACCGGAATGGTAGGCATCGTAGGCGTAGTAGTCGTAGCTGTTGTTGGCTTCGCGCTTCATGCCGTTGAGGACGACACCTTTGATGTTGATGTGGTTTTGTTTGAGGCGTTCGACGCTGGCTTCAAGCTCTCGTGCACGCGTGTGCGCATAACGGCTGATCATCAGGACGGTGCCTGCATGTTGGCCGATGATGACGGCGTCGGTCACGGCCAATACGGGCGGCGTGTCCAAGATGACGTAATCGTAGCGTTGGCGCGCGTGGGCGAGCAATTCGTTGAAACGGTTGTCCATCAAAAGCTCGGACGGATTGCTAGGATAGCTGCCGCTGCTGATGAGGTGGAGGTTTTCAACGCCGGTCTCTTGTACGGCTTTGGCCGGAGCCGCTTTGCCGTTGAGGATGTCAGACAAGCCGAACTCGGGGGTAAGGCCGAAGAGTCGGTCGAGGTAGCCTTTGCGCATATCGGTATCGATAAGCAGAACGCGTTTGCCTGACTGCGCCATTACGGTGGCGAGGTTGGCGGAGATAAAGGATTTACCTGCTTCAGGCGCGGCACCGGTAATCATGAGGATGTTGTTAGGCGCGTCCAGCATGGAAAAGTAGATATTGGTGCGCAGGGCGCGGATGGCTTCGACGGCAGTGTCGGCGCGGTCTTCGCTGGCCAGCAGATAGTTGGAACGGCCGCCGGTTTTCTTGAATTTGCTTTTGAAGAAGTCGCGTTTTTGCTGGGTTTTGGAGTGCGGAACAAGAGCGACGACTTCTAAATTGAGGTTTTCGATTTCTTCGGATGAAGTAATGCCGTTTTTCATGCGGTTGCGAATTATCAGCCACAAAGCGGTCAATGAGCCTGCTGCAAGTGCACTCAGGAGCGTGATGACGGCTTTGCGCGGTGCAACGGGGTTTTCAGGGACATAGGCATAATCGACGATACGGACATTGCCTTGCGCACTGGCTTTCATGATGTTGAGTTCTTGTTGTTTGCTCAACAGTTGGACGTAGGTTGCTTGGTTGGTTTCTACGTCACGGGTCAGGCGGATGACTTCTTGTTGGGTATTCGGCAACTCGGCGATTTGTTGGTTGATTTTGTTTTTAGCGCGCTCGAGGACAGCAAGTTTGTCCAATACGGCTTTATAGGAAGGGTGTTCCGGCGTGTACAGCTCGGCCAAACCTGCTTCTTCGGTTTTGAGCAGGGTAATTTGGGTTTCGATGCCGGTCAGGCTTTCCAATGCGCCTTTGGACTCGAGCGGAATGTCGAGGGAGCCTGATTGTTGGCGGTAGGCATTGAGTTTGTTTTCAGCATCTTGCAAGGTTTCTTTTAAGCGTGGTAATTCTTCGCTGATGAAAGCCAAACCGCTGGATGCGACTTGGACGTCGCGTTCGCGATTTTGCGCAACGTAGTTGTCGGCAATGCTGTTGAGGATGACGCTGGTCCGTTTAGGGTCGGTGCCGGTAAAGGTAAGGTTGATGATGGGGCTGGTTTTACCTTTGCTGATGACCGCCAGTTTGTTTTGGATGTTTTCGATCGCGCTGATACGGGAAAACTTGGTTAACGCAAATTCTTGACCCGGGTTGGCTAGGATTTGATCGATTTTGAGGGTGGTTTGATTGTTGATTTTCAGAGGCACGCCGACCTTGCCTTCGACGACGCGTTTGTCAGGCAGGGTAAGGGTATAGGCTTTGTTGCTCTTGGCGGTCAGCGTGAAGGTTTTGTTGAACCATTCGTCTTGTACGGTAAAGTTGCCGACGGTCAGTTTGGGATCGGGGTCGCCGCTGATGTTGTGCATCAGGCTGCCGATAACGGGTGTATATTTGGCTTTGACTTCTTGGTCAAGCTGAAGGTCGTCAACTGTTTTCCCCAGCACCAAGCGTGATTGAACCAGCTCGACTTCTGCTTCAGACGGCGTGGTTTGGTTGTTGAAGATGCTGTTGATTTCGGTCAGGATTTGGTTTTGTCGCGTTTCAATTTCCAGCATGGCGTCGGCGCGGTATTGCGGGGTGGATGCCAGGCTGAAGGCTGCGCCAAGAATGCCGCCTGCAAGCAGGGCGGCGAGGATTTTGTATTTATTTGTCCAAATTACGCGCAACTGTTGGCCGAAGTCGATTTCGTCGTTGTCTGCGCTGTAAGGTGTGTAGGTCGTTTTTTTCATTGCTTGCTTTCTTGTTCATGCCGGTTTTATACCGGTTGAGTTTTTCCGTTTAGTTTGGTTTTCCAAGTGTCTGCGGCAGCATTGAGCTGTTCAAAAACGGCTTCAAACATTTCGCTGCTTTGTTTGTATGGGTCAGGTACGGTTTTTTTAGGCAACCATTGGGCAAACAGCATAGTTTTGCTGCGTGCCGGCGGATGGATGTCGGCCACCATGTCGATTTGACAGGGCTCCATGACGAGAATCAAATCGGCCTGTTCGCACATTTGGGCGGTCAGTTGGCGTGCCGTATGGCCTGCAACGATAACGCCGTGTTTGAGTGCGGTTTTGATGGCTTGGAAATCGGCATCCTTACCTGCCAGTGCTTTTATGCCGGCGCTGCTGATGCGGTGGCCGGGTAGTTTTTTCTGCATGATCCGCTCTGCTGTGGGTGAGCGGCAGATGTTGCCTAGGCAGACGATGAGTATGTTGTGGTACATGATATTGTTTCGGTTTATGGTCTGAAAAAAGCGTGAGTCAGACTATAAGATACTGCTTTTCCGTTTGTGCGGTGTGTACGGCTTTTATATGCCGTTTATGTAATTTGGTCGGATTGTGCGTGATTTTGTATCCTGCTGTCAAACAGGGTCTGACAGCAGGAACCACTGCTTATTTAAACGTATTGTCGAGGGTGTTGACGTTGCTGATGGAGTTGGTAATTTGTGACATTACGCGGTTCCAACGGGTAACCGGGGCGGCGGTAACGTAAACGGTGTCTTCCGAACGCAGTTTGAATTCGCTGCCCAGCGCGTAAGAAGTCGCATCTTTCAGGTTGAGCTGATAGATGTGGATAGGTTTGGCCGCATCTTCAGGTGCGCGACGGATCACGAATACGCCGGTTGCGTCAGCATAGTTTTGGTTCATACCGCCGACTTCGCCGAGCGCTTGGGTCAGGTTGAGGCCGTGATTGCCGATCGGCAGGGTGGCTTGTTTGCCAACTTCGCCCATGATGTAGATTTTGTTGTTGCTGCTGTTAGGAACGTAAACGATGTCGCCATGGCTGAGGAGATGGTTTTGCGACATATCGCCGTATTGCAGCATGTCTTGCAGGGAGAGGGTGCGGTCGACGCCGTTGTGCGTCCATTTGATGTGTTGGGTGTCGGCACTTTGGGTAACGCCGCCTGCTTGGTTGATGGCATCCAAAATGGTCATTGGGATATTGGTAATCGGCAGCTGACCTGCTTGGTTGATGGCACCGGATACTGAAATACGTTGCGAACGGAATTCGGTAACGTTGATGGCTACTTGAGGGTTTTTAATGTAGCGTTTCAGAAGGCTGGTCAGGGTGTTTTGCAATTCGTCTAAAGTTTTGCCTTTGGCTTGAATTTTGCCTGCCAACGGGTAAGTGATATAACCGCCCTCATCTACCCAGGCGCCGCGGCTGACTTGGTTGGTTTGCGGGTTGCTTTGCTGGATGGGGGAATTAAGGTCGGAGTGCGCCCAAACCATGATATTGAGGACGTCGCCACTGCCGATGCGGTAGCGGTAAGCGCTTTTGCTTTGCTCCAAGCCTTGGTTGGCTTGGGAAAGTACGGGCGGCATACGCATTTTTTCAATCAGGTTGGGCGTGATGGGGTAAACGGCAACACGGCTGTCGAGGTTGGTATCGGCTGCGGTGTCGGTATCGGTGTAAACAATGGTTTTGGTTCTGGTTTTGATGGTTGAACCAGGAATGACTGTTGTGCTGTTACAGGCAGTCAGTGCGAATAGAGTAAGCAGGGAGAGCGTTTTTTTCATGTAGTAGTCCTTGCGGGATGGTGTCCGGGCCGTCTGAAAATGTTCAGACGGCCTTGTTGTTTTGTTGCCAAACCAAGTCGCAGATACCGTCTTTAGGTACGAAGCCTGTCGGTGCGCGCAACAGAAGCTGGCGCAGGCTGTTTTGGTCGCTTTGGAGACAAGCGGTTTCGAGTTCCGACAGTATGTCAGATAATTGTGTCCATGGAAGCATTACTTCACTGGCGGTCATAATCCGGGGATGAGTGGTTTTTTGCACCTCGTCGCCGATGAGCAGTTCTTCATAAAGTTTCTCGCCTGGGCGCAGGCCGGTAATCTTGATTTCGATGTCGCCGTGCGGGTGTTGCTCGTCTTTGACCTTGAGGCCGCTGAGGACAATCATTTGACGGGCAAGGTCGATGATTTTGACGGATTCGCCCATGTCGAGGACGAATACGTCACCACCTTTACCCATTGCACCAGCTTGGATAACCAGTTGCGCCGCTTCGGGAATGGTCATGAAGTAGCGGGTAATGTCTTGGTGGGTCAGGGTAATCGGGCCGCCTTCGGCAATTTGTTTTTCAAATACAGGGACAACGGAGCCGGACGAACCCAATACATTGCCGAAACGCACCATGCAGAAGCGTGTTTTTTGTTCCGGCTCGGCGGCAAGCGCTTGCAGGCAGAGTTCGGCCATGCGTTTGCTGGCGCCCATGGTGTTGGTCGGACGGACGGCTTTGTCGGTGGAAATCAAAACAAAGGTGGAAACGCCTGCATCTACGGCAGCCTGCGCGCAGCAGAGTGTGCCGAATACGTTGTTTTGAATGCCTTCTATGGTGTTGAACTCAACCATAGGGACGTGTTTGTAGGCTGCGGCATGATAAACGGTGTCGACGTGATAGGCTTTCATGATGCTGCTAAGGCGTTCTTTGTTTTGAACCGAACCCAAAAGCGGTACGACTTCGACTTGGCTGCCTTGCACGGCTTGGGTTTCGCGCAATTCTTTGTCTATGCTGTATAGGGCAAATTCGGACAATTCAAACAACAGCAGTTTGGTCGGACGGCAGTTGAGAATCTGACGGCAAAGTTCGGAGCCGATAGAGCCGCCTGCACCGGTCACCATCACGACTTTGTCGCTGATGTCGGCACTCATCAATTCAGGGCGCGGTGCCACAGGAGCGCGGCCGAGCAAATCGACCACAGAGATTTTTTTCAATGAGCTGACGTTGATTTTGCCGTCGACCAAATCTTTCATGCCCGGAATGGTCAGGACTTCGCATTTGTATGCTTCGAGGCGGCGGATGATGTCTTTGCGTTCTTCAGGCGTAGAACTTGGAATCGCCAGCAGAATTTTGCGGACGCCGTAGCGGCTGATCAGCATCGGGATTTCGTTGGGGTTGTAGACGGCAAGGTCATAGATGACGGTGCGTTGGATTTTCGGGTTGTCATCGACAAAGGCGATGGCCGAGTATTCGTTAACCTGTTTGATGGCTTCCAACAACTGGCGGCCGGATTGGCCTGCGCCGTAGATGATGACAGGGGTCATCTGTTTGCGGTGATGGTCGGTCAGAATCGCACGCAGGATCATGCGCGAGCTGGTTACGCCGACTACCAAAACCAAGAAATAGACGATGGGCAGGGCAAGGTGTAGTTTTTGTTCAAAAATCAGGGTGGTCAGGCAGAACAAGACCGCCGAAATAATGCTGCCGAATGCGGCGGCGGTCAGGACGCGGATGCTGACGAAGCGTGTGACGGCGCGATAGAGGCCGATACGGATGAAAAGGATGATGGTCAGCACAGCGGTGCTGCCGAAAGCCAGCCAGTTGGCGATACTCAACCATTCGTCGGAATATTGCACTTTGAGGCTTTGGGCAAACCAAAACGCCACGAATATCATCAAGATATCGTGGATGACGAAGAAGGTTTTTTTAAGGTTGCGCGGCAGAGCCAGCAGGGTTTCCAAGTTCATTTTATATTTCTTGTGTCTGAGTGTTGTAATGTGGCTTGGTACGGATTGTTTGAAGCAGGCTGTTTTATTTTTTCAGACGGCCTGAAGTTGCAGGCCGTCTGAAAATGATTATGCCGTGGCTTCAGTCAATACGGCTTCGATGTTTTCTTTGCAGAACGCAATTTCTTCATCGGTCAGGGTTGGGTGCACCAAGAACATCAGGCTGGTGTCGCCCAACTCGACAGCGTTTTTCAAACGCTCTTTCGGACGCCAAGGCGTGTCGTCGAAGGCTTTTTCTAAATACACTTCTGAGCAGCTGCCTTGATAGCATGGGACTTTGCGCGCGTTCAGTTCATTGACGATGCGGTCGCGCGTCCAGCCGTCTTTCAGGTGTTCGGGTTTGACGAAAACGTAGAACTTGTATTGCGCGTGTTCGATGTAGTCGGCCACCTCAACCAAACGGATGCTGGTAAATTTGCCCAAGCTTTCAGCCAGTTTGGCGGCGTGCGCTTGGCGGCGGGCAGTCCATTCGGGCATACGTTTGAGCTGGATGCGGCCGATGGCAGCCTGCATTTCCATCATGCGCCAGTTGGTGCCGAAGCTTTCGTGCAACCAGCGGAAACCGGGTGCGTGTTCGCGGTGGTACACGGCATCGTAGCTTTTGCCGTGGTCTTTGTAAGACCACATTTTGCTCCACAGCGCTTTGTCGTTGGTGGTTACCATACCGCCTTCGCCGCCGGTGGTCATGATTTTGTCTTGGCAGAACGACCAAGCACCGACGTGGCCGATAGAGCCGACGGATTTGCCTTTGTATTTCGCACCGTGCGCTTGGGCGCAGTCTTCGATAACCCACAAGTTATGTTCTTTTGCCAAAGCCATGATGTCGTCCATTTCGGCAGGCATACCGGCAAGGTGAACCACGATGATGGCTTTGGTGTTTGGCGTCAAAGCGGCTTTGATGGTTTCGGCGCTGATGTTTTGGCTGTTCAAATCGACATCGGCGAACACCGGATTTGCGCCGGCAGTCACGATGCAGGATGCGGAAGCCAAGAAAGTGCGTGAAGTGACAATCACATCATCGCCTTGGCCGATGCCCATTGCTTTGAGGGCTACGTCCAAAGCCAACGTACCGTTGGAAAGGGCGACGGCGTATTGCGTGCCGACAAAGGCGGCAAATTCTTTTTCAAATTCGCGACATTCCGTACCTGTCCAGTAGTTGACTTTGTTGGACAGCAGGACTTTGGAAACGGCATCGGCTTCTTCTTGAGTAAAGCTTGGCCATGGGGAGAGTGATGTATTAAGCATTTGTTTTTCCTGCAAAAAGACTGGTTGAGCCTTTGGGAGCGATTTCTTCCAGCAGTTGACGGTTGATCAGGGTGTATTTCTGACCGTTGATTTCGACGTATGCGCCGTCGTAAGGAGGGAACCAGAAGGCGCGGATTTTCTTCTCGATATTGTCGCCGTCGCGGATTTGCTTCATGGCTTCCATCTCGTCACGGCTGACGTAGCGGCCACCGATGTTTGGCGTGGTCGGCAATTTGGTTTTCGACTCGATGGCGTGGGTGATGATGCGTCGTGCGAAATCTTCCAAGGCCTGCATGGTTTTGCGTTCGAGCGATTGGGCGGTTTCTGTTTCGGCATCGATCGGGAAGCGGTCCACTTCGATGATTTCGCCGGTATCGATGGAAGCATCGACGTAGTGGGCGGTATTGCCCCATTCGTTCAACTCGTCCATGATGGCCAGATTGTAGCCGCCTGTGCCTTTGTATTCGGGCAACAGCGCAGGGTGGAAGTTGATCGTGCCTAAAGTCGGAATGCTCAGGAATTCATCACGCAGCTTGCGCCAGTAAAGGACGGACAAGCCCAAATCGTATTTCAGACGGCCTTCTCGCATTGCTTCCAAAGCCGTATCGAAGGTGTACAGGGACAAGCCCAATTCCTGCGCGGCAGCCGTGGTCGGCGAGCCTTGCAGATGGCTGTCGGTCAAGACACCGACGATTTCGATATGGTCTTGTTTGGTCAAAAAACGAAGCAGGTTGGCGGAAACCTGTTTGCGACCCATAAATAAGATTTTCATGGAGAAATGTCCCTTATGCATTTGCTTTTTCGGTGGCGGAAGTTGTCAGTGTAGTCAGTTCTTCCAGGGTGTTTATCCAAAGGGTGGGCTGGTATTCACGACCGTATTGCTCGGGCTCGGCTTGATGAATATTGTGCGGCTTAGGCATGATGCCTATGGAGAGCCAACCCAGTTTGTTGGGTGCAACAAAATCTTTTTTGATGTTGTCGCCGATGTAGATGAAACGTTTTGCAGCCGGATATTTGTTTTGCAGGAAGACAAAACGCTTGTCGTCGGGTTTTTCCGATTGCATGGCTTCCGAAATCAAAATGTCGTCAAACAAATCGGTCAAACCCAAGGCCTGTATTTTCAAACGCTGTGTCAGACTGCGGCCGTCTGTAATCAGGGCGCGTGCGGCAAAAGGGTGCATCAGCTTCCGTAAAAAAGACGGTTCGACATAGGGTCGGATAACAGGCCTGTGTAGTCGATATTGCCACAAAAGTGATTGTTTCTCTAATTCGTTTAATTTGCAATGATGACACAAATTGTCGAGCCAGTCTTTACTTTTATTGTCTGCAATTTCATTTAGTACGTCGGCATCGTATTGTGGGTAAAGTGACGTAATTGTCCCTACAACTGCTTGTATTCCGGAGCATTTGTAGTCGTGCTCAGAGTAAAGCGTATCGTCAAGATCGAAGACGATGACGGATTCTTCCGGTTTAATCATGTTCTCTTACCAAAATCTTAGCATCATAACGAAGCATGATTAAATTGTTTTCCCAGTCGTCGGAGAACAGGACGTCTTGGCCGCCGATATATTCTTGAATCAGCCAGCCCGGATAGTTGCCGCCTGCTGCGTAAGTCAGTGGGAAACCGCCGCCGAAGCGCGGGTTAATTTCCACACCGTAGGTTGTGCTGTCGGTTTTGCTGACGAAGAATTGCGCGGTAATGCAGCCGCGTGCGCCTTCCAATACGGCCATTTTTTCAATCAGCTCCTCATACAGGGCATTGCGTCGGGTTGCGCCTTTGCTGACTTCGCCGGTGCGCACTTCCAAACGTTCGCGAGGAATGGCGCATTTCAGACGGCCTTGACGGTCGTAATACATATCGACGGTAAACTCGGAGAAAGTATTTTCGATATCGATGTATTGGGCGAACATCATTTTCGGGTCTTCAGTAATGTCGACAGTCAAATCAGCCGGTGTATTGATTTTTTTCGCACCGATGGCGCGGCTGCCGTCATAAGGCTTGGCAAAACATGGGAAAACCAGGCGGTCCCGTTCGTAAATTTCAGGCGAACGAATGCCGTATTGTGCAAACAGGCCTGCGGTCAGGCGCTTGTCACGGCACAGGGTAATCAGCTTTGCGTCAGAAATGACAATATGTATTCCTTCAGCTTCAAAACGGTCACGTGCTTCGGCCAGTTTGAGCAGCTCGGTATCGATGGTTGGCACAATCAGACCGATGTCGTGTTGTTGGGCCAGCTCGAAAATGCTGTCAATGTATTCGGCCGCATCGATGCGCGGTACGCTGAAAGCGCGGTCGGCAACATGGCAGGCAGAAGACATGTGGGGGTTGAGGTCAGTGGCAAAAACGCCGATACCGTCTGAAAAACGTGCGGCTTCGGTTTGGAAGTCCTGCACCAATTCGACACGGCGACCTGCCGACAGAATCAGTATGTTATTTTTTTTCATCAGTTTTATTACCCGTGAAATAAGGCATGGTGGCTTCTCCTTCGGCTGAGATGCCTTCTTTGACGAAGACTTTTTTAACCGTCAGGAACAAAATTTTGATATCCAGCCAAAAGCTGAAGTTGTCGATGTACCAAACATCGTGGGCGAACTTTTCGTCCCATGAAATGGCGTTGCGGCCATTGACTTGCGCCCAACCGGTCACGCCTGGTTTCATTTCGTGGCGGCGGTTTTGGAAGTCGTTGTACAACGGCAGGTAGTGCATCAGCAGCGGACGAGGGCCAACCAGACTCATCTCGCCTTTTAAGACATTCAATAATTCAGGAAGTTCGTCCAAACTGGTGGCACGTAATTTTTTGCCGAAATCGGTCAGGCGTTCGCTGTCCGGTAGTGGGTTGCCGTCTTTATCGATTGCATCGCGCATGGAGCGGAATTTAATCATTTTAAACGGCTTGCCATCCTTGCCCGGTCGCTCTTGGATGAAGAACACGGGCGAGCCTAAGTTTTTGCGGATGAGGTACACCAAAATCAAAAACACAGGCGACAGGATAATCAGCCCTGACGCGGAGGCAACAATGTCAAACAGGCGTTTGAAAAATTTATTCATGAGCTAATCTTTCAATCAGATTGACGATTTTTTGATAGGCAACGTCGCGTTTGAAGCGGCGGACGATTTCTTCGGACTGAACAGGATCGTTTTTGCGCTTTAAGATATCTTTGGCGGCTTGAACGAAACCGTCCACATCGCCGGAACGGTAGTTCGCATGCGGCAGCAGGGTAAGGACTTCGGCAACTTCGTCGTTGACCTGGCTGTTCAGAATCGGTTTTTGCAAAGCCATATAGTCGGACAGTTTGTTGGTAATCGACTGCATGGCGTAAGAGTGGATGGCGTTGACGGAAATGTCGCAGCCTTTGGCGACCGACATCATTTCGGCGTAAGGAATGTAGCCGTAAAACTTGATGCCGTCGCAGGCGTATTGTTTGAGCCTGTCCAAATCGGGGCCGCCGCCCATGATGTGTAATTCGACGTTTTCGCCGGCGTCCAACAGCTTGCGAACGCCTTTGCACACGGTTTCCACGTCATAGCTGTAACTGAGCGTGCCCAAGTAGAAAAAGCGGGTTTTATCGTCGCCAAAATATTTGGCTGGCGCAGCATCGAGTTTCGGAAAATCCGCGCCGATATAAACGACTTCGCCAGGTACGTTCGGATTGGCTTCTTTGGCGCGGTCGAGATAAGTCTGCGATACGGCAACCAGCGCGTCGGCGTAGCGATAGGCTTGGTTGGCGCGTGAAGCAAAGGGCAGTAGGTTGTGCGGTACTTTTTTCAAAAACGGTACGACCGAGGAGAAAGACTCCGGCCATACGTCCTGCACATCGACAATCAGTTTGTAGCCCAAACGCGCTCTGTGTTTGCCCAACAGCAGGTTGGTGGCAATCAGCGGATAGGCGGAAAAGACGACATCTTGTTCGCCCGGACGGCAGTTTTCCAACCATTTTTCAAAATGTTTGACGAAGCGGTGATGGCTGGTCACGCGTCCTAAAGACACGTTTTTGCTGTATCCGCTTTCTTCCAACAGCATGACTTTCAGACGGCCTTGTGAGGCGGCCTCGGCATCTTCGGGCCGTCTGAAAGATTTGTCGTAGTGCTTGAAGTTGCTGGTAATCAGCAACACGTCATGCGACTGCGACAACAGCTCGGCAAGATACCAGAAGCGGTTGAAGTGCGGCTCGGACGGCAGCGAGCAATAAGGGGCGACGATGGTAATGTTCATGTTTCAGACGGCCTTACATTTCGTACGCAGCCATGGTGGTGCTGTAGATTTCGTCGTCGGAGCATAAAGTTTCGACATGTTTGTGCAGGGCTTTGCCCATTTGACTGCGCAACTCAGGATGCTTGATGAGTGTATCGACGGCTTCAATAAACGCTTCGTCATCGCCGAAAGGAATGCAGTAGCCTGTTTGGCCGGTGATGACCATTTCGGAAATGCCCGCCATGTTGTAGGTCACGACAGGCGTGTCGTAAAGGCCGGCTTCCAAAATATTGTTACCGACACCTGCGCCGTGGTCGCCCACGCAATGCGGCGTGTTCACTAAAATATCGACTTCTTTGAAGTAGCCGGTCAAGTCGCGGACGCCGCCGAGGAAGGTGACTTTGTCTTCAATGCCCAAACGTTTGGCTTGGGCTTTGAGGTTGTCCATTTCTTCGCCGATACCTGCAACGTTAAGGCGTACAGGCATGCCGCGGTCAACCATTTTCTTCAAAATATCCAACATCAGATGCACGGCGCGGACGGTGTCCAAACGGGAAAGTGTGCCCAGTTGGACATAGTCTTTGACCGTTTTTTCAGGAACGAAATCTGCTTTGTGCAGGGCGTTGTAAGTGTAGGTGATGCGGTTGGCAGGGAAACCGTAACGGATGAGTTTTTCGCGTTCGTGTTTGCAGTTGCCGATGATGTACACACCTAGCTTGTCGAAAAGCTTGGCAATTTTCGGATAAGTTTCCGGATCAAGGCCGCGCGCGTGGTAGAACACTTTGGTTTTCGGCGAAGCGAACTTGGTTGCAATGGCGCAGGCCGGAACGATACGCGCCATTTGGCAGTGAATCACATCAGGTTTTTCTTTTTTCAGCAGTTTCATATAGGCAAACATGCCTTTGACGTAACCCAATAATCCGCCTTGGTAAAAATCGATCGGCTGCCAACGGATGCCCAATGCTTGCGCTTCCTGAATCAAAGGGCCGTCTGAAGAGGCCAATACGATATCGTGTCCGCGTTGTTTGAGCAGGCGGCCGAGGCGGAAAGTGGCGTTTTCAGTGCCACCGAGGCCAGACATGGAGGTAGTCAGGATGATTTTCATGATGGTTTCTTCGTATCGTATAGTGTTTCGTTGTATGCGTAAGCGGCCATATCTTTCAGCTTGGGCGCAACAAATACGCTGTAAATAAAAATCAGCAGGCAGGGCAGCCAGATAAACGGCATACGCAAAATGGTGGACGGAATAAAACCGGCCAGCAGGAAAATGCCCAAGGCAACCCAAGCCAAAACGCGCGATTTGCCGGTTACTGCGCGGTTTGAGGCGGTGTAGAGGAAATAACACGCCACAAAGGCAATAAAGCCGAGTAAGGAAATCATGCCGAAACCCAGATACAGCTCGATGATGAAGCTGTGCGGGTTTTCAAAGCCCAAGCTGCCGCTCAAATGGCCGCCGAAATATTCGCGGAAGTTTTTAGGACCGTAGCCGGTCAGCAGCAGGGGCGGATTGTTCCAGAAGTAGTTGTAAATCTCCTGACGGTAGGACACGGAGTTGTCGCTGCCTAAGTCGTACAGGAAGAGGTACACGCGGCTGGAAAAGCGTTCCAAAAACTGGTTGCCGTTGAGCGACAGCAAAAATTCCGCAATCGCGCGTGATGGAATCATCGACAACACCAACACCAGCAAACCAGCAACGCCGACAGTAATAAAACCGTTTTTGCGATAGGCCGTATAAACCAGCAAAATCAACAGGTAACAGCCGATGGCGGTACGCGATACGCTGGCGAAAATGGCCATGCCCAACAGCAGGAACAAGCCCCAGCCCAGCAGTTTTTCTTTGTGTTTCCGTCCTTGGAGTTGGAAGAAAAACAAAATGGCAGGCGCAAGGCAGACTGCGGTGGCGGCAAGGTTGTTCGGGTTAAAGAACAAGCCTTTGAGCGAGCCTTCGTCAATAGCCAACTCATCGCTGGCACTCACAAACTGAATACCGGTGGCCAGTTCTGCAAACGGCGGCACGGCGATAAACAGCGTAAATACGATGAGGAACTTCTGAATTGTTCCCAAAGGGTCGTCGGCGCGCTTCAATACTTGGTAAAACAAGTAGAAGAAAGCCGGAACCGCCATAAAAAACAAAATATCCATGTACTGCGTCGGCGTCAGCGACGTAATGCCCATGTGGATGGCAGGCCAGATGCACATAGTGGTCAGGGCGCAGAGCATGGCAAAAATCTTGCGCGGAATATGCTTGCTTTCCAGAAAAAATACGACAAAACCAAGCAGTACAAATATCAGGGTCAGCGGGTTGTCGATACGCGGCACGCCGACCTTAAAGGACAGCGCGGGCCCCAGCATATAGGCTGCGAGCATGATGTATAGGATGTAAGTGTATAAGTTCAGACGTTTTATTTTCATAGTCGTTCTGTTGTTATCGTAGAGACGTGAATCTCAGGTTGGCTATTTTGCCGAACGGTTTAATTTGGCTTTGATTTTTTCGGTTGCGGCAAATAGTGCGTGTTTGTATTTTAGGAACAGGAAACCCAGTCCGACTGCCCATGCCAGCGCAAACCAAATGTAGTTGTCGCGCGTACCCAGCCAAGTATAGGCAATGCAGATCATCAGGCAGAGCGTTGAGTTGGTATAAATCTTCAGGCGCGGCAAAGGTTGCCACAGGCGTGAAGAGAATTCGGTTTTAAAGATAAAAAACAGCCAAAAAGCCGTTGCGCTGGCCATAGCCGCACCTTTTGCACCGAATTTAGGCACCAGCAGATAGAGCAGGGCAGTATTGGCGATAAAGGCAACGATGTTGATGACGGTAATCAGCCAAGTCGATCGGACGACGTTCAAACCGATGCCGCTGACTTCGGTCAGCGTATAAAACAGGGGGAAAAGCATACACGAGAGCAGGATAAATTGAACCTGCGTGTATTTTTCCGGCAGTATCCAGGTCGCCATCGGCGAGAAGATCCCAATGAGGCAAATCATTGCGCTGATGAGGACGGTCATGGAAAGCGTGATATCGCCGATTTTGTCCAGATTGGTTTTTTCTTCTACCCATTTGAACACCAAAGGCGCCCAAATGGTGGAAAACACACTTTGGAAAATCAGGGCGACGGCGCCAAAGCTGACTGCCATCGAATAAATGCCCAATTCGTCCAAACCCGAGATGTTTTTGAGGACGAAGCGGTCAATCGAAGTCAGGCCCCAATAGGCTAAGTTGCCGAATGCCAGCGGCAGGCCGTAGCGCAGGCCGTCCCGATGTAGCTCGGACGACCATTTCGCATGGGAAACGGCTTGCAGGTCTCGGCGCAGTTGATAGATCAACAGTACAACGGTCAGCACTTGGGCTGCGGTGTAGGCAAAAACCAGCGAAGTGGTATTGGCAGGCAAGCCGGAAGCGATCACGGCAAAAACCAACACCAAAATCAAGAATTTCGGCGCAAGCTGGCTGACGGAAAAAGCCAATGCCTGCTCTTTCATCCGCAAAATCAAGGCTAAAAAACGGATAATCAGCGTGGTGGCTAAGAAAATCAGAAAGAGAATCCCCAAATTTGCACTGGGGATGTCAAAAATGATTTCAGACGGCCATGATGCGTTTATCAGTAACACTAAAACCACAACCGCCACAGTCAGAATCAATGGCGATAAAAAAACGGATTTGAACAGCGCGGCCTTGTCTTTAACGGCGTAATAGTCACGAATATAGGATTGGTCCAACCCCAAGCCCAAGAGCAGAATGCTCAGTCCGGCAATGGTCTGCAAGAGTACGATACGGCCGATGTCTTCCGCAGGGAAGTACCATGAGATGAGCGGCAGGGAAAGCAGGCCGAAAGCGGCGCTTCCTATCGGACCCAATGCGTAGCCGAGGATTTTTTTCGCGTTCATATTATTTGTTTTCAGACGGCCGGAAGTTCGAGCTGAGCGTTTTTCGTAAGAGATGCGTTGTTACCGTTGCCGGTTTCCCAAGGCCGTCTGAAAAAACAAATGGCCTTGGGAAACCGGCCGCCGTCCCGGTGGGAAAACCGGAGGCAGCCGGATGCGTCTGAAGCAAGATTATGCTTTGATGACTTTAGGATTTTTCACTGGGAATTTGCCGCGTGTATCGACAATCAGCTTGGCATGTTCGGTAATCATGTCATAGTCGAATTTGTCGTGATCGGTGGTCAGAACCACGCAATCGTATTGGGCGACAGTTTCAGGGGTCAGCGCTTCGCTCTTTAGGTCGAAGTAGTGGTGGCCAGGGATATGTGGGAACTCTGGAACATGTGGGTCGGAGTAGGAAACCACTGCGCCCAGTTTGTGCAGGCGGTCCATAACTTCCACAGACGGGCTTTCACGCATATCATCCACGTTTTTCTTGTAGGCGATACCCAATACCAAGATTTTGCTGTCTTTGATAGAACGGTTGTGGTCATTCAAAGCCAGGCCGACTTTTTCGATAACGTAGTCGGGCATGTGGGAGTTCACTTCGCCGGCCAGCTCGATGAAACGGGTGTTTACACCGTATTCGCGTGCTTTCCAAGTCAGGTAGAACGGGTCGATAGGGATACAGTGGCCGCCCAAGCCAGGGCCTGGATAATAAGCAACGAAGCCAAATGGTTTGGTTGCCGCGGCATTGATGACTTCATGGATGTCGATGCCCATTTTGTCGGCAACGATTTTCATCTCGTTCACCAAGCCGATGTTTACGGCGCGGTGGATGTTTTCCAGAAGTTTGGTCAGCTCGGCCGCTTTGGTGGAGCTTACCGGAACAACTTTATCGATAGCAGGTTGATACAGCGCAAGGCCGACTTCCAAACAGGCAGGGGTGTGGCCGCCGATGACTTTTGGAATGGTACGGGTTTCAAAGTTAGGGTTACCCGGGTCTTCACGCTCAGGAGAGTAAACCAAGAACACGTCTTGACCGACTTTCAAGCCGCCTTCTTCCATGCGTGGCAGCAATTCTTCTTCGGTAGTGCCAGGGTAGGTGGTGGATTCCAAAGACAGCACTTGACCGGCGCGCAGGTAAGGTTTGACCGCGTCGGTAGTGTCGATCACAAAGCTCATATCCGGCTCGCGGTATTTGTTCAGCGGAGTCGGTACGCACAAAATGACGGCTTCTACTTCGCCGATGCGGGAGAAGTCGGTCGTTGCTTCAAACAGGCTGTTGGAAGCAGCGGCAATTTTGTCGGAAGGGATATGCTCAATGTAGCTTTCGCCTTTGTTGAGCTTGTCGACTTTGTTGGTGTCAATGTCGAAACCCAAAACTTGGTAACCGATATCCACATAGCGCAACATCAGTGGTAAACCGACGTAGCCTAAGCCAACGATGCCGATTTTAGCGGTCTTATCGGCAAATTTTTGTATCGTAATGTTTTTCATGATGTCTTTCGTTTAATGAATGAGTAAATCGGGAGTGTTTGCCCGATGCCTGAGTTGTTTGCTGCAACCGCATAGCCATAGCCGGCTGCCGTATCGTGTGAAGCCTTAAAACCATACTTATAATTACATTAGACAAAATCATAAGCACTTATCTGATTCGTCTCAATCAAAAAAGTTTAACGGTCGTTCAGACGGCCTCTATGGTATGGAAACGGTATTCTTGAATACTTAATTTTCAGAAGTTACGTTCAACTACATGTTTTGATTTTAGATATCGTTTTGTCAAATGCATGGTTCATGAAATGGAACTACCGTTTATGCCGTTTAAAACCCTTCTAGAATAAAAACTTTTAATAAATTTTCGTGGCTTAACTTATCTTAATAATCCATTATTTCGTGATGAAAAAAAGGAAAATTTGTCGACAATCCGCTTGAGGATAGTTAACTTAAGTCAAAGTTTTAAATTGGAATACGCTAAAGTCATTATAATATATTGACGAAAAAATTACATTTATTACTATGTAAATGATAGATATATTCTATTTGCAATGGTTTAATTATTAAGTTGAGGCAATTAGACGGATTTTTTTTCGGAGAACCCATTTAATGTCCTGCCCGATGATTTCTACCGATTGACTTTGCCAAGGGCCGTCTGAAAGTAGGGCGGCCGGATTTTCAGGGAGGGAGAATAGAGGTTTGCCTGCGCCTAACAGTTTCGGCGCTTGGTAGAGGACGATTTCATCCACCAAGTCATCCTTCAGGAAAGCTGAGGCAAGTGTTGAGCCGGCTTCTACCAGAACTTCGCCAAAGCCAAGCTCTGCCAATTGCGGCATGAGGGAAAGAAGATTGATGCGGCCGTTGATATGTTCAGACGGCCTGATGATGCGGATATGTTCAAATGCACTTAGAGCCTGCAAACGTTGTTCGTCTGAGGAAAGGGTAACGATAACGGTTGGACTTTCGGTATCGGTCACGAGGTGGCAGTCCAAAGGGATTTGCAGTCGGCTGTCCAAGACGATACGCGCAGGTTGGCGCAAGGTGGGGAGGCTGCGGACGTTGAGCTTCGGGTTGTCGGCAAGTACGGTACCGATACCGGTCAAAACGGCGCAACTTTCGGCACGAAGAATTTGTACGTCTTCGCGTGCTGCTTCGCCAGTAATCCAAAAGCTGCGGCCGTCTGAAAGGGCGGTTTTACCGTCCAAACTGGCGGCACATTTGAGGCGGATAAACGGTCTGCCGCGTTCGATACGCGACAGGAAACCGCGGTTGAGTTCGCGCGCCTGAGCTTCCAGCAAACCGCTTTCGGTACGGATTCCGGCGGCTTCCAGCATGGATAAGCCTTTGCCTGAGACCAACGGATTAGGGTCGGTCATGGCGGCAACCACGCGCGTTACACCGGAATGAACCAGCGCTTCGGCGCATGGCGGTGTGCGGCCGTAATGGCTGCAAGGTTCCAGCGTGACATAGGCCGTTGCGCCTTTGGCCGCCGCTCCGGCCTGCCTCAACGCATGAACTTCAGCGTGCGGCTCGCCTGCTTTGACGTGGAAACCTTGTCCGACGATTTGTGCGCCGTGTGCAATTACGCAACCGACGCGGGGATTGGGGGAAGTAGAAAACCGCCCAAGCTTGGCCAGCTCGAGGGCGGTTTGCATCATTTGGGTATCAAGTGCGGAAAACATGGTTTCAGACGGCCTTATTTGGCTTTGCATTCGGCGATGACTTGGGTGAATTCGGAAACGTCTTTAAAGCTTTTATAGACAGACGCGAAGCGGACATAAGCGACTTGGTCGATTTTTGCCAGCTCTTCCATTGCCATTTCGCCAACGATGCGCGAAGCGACTTCTTTTTTGCCCAAACGGTAGAGGCGCTGCTCGATAAGGGCAACGGTTTCATCGATTTGTTCTTGCGTGACAGGGCGTTTGTGCAGCGCGCGCTCAAGGCTGGTCTGCAGTTTGTGCGGATTGAAGGGAACCCGTGTGCCATTGGATTTGATGACTTGCGGCATCCGCATTTCAACGGTTTCAAAGGTGCTGAAGCGTTGTCCGCATTCCAAGCATTTGCGACGGCGACGGATGCTGTTGGTGTCTTCCAGCCATCGCGAGTCGGCTACTTGTGTGTTGGGGTGTTGGCAAAACGGGCACTTCATCGGGTTTCCTTGTCATACGCTCGGCAAGGTCGCTAAGCAATTGAATTTATTGTTTGTGAACTATTATTGTAGCGGATTGCGTTATTTTCGTATAGTAAAGGCTTTTCGCTGGATTAAGTATAAAAAGGCCGTCTGAAAGGGCAACTTGAGCGAAGTTGAGCCTTTCAGACGGCCTTGTGTTTTTCAGTCGAGCAAACGTTAAACCGATACGCCGACGGCACGGGCGATTTCCAAACCTTCTTCTGCACTCATATAAACCGGATTTTCGGGGCGGTCACTGAGGACAATGTCGCCGTCTTGAAACATCACTAATTCATTGACTGCCAATTGCGACCAGGTTTCATCTCGTGTCAGGGGCAGGGTGGCGATGACGGAAACTTTATCGTTCGGGGTGGTCACTTCTGAAAAATCGACCATGACATCATCGTCCAGCAAACGCGCTTTACCAAACGGGGCTTTGCGCACGATGTAGTGCAGTAAGGTGCTGGCGTGGGCAAACAGGCAGTCGCCGTTGGACATCACGAAATTAAACAAGCCATAGCGGCGGATTTCATGGGTTAGGCCGGCGATGGCATCAAACAAAACTTCAGGTTCGGGCTTGGTGGCAAAGCGGCTGCGCAGGCGGTTGAGAATAAAGCAGAACGCGCGTTCGGAATCGGTCGTGCCGACGGCATGGTAGTACTCGCCCTGCTCGGGGAAAAAATCAATCAAATGGCCGTTGTGGGCAAACAGCCAATATTCGCCCCACATCTCGCGCATGAAGGGATGAGTGTTTGCTAGTGAGGTCTGGCCTTGTGAGGCCTTGCGGATATGGGCGATAACGTTTTCAGATTTGATTTGGTAGGCGCGTACCAAGTCGGCAACGGGCGAGTTGGCGCTGGGTTTGTCGTCGTGAAACAAGCGCACGCCTTTGCCTTCGAAAAAGCCGATACCGAAGCCGTCGGCGTGGTGGTCGGTAATGCCGCCGCGACGGCGGAAGCCTTCAAAAGAAAACATGATGTCTGTGGGAGTGTTGCAATTCATGCCGAGCAGTTGGCACATGGCGTTAACCTTTTTTCCGAGTATTTATAGGGTCATTATGGTGTATCGGGCAGGCAGTTTCAATATGTAGAGTGTGATATGTTTATAACTATCTCATACTTGGCGGGCCGTCTGAAAAATTGCTGTCAAAAATTCAGACGGCCTTAAAGTGTTCCCAGACCGGGCGGCATTGTTCGGGTAAGTCGGGGCAGGCACCGAGTATGCCGCCGCTGAAGTCGTTGGGGCGGTGGAAGTCGCTGCCTGCGCTGGCGAGAAAGTCGAAGCGGTCGGCAAGCAGGGCATAGTTGAGGCGGTCGTTTTTGCAGCAGTTGCCGCTGTGTACTTCAATCCCTGCTCCGCCGAGGTTTTTAAATTCTTGAAACAGGTTTCGTTTGGCGGTGGCGGATAATTCATAGCGCATCGGGTGGGCGATAATGGCCATGCCGCCCGCGCCTGTAATCGCGGCTACGCAGTCTTCCAGTGTGGCCCATTCATGTCTGACGGAACAGGATTTGCCGTCGCCCAGATATTTGGTAAATGCCTGCTGTTTGTTTTTAACATGGCCTTCGCGGATGAGGAATTCGGCAATGTGGGTGCGGCTGGCCATTTCTTTGTTGGCGGCCAATGCCAGCGCGCCTTCATACGCGCCTGTTATGCCTTTTTTCTCCAGCTTGGCCGCGATGGCTTCCAATCGTTTCAGACGGCCTTTGCGGACTTCTGCAAGCAGGTTTTGCAGGGCTTCGTTGTGTTCGTCAAAGTCCAAGCCGACAACGTGGATGGTGCGGCCGCGCCAAGTGACGGATATTTCCACGCCGTTGACGAAGGGGAGGCCGAGGATATCGGCTTCGGTGCGTGCTTCGGCAAGTCCGCCGGTGTGGTCGTGGTCGGTCAGGGCGAGCAGGGTGCAACCGTTTTGACGGGCGAGTCGGACGACTTCGGTTGGGGAGAGCATGCCGTCTGAAACGGTCGAATGGCAGTGTAAATCAATCATGGTTTTGCTTTGAATTTTCTCAAAAAAGGCCGTCTGAACGTTTCAGACGGCCTTGATTTGTTAGAACAGAGAGTCCAGTTGTTGTTTGTTATTGTTGCCGGTATTGTTTGGCAGAACTGGGGTTTCGTCTAATTCTTCACGGGTTGGCGCATTGCCGCTCTCGGTGCGGCGGCGGTTTTCATTCGGAACTGCGCGACGGGCAGATTGAGCAGGATGCGGAGCAACGCCGCTGTTGTCCAAGGCCAGGTCGGAGCTGGTGGTCATGCGTTCGCGCATATACACTTCGCCACCGTTCGAAACCACGCCCTCAGGAGCTTTCATCGGTTTGACGCTGGTGCCTTTCAGGGCGAAGCGCATGTATTCTACCCATACCGGTACGGCGATTGTACCACCGTAACCTGCACGACCCATGCTGCGCGGTTTGTCAAAGCCGATATAGACGGCAGTCACAACGCTAGGGTTGAAGCCGACAAACCATGCGTCTTTGTTGTCGTTGGTGGTACCGGTTTTACCGGCGATGTCGGCGCGGCCGAGTGCGGCTGCACCGCGTGCGGTACCGACACGGACAACGTCCTGCATGATTTTGTACATGATGTAAGCGTTGCGCGGGTCAATGGCTTGAGGCGCGTTTTCACCGGCTACCAAAGGTTGCATTTGCGCTCTCAGACGGCCTTGGCTGTCGTAGATTTTGTCGATGACGTGGGCGGACACTTTGTAACCGCCGTTGGCAAAGACGCTATAACCTTCTGCAATACGCAACGGCGTGGTTTCACCTGTACCCAAAGCCATAGACAGGCTGGCAGGGATTTCAGACGGCTTGAAGCCGAAGCGTTGGATGTATTGTTGCGCGTAACCGATACCGATAGACATCAGGATGCGGATGGACACCATGTTTTTTGAAGCGGTCAAAGCCTGGCGCAGCGTGATGTAACCGGAATAGCGGCCGTCTGAATTTTTCGGGTTCCACGCTTTGCCGTTTGCACCTTTGCCCGGCAGGGAAATCGGTGCATCGTTAATCATGGTGGAAGCAGTCATGCCTTTTGCCAAAGCGGCGGAATAAACGAACGGTTTAAACGTCGAGCCGGGTTGGCGCATGGCTTGAGTTGCGCGGTTGAAGGTTTTGCTGTGGTAGTCGTAGCCGCCGACCAATGCGCGGACTGCACCAGTTTTCGCATCTAAAGACACCAATGCGCCTTGCAACAAAGGCTCTTGAACAACGGTAAAGGTATCGCCGCTGCCTTTAACGCGGATAACGGAGCCGCGGCGGATGCGGTCTTCACCCATTTTTTCGTTGTTGACGGCACGGGCGGCAAAGCCTAAAGCGTGGCTGTTTAGCGTGACTTTACGGCCGCTTGGCAACTGAATCTGTACACCTTTGCGAGAGGCTTCTAATACAACCGCCGGAATCATTTTATCGACAGTGTAAAGTGTAGAAAGGTATTGGCTGACGGTTTCTTCTACGTTGTCGCTTTTGCTTAGGTCAATGTAGTTTTCTGCACCGCGGTAGCTGCTGCCGCGGTCGAAATTGCGCAGGACTTTACGCAGGGCTTCGGTGGCCACGCGCTGGTGTGCGGTGTCGACGGTGGTGTATACCTTGAAGCCTTGAGTGTAGGCATCTTCGCCGTATTTCTCAAACAGCTCTTGACGCACCATTTCGGCAACGTACAGAGCGCTTTGATCGATGTTTTGTACAAAACGCTCGTAATGCAACTCTTCTTTCAAAGCCTGATCGCGTTGCTGCAGGGTAATCATGCCTTCTTCCAGCATATTGTTCAGAATATAAGCCTGACGCAATTTGGCACGCTCAGGGTTTACAATCGGGTTGTAGGCAGAAGGTGCTTTAGGCAAGCCGGCCAGCATGGCGGCTTCGGCCAATGTTAATTCATTAACATTTTTATTGAAATAAATTTGGGCTGCAGATGCAAAACCATAAGCACGTTGGCCCAAATAGATTTGGTTGAAGTACAGCTCCAAAATCTTGTCTTTGCTTAAAGACTGCTCGATTTTGTAGGCCAACAGTGCTTCGTTGAATTTACGGGTGAACGAACGCTCGCTGCTCAGGTAGAAGTTTTTGGCAACCTGTTGCGTAATCGTACTGGCACCGGATTGAACGCCGCCGGCCATGACGTTGCCGATTGCAGCGCGTGCCACACCCCAAACGTCCACGCCCCAGTGGTCGTAGAAGCGTTTGTCTTCGGCGGCAATCACGGCGTCTTTCAAAATTTTCGGGAAGTCGCCGATTTTGGTAAATTCACGCCGTTGTTCGCCGTAAACGCCAATGACTTGGCCGTCTGAAGAATAAATCGTCAGCGGCATTTTTGGTTTGTAGTGTTGTAAAGAGTCCAAAGACGGCAGTTTTGGATAGGTTACCAAAATTGCAATTGCAATCAGACCTACACCAAAAAGAGCCAGTCCTAATAAGAGACCCATGCAGGTCGTTATAATCTTTTTAATCATGACTAGGTAATAATTTTGCCATTAATGGCGATAAATAAAGTAAAATGGGAAACGATTTCTATCAGCCACAGTCAATACTGTGTAAAGAATAAGAAGTCCTTTACGGATAACGAAACAGTTACTCACTCCTAAATGATACAGGGAAGTCAAATCATGCGCTTATTTAAAAGCACGAAAGATACCAAAACAGGCAAGGCTTCTAGCGGATTGAACAACCGCTCTGCCATCGGCGTCGACATCAGCCAACATGCCATTAAGATGGTACAACTGACAGGCCGTAGTTTAAACCAAATTCAGCTGGAAAAATACGTTATTACCAAATTGCCTAAAAATATTGTCAAAGGCAACAAAATTCAAGACTACGATCAGCTTGCCACTTACATCCAACATACTTACACACAATTACGCAGTTCTTGCAAAAATATTGTTGCTGCTGTGCCACAAAATTTGGCGACAGTTGAGCAAATTATTTACAACCCGCGTGATACCGATTTGGACTTGGAAGAGTTTATCGAGGCGGAAGTCGGCCAATTTGCGCCTATTGAAGAGATGAACTACGACTTTCAAGCTGAAGAAGTCGGTTTGGGTCAGCATGTTTTAGCTGTTGCCGCCAAAAAAGACGATGTCGAGCCACGCATTGAAATGTTTGAAAATGCCGGCTTGCCTTTGTCTGCTTTGGATTTGGACTTGCTGGCGCAACGCAATGCCTTCGTCTATTGGATGAATACGCATGCTCCCGAAATGGCAGAGGAAAAAGTTGCCGTGTTCGGCATTCATGCGACACAAATGTATGCACTGATTCTGCAAAACGGCCGTATCCTTTACAAACAAGAAACGCCGGTTAGCACAGAGCAGCTCAATCAGCTGATTCAGCGTACTTATCAGGTAACGGAAGAAAAAGCCGCTCAAATGATGGCTTCCCAAAACAAGCCTTCCGACTACCAGTCTCAGATTGCCGACCGTTTTAATGTGCAGGTTGCGCAGGAAGTTCAGCGTGTCCTGCAATTTTACTATACCACGCAGGCCACT